>JAVBLB010000011.1:0-44202 GCA_031553735.1 Candidatus Adiutrix sp.
CCGGGGTTTGGTTCACCGGGGGGTGGGGGGTTTGATAAATTGGGGCGGGTGGCCCCGGGCCCGGGGGGGCGGGGGGTGGGGGGGGGCGGGGGGGGGGCCCCCGGCCGGAGATGAAAACGGACGGTCGACCAACGACGAAAACAACGACATGAACGGCTTCCGGCACCGCCCGGCCGCGCGTTTCGAATATGAAAACGTTCCGCTCTATGATGAAATAACCTTCATCGACCTGGAGGGACGGGAACAGATCAAAATCGTGGCCCCCGGCTCGACCAAGGTTCACCACCCGCTGGACCCGGACCTGAAGGACGTCTCCAGGCGGGAGAACACCTACGTCAAGGCCGAGACATATTTTGAAAAGCTGAAGGGTCTGAAGCCGGGCGAAATCCACGTCACGGATGTGACCGGCGCCTATGTGGGCACGAATTATATCGGGATGTACGCCCCCGGAGTCGTGGCCGATGCGGCCGAGCAGCGCGGCTACGCGATCACCTACGATCCCGAAAACCAGGCCTACGCCGGAATGGAGAACCCCCACGGCCGGCGCTTCGAGGGCATCGTCCGCTGGGCCACCCCGGTGACGGACCAGGACGGCCGGGTCATCGGCTACGTGACCCTGGCCCTGAACCATGACCACATCATGGAATTCGTGGACCACCTCACGCCGATGAACCAACGCTACACTGAACTGTCGAGCGCCTTCGAAGGCAACTACGCCTTCATCTGGGACTACCGGGGCCGCAGCGTCTGCCATCCGCGCCACTCTTCCATCGTCGGGTTCGACCCGCAAACCGGCGATCCGCAGGTGCCCTGGCTGGAGAGCTCGCTCTATGACGCCTGGCAGGCCAGCGGCCTCCCCCGCTGGACCGACTTCGTCAAGGATTACCCAATCTTTTATCAGCAGTCGAGGACGAAAAAACCGGCCCCGGCCCTGACCCGCCAGGGGCTGGTCGGCCTGGACTGCCGGTATCTCAACAACGCCCCCCAGTGCACGGGCTGGATGGACCTGACCCAGGACGGCGGCTCGGGCTCCTTTTACATTCTCTGGAGCGGGCTGTACAAGCTGAACACCGCGGCCGCCATCCCCTATTACACCGGCCCCTACGCCCCGTCGGAGGCCAACGGCCATTCCAGGCGCGGCTTCGGCTTCGTGGCCATCGGTTCCGGCCTGGAATCCTTCACCCTCCCGGCCCGGGAGACGGAAGGAAAGCTCGGGACGGCCATCGGCCGCAACCTCAAGGGCACTTTCGCCCAGCTCGTCACCACCACCGTCATCCTGATCGTCCTGGTGGTGTTCATCGCCATCTGGATGGCCTCGTTCCTGACCAACAGCATCACCCGGCTCATCCGGGGCATTTCCCGCTTCCGGGCCGGCGAAAGACAGTTCCGCTTCCAGGCGCCGATCAAGAACGAATTCGGCACCCTGGCCGATTCCTTCGACGACATGGCCGACAGCATCGTCGACAGCGTCAAGAATCCGCTCAGCATCACCGACATGAACCGCAACATCATCTATATGAACGAGCAGGGGCTGGCCCTGGGCAAGGCGCCGAATCTGGCGACGATCGTCGGCACGCCGTACGCCGACCACAGCGTCTATCCGGCCGGCACGAAATACTGCCCCATCACCGCCCTGGAGGAAGGGCGCGAAGCCGAGATCCTGTACCTCGAAGAGAGCGGGCGATATATCAAGGGATCGGCGAGCTATTTCCTGAACAAGGACGGCGAGAAGATCGGCTATATCATCGAGACCGCCGACGTCACGGAAATGGTGACCCGGCAGTTGGAACTGGAACGGGCCATGAACGAGGCCAACCGGGCCAACGAATACAAAGGCGAGTTCCTGGCCCGCATGAGCCACGAAATCCGCACCCCCATGAACGCCATCATCGGGCTGGCCAACATCGCCCAGCGGAACCTGGACCAGATGGAGGGCCGGAACGCCGAAATGGCGGAAATCAAAGACCATGTGCGGCAGATCGAAATCTCCTCGCAGCATCTGTTGGGCCTGTTGAACGATATTCTGGATCTTTCCAAAATAGAAGCCGGCAAAATCGAATTGTCGGAAGAAACCATGGAACTGCCCAGACTGATCGAAACCGTGACCAGCATCATCAAGCCGCGCTGCGACGAGAAGAACATCGCCTTCTCCACCGTCTTCGATGCCTTCACCCCTTCGACCTTCCGCACCGATTCCCTGCGCCTCCGGCAGGTGTTGATCAACCTATTGGGCAATGCGGTGAAGTTCACCCCGGAACTGGGGCGGGTGGAATTCCACATCGAACGAAAAGACCGGGCGGACGGCCGGACGCTGGTGAAATTCCTGGTCCGTGATACGGGCATCGGCATCTCGAAAGAGGCTCTGGCCAGCATTTTCCAGCCTTTCGAACAGGGCGGCGGCCAAATCACCCGGCGGTACGGCGGCACCGGCCTGGGGCTGGCCATCAGCCGTCACATCGTCCAGATCTTCGGCGGCGACATCATGGTCAAAAGCCGGGAGGGCGAAGGCAGCGAATTCAGTTTCGCCATCTGGATGCCCGAAACGGAACCGGAATCGACCGCCGTGGAAGTCATCTCAGACCCGGCCGGCAAGTTCGCCGGCCACCGCGCCCTCCTGGTCGACGACGTGGACCTCAACCGCAAGGTGGCCCGGGCCATGCTGAAAGTCACGGGCCTGACCATCGACGAGGCCGAAGACGGACAGGAGGCCCTGGAAAAATTCCAGGCCGCCCCGGAACACACTTACGACATCGTCCTCATGGATGTGCTCATGCCCCGGATGGACGGCTACCAGGCCAGCCAGGCCATTCGCGCCTCGGATCACCCGGACGCCAAACGGGTGCCGATCGTGGCCCTGACCGCCAACGCCTTCAAAGAGGACATCGACAAGGCCCTGGCGGCCGGCATGAACGCCCACATCGCCAAACCCATCAAAATGGACCGGCTGGTGGAAACCCTGTTCAGATTTTTAGGAGCCCGCGGGGGCCGCGCCGACGGCTGACGCGTGAAATGGCCGGGGCGATGTCCCGAAGGAGGCCCCCATGCGTCGCCGCCACCCCGCCATCTTTCATTCCCGGCCGTTTTGAGGCGCCCGCCCGCCGACGCCGCTTGATGAGGGCCTGAAGATTTGGTATACTGGGCCAAGATAAGTCCAGCGTAGGAAAGGCCCGCCCACCGGGGGCGGATGGCGTTTCCCGCGGCCGGCGGCGAGCGAAGAACGCCCGCGCCGTTTGTGCACCGGACGGGGGCGATCGCCCCTCGTTCCGGCCGCCCGGGGCCCGGCATCGGCCGGCCAGGGCGGCGAATCGCCCTTTAGGGGCCCCGGAGGAACCCGCCGCATCGCCCACAAAGCCGGGCGATGGATGATTTAGAGGGTCCCCCGCAGCGCAAGGAGGCCGCCTTGGAAGAAGGCAGTTCATCACCCCATCGAAGTTTTTTCTCCAGATTCGTTCGTTTGTTCAGAAAAGGTTCCCTGTCGCCGTCCGCTTTCGAGGATGAAATACACGACCTGTTGGATCACGGCGCCGAAAGCGGGGCCATCGGCCAGAACGCCAGCGAGATGATCCAGAGCATCGTCGATTTCAACGACACGGTGGCCCGCCAGATCATGACCCCCCGCATCGACATGGTGGGGGTGGACCAATGCTGCTCCCTGGGGGAAGTCATCCAGCGTCTGGTGGAAGAAGGCTATTCGCGCCTGCCGGTCTATGACGGCGACATGGACCACATCGTCGGCTTCATCGTCGGCAAGGATCTTCTGCAGTTTTGGGGCGATTCCCTGGACATCCCGCTCCCCCACAGCATCATCCGCCCCATCATCCTGGCCCCCGGCAACAAGAAAATCGGCGACCTCCTCGGCGAACTGCGTCATAAAAAAAGCCACCTGGCCATCGTCCTGGACGAATACGGCGGCACCGCCGGATTGGTGACCATGGAGGACATCATCGAGGAAATCGTCGGCGACATCCACGATGAATATGACGAGGAAGAGGCCCCCTTCATCGATCTCGGCCCGGGCGTCACCCTGGCCGCCGGCCAGGCCCCCATCTCCGATTTGAGCGAACATCTGGGCGTGGACCTGCCCGAGGGCGATTACGACACCCTGGGCGGCTTTCTCACCAATCAGGTCGGCCGGGTGCCCCAGGTGAAAGAAGAAATTCAGTGGGCCGACCTCTTGTTCAGCATCACCGCCGCCGACGACCGCAAAGTGGAAAAAGTGGAAATTCGCCGGCTGGACCAGGACCGGCCCCAGCCCGCCGGGCCGGCCGAAGGCTGAACCCGGGGCCCGCTTCCGGTTCCGGGAGCGGCGCTCCACACCGGGCCCCAGAGGGTCGAGCCCCGCTCAGTCCAATTCCACCCGGCGCGTATCTCGAAAAAAATCGGAACAGCCGGACACACCCGGGCCGCTTATTCTCCCCGGCGGCCCGGGCGCCCCGGGACCCACCCTGTTCGTTTTCAACCCCGCACCGGTTGACCGGCCGCTTTCCATGACCTCGCCCGGCCGACAAAGCCAGTTCCGCCTCCGACTGAGGAACCCCTCTCCCGACATCGCTTCCAAGAAAGACCGCCATGCTCTTCAGCCTCCGGAGCGGCTTCAAAGGAGTCGGGCGGGTCTGAAAAAACGCGCTATAGTTAAAAATTTAATTGACAAGACATTTCCTTTGTATTAATATCATTCCTAACAGTCAATAAAATGACTGCGACTATCCATGTCCACTGTTAACATGGTTGCGCAACACTGCGGGCTGGCGGCCCAGTTCTGGTATTGTATCCAAAACCAGGCCCCCGGACCGCTGCGGTCCCGGGTCAAAGCCCTCCGGGGCCTTGACCCCATCCGACATCCCTGGAGCATACCCATGTCGAATTCGGTACAAATAGGCGGCACCCTGCGCCGGCTGCGGACGGAAAGGAACCTGACCCTTCTGCAACTGGCCGACAAGACCTCCGTGACCGCGGCCTATATTTCCAAGCTGGAAAACGAAAAAGTCTCGCCTTCGATCCAGACCCTGCAAAAAATAGCCGAGGCTCTGGAAGTCTCCATCATTGAGTTCTTCGACAACGACCTGGTTCACGACCCTTGCATCAACCCGCCCGACACGTGGATCAAAAAGCGGGTCAAAGGCCTGAAGGCCGATATCCGGCAGATGATCAAAGCGGCGGGCAACAAGAGAATGCAGCCCTTCTACACCGTCATCCCCCCCAAGAGCGGCCCGCAAATCCACCCGCTCCACCCCGGGGAGGAGATGATTTACGTCATCGAAGGCCGGTTGACGCTGGACCTCAACGGAGACGTCACGGAGATGAAGCCGGATTCGATGGCCTACATCTCCGGCCTGGTGCCGCACCGCTGGGCCAACCACCATGAAGAGGCTTGTCAGATTCTCTGGGTTTGTTCGCCGCCTCATGCCGGCCTGTCGCCGGCCTGTCGCCGGCCCGGAGTTGACGCCCGGCCTTCGCGGGCGGTGGAACGCGGGGTCAATCGCCTCCAACCTTATCTTTAATAATGGGCTCCCGGAGCCGGATGAGGACTAGAAATGGCTGAAATCACCATATCGTTCACGCTCAACGGCCAACCGGCGCGGGGCTCGGCCGCCCCGACCATGAGCGCCCTCGCCTTTCTGCGTGAGGCCATGGGCCAGAAAAGCGTCAAGGAGGGCTGCGGCATCGGCGAATGCGGCGCCTGCACCGTCATCGTCAACGGCCGGGCCGTCAACAGCTGCCTGATGCCGGCCGCCCAATTGCAGGGCGCCGTGGTGGAAACCACCGAAGGGCTGGAGAAAAACGGCCGGCCCCATCCCCTGCAAACGGCCTTCGTCAAGCACAACGCCATCCAGTGCGGCTATTGCAGCCCCGGCTTCCTGATGAACGCCAAGGCCCTTTTGGATCACAACCCGGCCCCGGACCGGGCCGAGGTGAAAAAAGCCCTGGCCGGCAACATCTGCCGCTGCACCGGCTATCAGCAGATTGTCGACGCCGTGCTCGACGCGGCGGCGACCCTGAGGGGGGAATCGGCTTTATGATCAGGGAACAGATCGAATATTTCCGCCCTGAAACCCTGGCCGAGGCGGTGGAGTTGGTGAGCCGGTCCCCGGAGACCACCGGCCTCGTCGCCGGCGGCACGGACCTGATGATCGACCTTCGGGCCGGCCGGTTCAAGGGCGACCGCCTGGTGGACCTGACCGGCATCCCGGAGATGAGCGTCATCGAGGAAACCGAAAACGGCCTGTGCCTCGGCGCGGGCGTGAAGATCGAAGATCTGCGGCGCCAGGAACTCATCCGGGCCAAGGCCCCGGCCCTGGCCCTGGCCGCCGAACGCTTCGCGGGCCTTCAGGTGCGCAACCAGGCCACCCTGGGCGGCAACGTGGCCCACGCCGCCCCCTGCGGCGACACCCACCCGGCCCTGATTCTCTACACCGGGCAGGCCGAGGTGGTCTCCGCGGCCGGGCGGGAACTGGTCCCGGTGGAAAAGCTCTTCGCCGGCCCCGAGCGCTCGGCCTTGAAGCCGGGGCAGATCCTGTCGCGGTTCTTCATCCGGCCGGAGAAAGCGGTTTTCACCGATTTCCAAAAAATCGGCCGCCGCAAGGACCTGGCCATTTCCCGGGTCAGCCTGGCGGTGATGATCGATCTGGACAAGCGCGGGCAGATCAGCCTGTGCCGGCTGGTTCTGGGGGCCTGCATGCCCACCACCCGCCGCATGCCGGAGACGGAGGCCCTGCTCCTGGGCCAAAAACCCGGCCCGGATCTCTTCCGGCGGGCCGCCGAGCACCTGCCGGCGGAGATGATCGCCGTCACCGGCCGCCGCAAATCACTGGTCTACAAGGAGCCGGCCATCGCCGGCCTCCTGTGGCGGATGCTGCAACCCCTGGCTTCATGACAACGGGAGATCCGAGATGGAACCCATGAAATACATCGGCCACGATCACACCCACCCCCGCATCTGGGAAAAGGCCCGGGGCGACGCCCTGTACGCCGCCGACCGCATGCCGGCTGATTGCCTGACGCTGAAGGTCCGGCGGGCGGAGCGGCCGCACGCGGAAATCGTGTCCATCGACACTCAAGCCGCCCTGGCCGTCCCCGGGGTGGTCGGGGTCTTCACCTCGGCCGACGTGCCCGGCCGCAACAAGATGGGCATCATCAACAAGGATCACCCGGTTCTGGCTGTGGGCAAGGTGCGCTCGGCGGCCGACGCCGTGGCCCTGATCGCCGCCGAAACCGAAGAGGCGGCCGAGGCCGGCCGCGCGGCCGTCAAAATCGAATGGCGGGACCTGCCGCCCCTGATGAGCCCCGAGGAGGCCCTGGCCAAGGGGGCGCCCCACATCCATGAAGGCGGCAACGTGCTCTTCAGGCGGGCGGTCAAGCGCGGCGACCCCGAAGCGGCCTTCGCCGCCGCCCGCCACGTGGTGGAGAGCGAATACGAGACCCCCTGCATCGAACACTGCCAACTGGAACCGGACGCCGGCTACGGTTTCATGGACGACGACGGGGCCCTGGCCATCGTGGTCAGCACCCAGAACCCCCATTACGACCGGGGCGACGTGGCCGCCCTGTTGGCCCTGCCCGAGGAAAAAGTCCGCATCATCCAGGCCGTCACCGGCGGGGGCTTCGGTTCGAGGCTCGACATCACCGTCCAGGCCCTGATCGCCGTGGCCCTGTACCACCTGAAACGTCCGGTGGCCCTGCGCTACAGTCGGGAGGAGACCTTCCTGGCCACCGGCAAGCGCCACCCCATCAAGATGAACATTAAAACCGGCGTGGATGAAAACGGCCGCCTGGTGGCCATGCGGGCCCGCTACGTGGCCGACGGCGGGGCCTACGGCTCCTACGGCATCGCCGTGGCCACCCGGGCCGCGGTGCACGCCACCGGGCCCTACGAAATCCCCAACGTCGACGTGGAAGTGCTGGAAGTCTATACCAACCACGTCTTCCGCGGGGCCATGCGCGGCTTCGGCACCCCCCAGGCCGCCTTCGCCTCCGAAGCCCAGTTGGACCTCCACGCCGAGGCCCTGGGGCTCGATCCCCTGGAAATCCGCCTGCGCAACGCCCTGCGAAACGGCTCCACCATCGGCACCGGCCAGGTGCTGGAGGCCGGGGTGGGCCTGGTGGAGTGCCTGGAGGCGGTTCAGCCCCACTATCAAAAGGCCGTGACCGAATGGCTGGCCGAAAAACCCTCGGCGCCCACCCGACGGCGCGGGGTCGGGGTCGGGGCCATGTGGTACGGCGTGGGCAACACCGCCGCCCAGAACCCGTCCACCGCCCAGATCGAACTGGACCTGGAAGGGGGGGTGACCCTCTTCACCGGCTGCGCCGACATCGGCCAGGGGTCTTCCCTGATTTTCCTTCAGATCGCCGGCGAAATCCTGGGCCTGGCCCCGGACCGCATCAAGCTGGTCGCGGCCGACACCCGATACACCACCAACGCCGGGGCCACCTCGGCCAGCCGCCAGACCTACATCTCCGGCAACGCCGTGGCCCGCGCGGCCCGCGAATTGGCCGACCTGCTGCTGACCCGGGCCGTGGACCGGCTGAAAGCGGGCAAGGAGCACCTGGAACTGATCGACGGCACGGTGCGCGACCGGCGGAACCCCGACAAACACATACCCTTCAAAGACCTGGCCCACAGCCTCCACCACCTGGGGCTGCCGCTCAAGTGGCAGGGCTTCTTCGACCCCGACACCACCCCCCTCGACGAATTGGGCCAGGGCCGGCCCTACGGCGCCTATGCCTTCGCCTGCCAGATGGTGCAGTTGGAGGTCGACGTCCTGACGGCGGAGGTGGAGGTGATCCGGGTCGTGGCCGCCCACGACGTGGGCCGGGCCATCAGCCCGGCCAACCTGGTCGGCCAGATCTGCGGCGGGGTGGCCATGGGCCTGGGCTACGCCCTGACGGAGGAGTTCGAGCCCGGTGCCACCGAGTCGCTGAAGGATTACCACCTCTTCACGGCCACCGACATGCCGGAAGTGGTGCCCATCATCGTCGAATGTCCCGAGCCCAGCGGGCCCTTCGGGGCCAAGGGCATCGGCGAACCGGCCCTGGTGCCCACGGCGCCGGCCGTGGCCGGGGCCCTTCACCAGGCCCTGGGCCGCCGGATTTTCAGCCTGCCGGCCAACCTCGAACGGGTGATGGCCGTCTGCCGCGAATCCGGCTGGTTCGGCCGGATCACCGGCCAGAACACCGCGGAATAAGGAAAAAATCGGCGGGACGGTCGCCCGGGGCTTCACACCGCCAAGCCGCCATCACCCGGAAATCGGTCGGCGCCGCTCATGGCCGGCCGCTTTGAACACGTACCATGGCGCGAAGGGAGAAATACCATGAATCTGCTCATAAAAAACATCGGCACCCTCATCAGCGGCGATTTTGACAATCCGGCCCTCGAAGCCGACTCCATCTATATCGAAGACGGCCTGATCGCTGAGGTGGGCACGGGCCTCAACCAGGCCGCGGCCAAGGTCATCGACTGCCAGGGAAGCACCGTGGCCCCGGGCCTGTTCGACACCCACTGCCACGTGGTGCTGGGCGATTTCACCCCCCGGCAGAACCAGTTGGGATTCATTGAAAGCGCCCACCACGGCGGCGTCACCAGCTTCATCTCGGCCGGCGAGGTCCACCTTCCCGGCCGCCCCACCGACCCGGCCGGCACCAAGGCCCTGGCCACCCTGGCCTACAAGTCTTTCCAAAAACTCCGTCCCGGAGGAGCCAAGGTGCTGGCCGGGGCCCTCATCCTGGAGAAAGGCCTGAAAGAGGATGATTTCAAGGAACTGGCCGCCGAAGGCCTGAAACTGGTGGGCGAAGTGGGCCTGGGCTCGGTCAAGGACCCGGCGGACGCGGCCCCCATGGTGGCCTGGGCCAAGAAATACGGCTTCAAGGTGATGATGCACACCGGCGGAACCTCCATTCCCGGCTCCAGCACCGTCACCGCCGAAATGGTCATGGCCGTCGACCCGGACGTGGTCTCCCACATCAACGGCGGCCCCACCGCCGTCTCCCCGGCCGAGATCAAGAAACTGGTCACCCAGACCAAATACTGGCTGGAGCTGGTGCACTGCGGCAACAACAAGGCCGCCAACATCGCTCTGGACGAGGCCCGGCGGGCCGGGGCCCTCAACCGGTTCATCATCGGCAACGACGCCCCCAGCGGCACCGGCGTGGTTTCCCTGGGCATTTTGCGGATGATCACCCACGTGGCCTCCCTGGGCGGCGTTCCGGCGGCCACGGCCCTGGCCATGGCCACCGGCAACCCGGCCAAGGCCTACGGCCTCAACCGGGGTCTCATCGCCAAGGGCCGCGAGGCCGACCTGGTGGTCATGGACGCCCCGATGGGCTCGGTGGGCACCGACGCCCTGTCGGCCATGACCGAGGGCGACATCCCCGGCGTCTCCCTGGTGCTGGTCGACGGCCAGATCACGGTCAACACCAGCCGCAACACCCCGCCGGTGGTCAGGAAACCGGCGATAATCGGCTGAATCGGCGAAATCGGCCGCGCCGGTCCCGGCGCGGCCGGTTCCGCAAGGATGGGACGGGCGTATGTCCAAAGAACTGGCGGTCATCGACGACGGCATGGTGCTGGCTCAATACGGGCCCATGCGGCTGACCATCCAGGCCGGCACCGCCGCCGGCCCGGACACCGCCCTGGCCCGGCTGGCCGGTGAATATTCCTTCACCCTCCTGCCTCGGCTGGCGCCCGCCCGGGACCTCTTCAGCCGGGATCTCAATCCGTTCGAATCCCTTCAGCCGGATTTCGCCGAGCCTCTGTTCAACACCATGATCAACGCGGTCCGGAAGACGGGGCTGCCCGAACTGGGCCCCATGGCCGCCGTGGCCGGGACGGTGGCCGAAGCGGTGGCCCTGTATCTGCGGGACGCCGGCGCCACCCGCGCCATCGTCGAAAACGGCGGCGATCTGAGCATGTATCTGGCGCCGGGATGTTCGACCAGGGTCGGGCTGCGGTTGGGAGTGAACCGCGCCCGGCCGTCATACCGGCTGATTGTACGCGGCGAAGTCCGCCCTTTGTGGGGTCTGGCCTCCAGCGGCTTCGGCGGGCGCAGCCTCACCCAGGGCATCGCCGACACCGCCCTGTGCCTGGCCGATTCGGGAGCCGTGGCCGACGCCGCGGCCACGGCGGTGGCCAACCATTGTCTGGTGGAGTCGCCGGCGATCAAGGCGGTGCCCGCCGAAGTTCTGGACCCGGAGACCGACATTCGCGGCCTTCCGGTCATCGAATCGATCGGCGACTTGACCGCCGAAGAAATCAAAACCGCCCTGGACCGGGCCCTGGCCTATGCCCAGGGGTTGGTCGACCGGGGGGTCATCCGGGGCGCCATCGTCAGCCTGCGGGGCGAAACCGTCCGGACGCGCGACTTTGAAGAACTGGCCGCCCCGGTTGAATCCCTGGCCGGGCGATAACGGCATCGATTTTTTTCAGGTTACTTCATCGAAACTATTGTTTTAAATTTGATGAAGCCTTATTTATATATAAAGCAGTAGTTTTTTTCCGAAATAAAGCCCCAGCCGACTCAGTCCATCAACGGCCCGACCACGAGTTGTTGTTACATAAACTGTTTGGAATTGTTAATTTTAATAAAACAATTCCTAAACATCAGACCACGGCCCCAAGAATTGACAAATTTTTAAGGTCCCGATCAATAAACCGGCTATCGAGTCAAGGACGGAGGTGAAACATGAAAGCGGGATTCATCGGTTTAGGAGCCATGGGGCAGCCCATGGCCAAGCGGCTGGCGGGCGCCGGCCTGGAGCTGACGGTGTTCGATCTGTCGGCCGTGGCGGTGAACGAACTGGTCGCCCTGGGCGCCACAAAAGCCGGTTCGGCCGGCGAAGTGGCCGCCGCCAGCGACATTATTTTCACCAGCCTCCCCAATTCGGCCATTCTGAAAAACGTGGTTCTGGGCGAAAACGGCGTGCTGTCGGGCATCAAGAGGGACTCCCTGGCGGTGGACCTCAGTTCGGTGGAGCCGCATGTCAGCCGCCAGTTGGCCGAGGCCTTCAAGGCCAAGGGCTGCGCCGCCCTCGACGCCCCGGTCAGCGGCGGGGTGTCCGGCGCGGCCGCCGGCACCCTGACCATCATGGTCGGCGGCGAGGCGGAAGATCTGGACCGGGCCAGGCCATTGTTGAAACATCTGGGCAAGAAGATAAGCCATATCGGCGGTCACGGCGCCGGCCAGGCCATCAAGCTGGTCAACAACCTCCTGTTGGGGGTCAACATGGCTGCGGTGGCCGAGGCCCTGACCCTGGGCCGCAAGCTGGGCCTGACCCCGGAAACCATGCTGGAGATCATCAGCCAGAGCTCCGGGGCCAGCTACGCCCTGACCGCCAAGGCCGAGAAGTACATCTTTAAAGGCGAATTCGCCCCCGGCTTCGCCGTGGATCTGCAATACAAGGACCTGGAATTGGCCGTCGGCACGGCCAAGAGCCTGACCCTGCCGCTGCCCATGGCCAATCAGGCCCAGCAGCTTTTCGAAACCGCCCGGGCCCGGGGTCAGGGCCAGGAGGACATCTCCTCGGTCATCAAGATCCACGAGGACCTGGCCGGCGTCAAGGTGCGCTCATGACGACATTCGAACAACTGGTGAAAAATGAAGACCTGGCTCCCGGGCACCTGACCTTCGGGGACCTGTGCCGCCTGGCCGGGGAGGCCGGGATCAGCGCCGGCCAGGCGGCGGTGGCCGAAGCGGCCCTGGCCGCCGGCCTCGCCGAAGCCGAAGTCGGCCCGGCCATATGGCATGAATTCGCCCACAACCTGGCCGCCCTGGCCAAGGGGCTGGAGGCGGAGGGCCATAGCTTCCTGTTCGGCCGGTTGGCCAACGAACTGAGCCGCCCGGACGTGCCGCCGCTCGCCGCCACCCCCCTTCTGGACAAGGCCGTCCGCTACACCCTGGCCACCCAGGTGGGCAACCACTGCCTGGGCCTGCGCCCCTGCGCCGGCACGGGCGATTCCTGCCCCTACACCGGCCTGGCCCGGGCCCTGAAAGAGGAAGTGGCCGACCAGGCCCTGGTGACCCGGGCCCTGGCGGTCATGCTGAAGATCGGGGTGCTCTTCCGGGTGGCCAAAACCGGCACCGGCTGCAACCTGGAAGGCTACGGGGCCGGGTCGGCCGCGGCCGCGGCCGTCTTTTCCGAAATCTGGGGCGCGACCCCGGAGCAGACCGCCCGGGCGGTGGTGCTGGCCCTGTCGCCGACCATCGCCGTGCCCTGCACCCCTCGGGTCATGGTGCCCGGCCTGTGCGCCGCCCACATCGGGGGAGCTATCATGAACGGCTGGCTCTCGGCCTGGATGAGCCGTTATTCCAATCTCCCGGTCAACGTGCCGGTGGACCTGATGATCGCCATGGCCGCGGCCGTGCATCCGGCCTCGGCCAAGGAAGTGGTGCCCGTGGTCATCAAATACATGGAACCCTTCTTCAAGGTCAACGCGGCGGTGGAATCCTTCGTCTCCGAAGAAGTCAAGGCCGCCGACCGGGCCCGCCGGGACGAGATCCAAAAAACGGCCCTGGCCGAAGCCCGGGCCATGGCCGCCCAAGTCGGCGCCATTCTCAAGCCCTTCGGCGACGTGGTGGTGGGCGGCAGCAGCCAGGCGGTGGGCTCCCCGGCCAACACGGCCCGCATCGCCCACGAACTGGCCCGGGGGCGGATCTCCAAAATCACCATCGAACTGTATCCGGAGCTCTTCGCCCGCCGGGCCATCAACGTCCCGGCCATCGTCATGGGCGGGGTTTACGGCGCGTCCACCGAGGACGGGCAAGCTTACGCCGGGGCCATGGAGCGGGTCCGGGCCGACGGCGTGACCGTGGAGATCCGCGAAGTGCCCGATTATCAGATGCAGCGGGTCACCCTGGAAGCCGACGAGCGCGGTTCGATGGTGGCCGCCCTGAACCGGGGCGGCGCCCGGCTGGTTCTTCTGGAGGCCAGCCCCAGCCGCGAGGAAGCGCTGGAAGCCGCCCGCCGTCTGGGCATCGTGGTGGTCGAAGCCTGATCATTGTTTATAATTTTCCGGCTGCTGACGAAGTCGGTTCTCGGACGGCCAAGTCCAGCGGTTTCGGGCTTTGGCGAAATCGCGAGTGTGACTTATTTAGTTGCCGGAGTGATAATTTCCCGGCTGCTGACGAAGTCAGTTCTCGGACGGCCAAGTCCAGCGATTTCGGGCTTTGGCGAAATCGCGAGTGTGACTTATTGAGTTGCGGAGTAATAATTCCCCAAAAGCGAGATGGATAATGCAGGAAAAAACATGTCGGATCATCGTTGAAGAAGAGAAACGGATGGCGGCCTTCGCCGAAACCTTCGGCGTCCCCATGCCCACGGTGGGGCCGGACGGTTCGGTGAAGGGCCTCCCGGCGCCCTATCCGCGTATGGTGGAGGGCGTCGAGCGCGGCGGCCACCGCATTTACGAACTGGCCAAGCGCGCCAAGGCCACCGGCACGCCCATAATGAACCCCATTCTGGGCCGCAACACCGCCGAGGAGACCTACAAGGAATCCCTGGAGATGTATGCCGTTGCGGAAAAGCTGGGGCTGGACGTCTTCCATTTCGTCCACGCCGAGGCCACCCGCCACATCGACCCCCTGGACGGCCGCGAACTCATCGACCAGTCCCGGGGCAACGGCGGCATCACCCCCAACGGGGAGCGCGACCTGGTGGCCCTGGGCGGCGGCCGCCGCCACCCGATGCGCATCAACGCCACCGGGGACACGCCGCACCTTTCGATCATCAACGCCCTCATCGCCGGCTTCGACGGCACCGACATCGGCCCGGTCATCCACGTCCACTTCGGCGGGCGCGGCATCCATGACTACCGCACCAAGGTGCTCAACGGGTATCGGGCCCTGGAAATCTGCGCCGACAACAACATCTTCGTTCAGGTGGAATCCCACAAGCACCTCAACAACCTCGACGGCACCGACGGCATGGCCCTGGCCATGTGCCTTCTGGCCGAGGGGCTGGCGGTCCTGGCCGGCCTCCCCAAGGAACTGGCCGCCATCCAGATGAACGTGGCCGGGCTGAATATCCTGGCCGACCTGGCCCTGATGCGGGCCTTCAAGGAAACACTCTGGAGCGGCTCTTTGATCGTGGTCCCGGAAACCTTCCAGAGCCCGCCCCCGGACCTGGTGGCCGAGGCGGCCCACTTCGCCCGCATGGCCGTCAGCGCCAAACTCGGCGGGGCCGATTTCTTCCGGCCCAAAGCGGCCGAGAGCGTGGGCATCCCCACCGGGGCCTCCATGGGCCGGGCCATCTGGGCGGCCCAGGACGTCTTCGACCACACCGTCAAAATCGGGATCAACGATCCCTACATCGACCGCCGCCGGGACGAGATACTGACCGAGGCCATGGAAGTGCTGGAAAAGGTGCTGGGTTTGGGCCAGACCCCGGCCCCCGGGGACATCGACGAGAAATTCTGGCGGCGCTACGAGGTCGAGCAGTTGATCGACAAAATTGTCAACGGCGGCAAGAGCGGCCTGATGGACGCCCCCCGGGCCGGCGGCTGGGACCTCAAGCGCCACGTCCAAACCCACCGCGACGCCGACGGCATCCGCCGCTATCTCGACGGCTATTCGCCCCTGGGCCTCGACCCGGCCAAGCTGACCTTCAGCAAGGCCGGGGTCAAGCCCATCATCAGCCGGCCCCCGACCCGCAAACAGAAGATCGTTCTGGCCACGGTCGGGGCCGACGCCCACGTGGCCGGCATCAACTGGGCCCGCCAGACCCTGGAGCAGGCCGGCTTCGAGGTGGTGTTCCTCAGGGGCATGAACCTCCCGGAGACGGTGGCCGAGGTGGCCGCCGAAACCAAGGCCGACCTGGTGGGGATCAGCAACCTCCTGGGCCTCGGGCAGGAACTTTTTCCCCGGGTGGGCCGGCGACTGGCCGAACTGGGTCTGCGGGACAAAGTGGCCGTGGCCGCCGGCGGCCGCATCGCCGAAAAGGAAGAGGAACACGCCGTCTACGAGGACAAGATCAAGAAGGAAGGCCCCGGCTTCATGGGCGTGGACGCCTTCTTCGGCCCCGGCACCACGGAAGAGGAATTCTTGCGCTGGGTCGAAACGACCCTGGGGGGCCGGGATTGCAAAAATTGTGCTTAAGGAGATCAGAGATATGGAAGAGATGAGAAGAATCCCCTGCGTCATCGCCCGGGGCGGCACCAGCAAAGGCATCTACATCAAAGAGAACCACCTGCCCCGCGACCGGGCCGAGCGCGACCGGGTCATCCTGGCCGTCTTCGGCGGGGCCGACGTGCGGCAGATCGACGGCCTGGGCGGGGCCGACCCCCTGACCAGCAAGCTGGCCATCATCGGGCCCCCCTCCCGGCCGGACGCCGATGTGGACTACACCTTCGCCCAGGTCAGCTTCAAGGCCCCGGTGGTGGATTATTCCGGCAACTGCGGCAACATCTCCTCCGGGGTCGGCCCCTTCGCCATCGACGAAGGCCTGGTCCGGGCGGTGGAGCCGATGACCACGGTCCGCATCCACAACACCAACACCGGCAAGATGCTCATCGCCGAAGTGCCGGTGGCGGGCGGCCGGGCCGCCGTCAAGGGCGACTGCGCCATCGACGGCGTGCCCGGCGCCGGAGCCGGGATCATGCTGGACTTCGCCGACACCAAGGGTTCGGCCACCGGGAAGCTTCTCCCCACCGGCCGGGCCAAGGAGATGCTGAAAACCCCGGCCGGGGAGTTCGAAGTCTCCCTGGTGGACTGCGCCAACGCCATGGTCTTCGTCAAAGCCGCATCCTTAGGCATGAAGGGCACCGAAGGGCCCAGGGAGATCGACGGCGACAAAAATCTTCTGGACAAGCTGGAAGCCATTCGCGGAGCCGCGGCCGTGGCCATGGGCCTGGCCGCCAGCCCGGAGGAGGCCCTGGCCAAGAGCCCGGCCTTCCCCATGCTGGCCGTGGTCAGCCCGCCGGCCGACTACCGGTCCTATTCCACCGGCGAGACGGTCAAGGCCGACGACATCTCCTTCGTGGCCCGCAACATGTTCATGCAGGTGCTCCACAAGACCTACGCCGGCACCGGCACCGTCTGCACGGGCGTGGCCGCCAGCCTCCCCGGCACAGTGGTGGCCGAGGCGCGGGCGGGCCGGCCGGCCTGGGGCGACCGGGTTCGCATCGGCCACCCCTGCGGGGTCATCGAGGTGGAAGCCAAGGTCGACAACGGCGAGGTCCGCCGGGCCGCCTTCTCCCGCACCGCCCGCCGGATTATGGAGGGCTACGTCTTCGTCGTCGACTGATCCGGGGGCCGCGGATGGCGCGGCCTGAAAAAACACCGTAGCTATTTGGATGTAAAGACATGTCCGTTGAATACCTGGCCTACGACGTCGGCAGCACCTACACCAAGGTGAGCGCTTTCCGCCTTGAGGGGGAAGAACTGCGCTATCTGGGCCGGGCCCAGCACCGGACGACCCTGGAGGACATCATCGAAGGCCTCCGGACCGCCCGCCTGGCCCTGCCCTCTTCCGCCCGGGGTCCGGAGGAGCCCCTCCGGATGGCCTCCAGCAGCGCCGCCGGGGGCCTCCGGATGGTGGCCATGGGCTACATGCCCAAGGTCACGGCCAAGGCGGCCAAGGAAGTGGCCATGAACGCCGGGGCCCGGGTGCTGGAAGTGGTCTCCCACGACGAACCGGCCGACTACCGGCTGGAAGTTTTACGGGAAATCCGCCCCGACATCATCCTCCTGGCCGGCGGCACCGACGGCGGGGAGACGGATTCGCTCCTGGAAAACGCCGGGCTCATCGCCAAAGCCGGCCTCACGGCCAAAGTCATCCTGGCCGGCAACATCGCCGCCCAGCCCCGGGCCGCCGAGGTCCTGGAGGCGGCGGGCGTGCCGTTCACCCGGGTGGGCAACGTCATGCCCACCATCCACGACCTCAACGTCCGGCCGGCCCGGGCCGCCATCCACCACGAATTCATCCGCCAGATCACCCGGGCCCCGGGCCTGGCCAGGCTGGCGGAAGTGGTGGAGGGCCGGGAGGTCATCCCCACCCCGGCGGCCATTCTCATGGGCGCGGAACTCCTGGCCGGCGGCACCTACAAGGCCGACGGCGTCGGCGGGGTGCTGGTGCTGGACGTGGGCGGGGCCACCACCGACGTCCATTCGGTGATGCCGGAACTGGCCGAACTGCGGCCCGAGGAGCGGGGCCTGGTCATCAACAACGACAAGCAGGTCACCTTCCGCACCGTGGAGGGCAACCTGGGCCTCAGGGTCAGCGCCGGGAGCCTGGTGGAAACCGCCGGTCCGGAAGCCATTCTGGCCATGAGGGAACGCCTGGCCGACCGAACGGCCCCGGCCCCCATCGATGCGGCGGAAATCGAAAAGCTGACCGCCTACGCCCGCTTTCTGGAACGAAACACCGACCACCTCCCGGCCGACGACTGGGAGCGGTCCCTGGAACCGGCCCTGGCCGCCGCGGCCCTGAGCCTGGCCTTAAAGCGCCACGCCGGCTACTGGGTGACCGAATACCACCCGGTGCTGGGCCTCCCGCCCGGAAGCCCGGTGGGCCGCGACCTGCGCGGCATCAAATGGGTCATCGGCGTGGGCGGCTTCTTCAGCCACCACCCGGCGGAAACCGGGCTTAACGTCTTGCGGGCGGTCTTCAAAAACCGGGGCTATTCCCTTCTGCCCGAGGCCCCCCGGTTTCTGTTGGATCACGAATACCTTCTGTACGCCATCGGCCTCTTCGGTCGGCAGCATCCCGACCCGGCCCTGGCCCTGGCCAAAAAATATCTCGACTTGGAATTGGAGTGACGCCATGACCCCGACTCAGACCCTGCGCAAACTGTTTGAAACCCGAAAACTGGTGGTGGCCCCCGGGGCCCACGACGCCCTGACCGCCCGGGTCATCGAAAAATGCGGCTTCGAAGCCATCTACATGACCGGCTACGGCCAGGCGGCCAGCCATCTGGGCCGTCCGGACGTCGGCCTGATCTCATTTTCCGAAATGCTGGACCGGGCCTGGAACACCGCCGAGGCCACCGGGCTCCCGGTCATCGCCGACGCCGACACCGGCTTCGGCAATGCCGTGGGCGTCATCCGCACCGTGCGGGCCTACCAGAAGGCCGGCGTGGCCGCCATCCAGCTGGAGGACCAGGTCTCGCCCAAACGCTGCGGCCACATGATCGGGCGCGAAGTGGTGGCCAAGGCCGAGATGGTCGGCAAGATCAAGGCCGCCGTCGACGCCCGCTTCGACCCCGACTTCATGATCATCGCCCGCACCGACGCCCGCACCGTCCTGGGCCTGGACGAGGCCCTGGACCGGGCCCTGGCCTACCAGGAAGCCGGGGCGGACATCATCTTCGTCGAATCGCCCGAATCGGCCGAAGAAATGCGGACCATCAACCGGACCATCACCCGGAGCCTCACCCTGGCCAACATGGTCGAAGGCGGCCGCACCCCGCTGCTGCCCAACGACGAGCTGGCCGAAATGGGCTACCGCCTGGTCATCTACCCCACGGCCTCGACCTATTTCACCACCCGGGCCATGTTCGACCTGATGAACGCCCTGAAAAAAGACGGCACCACCAAAAACATGATGGACCGGATGGTCCCCTTCAGCGAATTCAACGAACTCATCGGCCTCGGCGAAGTCAACGCCCTCGGCGCCAAATACGCCGGCAAGTGAATATTGCCAAGGAGCGGAACCATGCCCAGCCTCCTGGATAAAATATGGGAAGCCCATGTGGTTGACCGGCGCCCCGGTCAGCCGGACCTGTTGTACATCGACCGGCACCTGTTGCACGAGGTCACCTCGCCCCAGGCCTTCGAAGCCCTGCGGGCGGCCGGCCGCAAAATCCGCCGGCCGGACCTGACCCTGGCGGTCATGGACCACGCCGTGCCCACCGACGACCGGCGGCGGCCCCTTCAGGATCCGGTGGCCGAGGCCCAGGTGGCGGCCCTGGAGAAAAACGCGGCCGAGTTCGGCTTCACCCTCTTCGGCCTGGAAGACCCCCGCCAGGGCGTGATCCACGTGACCATGCCCGAAGAGGGCTATATCCTCCCCGGCCTGACCGTGGTCTGCGGCGACAGCCACACGGCCACCCACGGGGCCTTCGGGGCTCTGGCCTTCGGCATCGGCACCAGCGAGATCGAGCACGTCCTGGCCACCCAGACCTTGAGGCAGGCCAAGCCCGGGCTCATCGCCGTGGAACTGACCGGCCGCCTGGCCGCCCCGGCCTCGGCCAAGGACGTCATCCTGGAGGTCATCAGCCGGCTGGGGGTGGCCGGCGGCACCGGGCACGCCCTGGAATACCGGGGCCCCGGCCTGGCCGGCCTTTCCATGGAGGGCCGGATGACCATCGCCAACATGACCATCGAATGCGGGGCCAAGGTGGGCCTGATGGCCCCCGACGAGACCACCTTCGCCTATCTCAAAAGCCGCCGCTTCGCGCCCTCGGGGCCGGAGTGGGAAGAGGCCCTGGCCCGGTGGAAAACCCTGTACAGCGACGCCGACGCCGTCTTCGACCGCACCCTGACCGTCGACCTCGACCGGCTGGCTCCCCGGGTCACCTGGGGCACCAACCCGGCCCAGAGCGTGCCCTTCGATCAGCCCGTCCCGTCGCCCGGCGACCTGGGCACCGCCGACGAACGGGCGGCCGCCGAAAAGGCCCTGGCGTATCAGGCCATACAGCCGGGCGCCAAGATGACCGACCTGGCGGTGGATTACGTGTTCGTCGGCTCCTGCACCAACGCCCGGCTGGAGGACCTGCGGGCGGCCGCCGCCGTGCTGAAAGGCCGGAAGGTGGCTCCCGGGGTGGTCATGCTGGTTTCGCCCGGCTCGGGCCTGGTGCGGACCCAGGCGGAAAAAGAAGGGCTGGACGCGGTTTTCAAGGAGGCCGGCGCCCAGTGGCGGGAGCCGGGCTGCTCGATGTGCCTGGGCATGAACCCGGACGTCTTGCCGGCCGGAAAGCGCTCGGCCAGCACCTCCAACCGCAACTTCGAAGACCGCCAGGGGCGCGGCGGGCGGACCCACCTGGTCAGCCCGGCCGCCGCCGCGGCCGCGGCGGTGCGGGGCCGCTTCGTCGATCCCCGGGAACTGTAAAGGAGGGAACCCGCCATGGAAAAATTTGTCACCCTCGACGGCCTGGCCGCGGTCATGGACCGCCCCAACATCGACACCGACCTCATGGTGCCCAAGCAGTTCCTGACCCGCATCGAGCGGGCCGGTTTCGGCGCGGTGCTGTTCAACAACATCCGCTACGACGAAAGCGGCGCCCCCCGCCCCGATTTCATCCTGAACCAGCCCCGTTTCCAGGGCGCCCAAATCCTGGTGGCCCAGGAGAATTTCGGCTGCGGCTCCAGCCGCGAACACGCCCCCTGGGCCCTGATGGACTACGGTTTCAAAGTCGTCATCAGCCCGCGCTTCGCCGACATCTTCAAAAGCAACTGCGCCAAGAACGGCTTATTGCTCATCGAGCTCGACCCGGCCCGGGTCAACGATCTCATCGGCCGCATCATGGGCCGCCCCGGTTACCGGCTGACGGTGGACCTGGAAAGCCAGACCCTGACCGGCGACGATGGCTTCCGGGCCGCTTTCGAGTATGATTCCTTCCGCAAACAAATGCTGTTGAACGGCTGGGACGACATCAGCCTGACCCTGGAGCTGGAAGACAAAATCGCCGCTTACGAAGCCGGGCGCTCCCGACTTTGGAACGGCGGTCCGCTGCGGGCCTGACGGCTATTCCGTATCGTTCTGATACAACTCCGTCGGCGGCCGGACCGCCCGACACCTCCGCCGGGTCGGCCGCCGTCTTCCGAGGGCCGGCCCGGCGTTCAGAGGCCGACGGCCCGACAACAATATTTTTAGCGACACCTTTGAGAAATTATTCCGCGCGGCAAATCAAACAAGCGCTGGCCCCACATCCGGAATTCGAAGCCGAATATCGCTTAACCAATTGCATTTGTTTATATATATCGCGTCATTCACGGCCGTAAAATGTCGGCCATTTATTTTCTCCCAGGAATTTTTTTGCATTCTAGTTAAAAAAAGGCTTGACAAGATTTTAATTATCAATTAATATCTTAATCAACATTCAAAAGATCATTTCACATAGGCAACAACCGCAGCCCTTACTCTCAGCCAGCCGACCCCGACCAGGTCCACGCTGAATCGAAAGTCTATCTCGGATAGTTTTCAAGGTCTCACGGTCTGTGACCCGACATCTCCCCACCCGTTCTCCCTGCCGTCGGCCGTCGAAGTCGGCCGGTGCGGTTGTTAACGTGGTTTACGCCGAGCCGGCCCTGTCCGGGGTCGGCACGTGGGGAATTATTGCCGAATTTCTACCATTGTCGTATTGTATCAATATCACTTCGACTTCCCCGTGGGCGGCCGGTCGGGAATAGTGCGCTCTGAAGCTCACTTTCCACGGCCGGCCTCCGGGGCCGATGGCGCGTATCCCGGTAAGGGTGAAACGCCGCCGAAACGAATGATCGACAGGTTTAATCGTCTTCCCACCATGTTTATGGGACCGTTCGTCCAATACCGCCGACTTCACCGGGGTCGCCAGTCGACCGCAGCGCCGGTGCTAAGGAGAAGACTTCAAATGAACACCACCCAAGCGCCATCACTTCAAATCATCACTCTGAACATCAACGGCAAATCCAGACAGGTGGCCGTCGCCCCTCATTGGACGCTTTCGGAGGTCCTGCGCAGCAAGCTGGGCCTGACCGGATCCAAGGAAGCCTGCGGCGAGGGCGCCTGCGGGGCCTGCACGGTCCAGATGGACGGCCTGGCCGTCCTGTCCTGCATGATGTTGGCCGTGGAGTGTCAGGGGCGCCGCATCGAAACCATCGAGAGTCTCAATCAGAGCGGCGGGCTGCATCCCCTGCAGGAAGCCTGGCTGGAAGAATACGCGGCCCAGTGCGGCTATTGCTCCCCCGGGATGATCATGAGTTCCAAGTGGCTCCTGGAGACCAACCCTTCGCCCACGGCGGAAGACGTCAAAGAAGCCCTCGGCGGCAACATCTGCATCTGCGCCAACTACGAACACATCATCAAGGCGGTGGAATCCGCGGCCGTGAAAATGAAGGAGGCCAAGCATGTCTAAAGTCTTCAGCGCCATCGGGCAGCGGGTCAGACAGAAAGACGGGCTGGCCCGGGTCACGGGCGAAGCCAAATTCTACGCCGACGTCATTCTGCCGGGCATGCTGACGGTTCGCACCCTGCGCAGCCCCTACCCCCAGGCCAGGATCCTGTCCATCGACGCCAGCGCGGCCGAGGCCCTGCCCGGGGTGGAACTGGTGATGACCCACCTGAACTTTCCCAAGGCCTTCCGGCCGGACGTCCATTACGTGGGCGAGCACGTGGCCTCGGTGGTGGCCGAGGACGCCTCGGTGGCCGAAGAGGCCCTGGATCTGATCAAGGTCGAATACCAGGAACTGCCATCGGTCCTGAGTCTGGAGGAAGCCATCGCCCCCGGCGCCCCGGAGGTCTTCGAGGGCGAACCCAACGTCCACGACTGGGCCTATCATTACTACCTCAGCGAACGCGACCCTGAGACCCGGCTGTTCCAGAAGAAGACCCCCAACAGCTTCACCGGCTTCGGCGACGTGGAGAAGGGTTTCGCTGAAGCCGACGTCATCGTGGAGCAGAAAGGCTATAAATACGCCTTTTGCAAATCCCCGGCCATGGAACCCCGGGGCTGCACGGCCGACTTCAGCGGCGGGCGCCTGAACCTGTATACCCACTCCCAGAGCCTCCACGGGGAAAAGACCGACCTGGCCACGGCTCTGGGGCTGCCCTCCAGCAGCATCAACTACATCGCCCCCTTCACCGGGGCCAGCTTCGGGGGCAAGAACGCGGACGTCAACAACCCCAACATCGCCTCCCACTACCAGCTCATCGCCAGCCTGGCCTCGATCGCCCTGAAACGGCCGGTGCACTGCGGCTACTCCCGGGAAGAGGAGATGCTCTGCGCCTGGTCGCGGGGAAGCCTCACCGACATCAAACTGGGCTTCAAGAAGGACGGCACCCTGACCACCATCAAGATGGACCACATGCAGGAAGTGGGCACCGGCGGTGACCATTACCCGCCCCGCAACGCCCTTCTGGCCACGGGGTGCGTGCTGTATTCCCGCAACTGCGAACACATGTGGGGGTACGTCCGCTACGTCCACACCAACCGCTTCATCTCGGTGGGCTGGCAGGGTTACGGAGCCCCGGAAGGCCACTTCGCCATGGAATCCACCATGGATATAGCCGCGGAAAAGCTGGGCCTGGACCCGATCGAACTGCGCAAGAAAAACCATATGCAAACCGGCGACATCGACGCCGGCTGGGACCCGCTGACCTATAAATCGGCCTACATCTCCTCCAGCGGCATCAGCGAATGCCTGGACGCCGGGGCCGACTTCTTCCAGTGGACCAAGAACTGGAAGCCGCCCCAGGAAAAGACCGGCCGCTACCGCCACGGCCTGGGGGTGGGCATTTTCGCCATGGGCGCCGGCCGCCCCGGCAAGGGCAATTCCAGCGAAGCCATCGTCAAGCTGTTCCCCGACGGCTCGGCCAGCCTGTTCTGCTCCATCGCCGACATGGGCCAGGGCCAGCACACCGTGCAGTGCCAGATCGTGGCCGAAGTCCTGAACATCCCGTATGAAAAAGTGGGGCTGGTCTGCCACGACACCGACTCCACACCCTACGCCACGTTCATCGCCAACAGCTGCGGCACCTGGGTGCAGGGCTGGGCCACCTACCGGGCGGCCATGGGGGCCAAGAAACAGCTGCTGGATCTGGCCGCGGCCCTTTTGAACGCCCCGGCGGTGGAACTGGAGCTGGCCGACGGCCACATCTACGTGGCCAAGGATCCGGAACGCCGGGTGACCGTGGCCCAGGCCTTCGGCGACCGGGGACTCTACGGCGGCCGGTATGAAATCATCAGCCACGGCGTCCACAACGTGCCCGAGTTCAGCCTCAAGGACGGCAAGCCCGATCAGGTCTACGTGCCCAAGGAAAAAGGCGCCCAGTTCGTCTCCCTGGTGGTGGACACGGAAACCGGGCTCGTCGACCAGGTCAAGCTGGCCATGGTCCAGAACGTGGGCAAGGCCCTGAACCCCATGGTGGTCCACGGGCAGCTCTCGACCGCCCGCCACGGGGTCGACAACGCCATCCTGGCCAACGACTGCCTGGTGGATCAGGCCACCGGCCGGCTCCTGACCCCCAACCTCATCGACTACCGCTTCTCCACCATCGCCGATTGCGACGTCGAAGCCATCGTGATGGAGATCCCCGGCGACCCGACCCATCCCTTCGGGGCCACGGCCTGCGCCGAGGGCGGGGCCTGCCCCACGCAGGCCGCGTTCGCCAACGCCATCTACAACGCCACCGGGGTGCGCCTCCTGGAGACGCCCTTCACCCCGGACAAGATCCTGGCCGGTTTGGGCAAGTTAAGGAGCAAGAAGTCATGAAACGTTTCCAGCATGTCAACGCGGTCACAGTGGACGAGGCGGTGGAGCTTCTCCGGCGGCACGGGCAGTCGGCCCGCCTCAACGCCGGGGGAACCGACCTGTTGGGGGTTCTGAAAGACGACCTGCACCTCGAATACCCCGAAGTGGTCGTCAACCTCAAGACGATTCCCGGCCTTTCCGGCATTGAAAAAACCGACGGCGGCCTCAAGATCGGCGCCCTGACCCTCCTGGCCCGGGTGGCCGCCGACCCGGCGGTCAAGGCCGACTACCCGGCCCTGGCCGAGGCCGCCCGCCGCACGGCCTCGCCTCTCCTGAGGAATATGGGCACCCTGGGCGGCAACATCTGCCAGGAAAACCGCTGCTGGTACTACCGCTATCCCCACAAGCTGGGCGGGCGGGTGCCCTGCGTGCGCAAAGGCGGGACCAAGTGCCTGGCCGTGCCGGGCGACCACCGCTACCATTCGATCTTCGGGGCGGTCAACAAGTGCCTGGCCGTCAACCCCAGCGACACCGCCCCGGCCCTGGTGGCCCTGGGCGCGGTGATCCAGACCACCCAGCGGGAAATCGAGGCCGAAAAATTCTTCTCCGGCACCAACGGCTACAGCTCCACGGTCCTGAACGTCGACGAGATGGTCCTGGCCGTGAAGCTGCCGGCCCCCAAAGCCGGGCAGCGCGGCGCCTTCCGCAAGGCCGCTTTCCGCAAGAGCATCGACTTCGCCCTGGCCGCCTGCGCCGCGACCCTGACCCTTGAGGATCAAAAAATAACCTCGGCCCGCATCTGCCTCGGCGGCGTGCACATCCTGCCCCGCCGGGCCGTGGAAGCGGAAGAGTTTTTGATTGGCAAAACCGCCAGTGAGGAAGTATTTTTCGAAGCGGCCTCGGCGGCCCTGGCCCCGGCCAAGCCGCTGCCCAAAAACGCCTTCAAAGTGCCGCTGGCCCGGACCCTTTTAGCCGACACCCTGGCCGATTGCCTGGCCGGGTGAGAGGAGCGCCCCCAATGACCGATACGAAACCGCAAGCGCAAGCGGAAAGTTCAGCCTACATCTGGCTGGTTCTGGCCCTGGCCTTCACCAGTTTCATCATGAGCTTTTCCACCCGTTACGTCTGGCCGCCCCTGATGCCGGTGGTCATGCCCATTCTGGACATCACCAGAACCGAGGGCATGCTCTACATGACCGCCTTCTTCGTCGGCTACGTGACCATGCAGATTCCCGGCGGCATCATGAGCGACCGCTTCGGGGCCCGGCGGGTCCTGGCCACCACCCTTCTGGTTCAGGGCACCTGCACCTGTCTTCTGAGCCTGACCAGCAGCTATCACGTGGGGCTGGCCCTGCGCCTGGCCACCGGCCTGGCCGGCGGCAGCGTCTTTTCCTCCACGTTCAAGGCCGTGGTGACCTGGTTTCCGCCGGAGAAGCGGTCCTTAGGCATCGGCGTTCTTCTGGCCGGCCCCAGCGTGGGCGTGGCCCTGCCCAACATCGTCGTGCCCCGGCTCAACATCTGGCTGGGCTGGCAGGGCAGCTTCCTGGCCGTGGGTTTGGCCGCCATCTTCGTGGCCGCCCTGGTCTTCTTCTTCCTGCGGGACGTCAAGACCCAGGCCGGCCCCAAGAAGAGCTTCATGGTCGGCGTCCGGTTCGTCCTCCGCAACCGCAACATGATCATAATCAGCCTGGCCGACTTCTGGATCATCTTCATCCAGTTGGCCTTCTACAGCCTGTGCAATATCTACATCGTCGACCGGATGCTGGCCGCCGACCCGAGCCTCGAGCGCAACCAGGTGGCGGTCACGGCGGGCCTGGTCATGTTCTACGTCGGCATCGTGGGCATGATCATGCCGGCCTTCTCCGGCTGGCTGGCCGGCAAGACCGGGAAGCCCAAGTGGAACTTCATCGTCGGGGCCCTGTTGATCGTGCCCATGGTCATCATCTTCGGCAAAGTGGACGGGTATGCCATGTGGATGACCTTCGGCGTGGGCGTCGGGGCTCTGATCGCCTTCGTCAACCCCATGTTCTCGGTCATCATCGCCGAAAACGCCGGGCCCCGGTGGGCGGCCACGGCCGGCGGCATCGGCAACTGCTGGCTGCAGATCGGCGGCATGTTCGGTCCCCTGGTCATGGGCCTGGCCCGCGACTGGACCGGCGAATACAGCCTCTGCTGGATCATCCTGGCGGTGGCCGGCCTGATCGCGGCCATCCTCTGCTCCATGCTCGGCAAGTCGCCCACCACCGAGGAACAGGACGCCATGATAGCCGACGCGGAAAACCGGCCCTTCGGCGTCAGCGCCATGAAGGCTGAAACCGCCGCCTGACGCGGCCGACGAACGAACAAAGATTACTGTACGGATTGACGAGTTGATATACGATTTGAGTTGATCACGGCCGTCGGACTTCACCGGCCGGCGTGATCCCAACATCGGCCTGCGCGCCGCTCGCGGCCCGGCCCATAATACGCATCAAAAATGATGCAGGAGGTAGATCATGGTCAAGTATTTCTCGTATTATTCCGGCGACGACATCGAAATCATCAAAAAAGAGGTTTTCCGGATTCTGGCCGAGGACGGCATGAAGCTCGAGCAGCACGCCGAACTGTTCCCCTATCTGAAGAAAGCCGGCTACAATCTCGATGAAGCCACCGGCATCCTGAAGATCCCCACCGACCGGATGAAGGAGGCCCTGGCGGCCACCCCCAAGACCTTCACCCTGGGCGGCCGGTCGGAAGGCCGGGAAATGCCTCTGCCCCGCCCCGGCGGCGGCTTCTACGGCCGCCCCTGCACCGGCGGCCACTCCTGGATCGAACCCACCGGCGAATATCACCGGGTCACCCTCCAGAACGTGGCCACCTGGGGCCGGCTGTCGGAAATGCTGCCGGAAATGGGCATGACCTCCTTTCTGTATCCCGACGACGCCCCGACCTACGCCGCCGACGTCTATTCCATGGGCGCCATGATCAAGAACACCGCCAAGCACATGTGGCTGCAGCCCTATGAGGCCAAGAACGTGTCGTTCCTGATCGAACTGGCCAAGGCCTCGGCCGGCGGCGCGGAGGCGCTGAAGAAGAAACAGGCCTACAGCCTGGTCAACTGTTCGGTGACCCCCAAGATCTTCAAGCACATGGACCTGGAAATCACCTACCAGGCGGCCAAGAACGGCCTCTGCATCCAGGCCTGCTCCCTCCCCGGCGCGGGGGCCACCTCCCCCATCACCACCGCGGCCACCGTGGCCCTGGTGGCGGCGGAGATCCTGACCATGCTGGCCATGGGCCACGCCATCAACCCCGGCACCCCGGTGGTGGCCTGCCCCATCATCTTCTCCACCGACATGCGCAACGGCATGAGCCTGCAGTCCAGCCCCGAGGCCATCAAGGACACCAAGGCGGCCATCCAGTTCTTCCGGGAAGCCTTCCAGATGCCCACCCATGACTACGGCCTGGGCTCCGACGCCAGCTACCTCGGCGAACAGAACATGGCCGAACGCGCCATGTTGCTGATGGCCAGCGCCATGAGCGGCCAGGACATCATGGGCGGCGCCGGGCAGATGGAAGTGGCCGTCTGCGTCAGCCCCCTGCAGCTCATCGCCGACAACGAACTCCTGGCCATCACCCGGGCCGCGCTGACCCCGGTCTCCACCGCCCCGGATCAGATAGCCTCCGACATCATCAAGAACGCCAAACCCGGCGACCAGTTCATTTCCTCGCCCCACACCTTCAAATTCTGCCGCACCCATCTGCGCCCGGCGGAATTCAGCCGCCTGACCCGCGACGCCTGGGAAAACGCCGGTCGTCCCAGCTATCAGGATGCCCTGAAGGCCCGGTATGACAAGCTGATGGCCGCCGACAACCCCGGCCAGGCCAGCCCGGAACTGGTCAAGGAAATCGACGCGATCGTGGCCGCCGCCGACAAGGCCCTGAAACACTGACCCTGCTCTCCTCCAGGGTCCGCCCCGTTCCTGGGGCCGGCGCCAGGCATCGGCCCGGCGTCGGCTCCCGGGACGAAGGCGGCGACCGGCGAAACGCCGCCGTGGAGCGATATACGGTAATTTTTTCCTCGCTCTCTTAAAAAAAGACACAAGGTTGTTATTTTGGTGTATAGTACATCGTTTGCGTTCTCCGCTTCAACGAATACCCCAAATATGATACTATAGTGCCAAGGAGAGTGACATATGGTTAAAGGTTTGCAAATCGGCAGTGTGGTCAGGCAATTGAGGACGAACAAGGGGTTCACTCTTCAGCAGTTGGCGGAGAAAACGGACCTGACGGCGGCCTATATTTCCAAACTGGAAAATGAAAAGGTCTCCCCTTCCATCAATGCCCTGAAGAAACTCGCGGATGCTCTGGACGCGTCGCTGACCGAGTTTTTCGAAAACGACCTCATCAACGATCCCTGCATCAATCCGCCCGACACCTGGACCAAAAAATTGGTCAAGGGCTGGAAGGCCGACGTCAGACAGATGGTGAAACTGGTCGGCAACAAAAAAATGCAGCCGTTTTTCACCACCATCCCCCCCAAGGGAGGGGCCCACGAACACTATACCCATCCGGGCGAGGAATTCGTCTATGTCCTGGAAGGTGTGCTGACCCTGAGCCTCGACGGCCAATCCACCGAGGTTCCGGCCGGAACGCTGGCCTATTTTTCGGCCCTGGTGCCGCACACCTGGATCAATAAAACCAAGGACGTGGTGAAGATGATCTGGGTCTGTTCCCCGCCGAGCTGGTGAGGGGCCGCCCCGGTCGGTCGCTTTTCGGGTTGGTCAGGCCCGCCGGAACCAGGCGGGCGAACGGTATGCAAAGGAGTTACGACAATGAGCAATCCCGAAATGCAAGTGCGCGCGTATTACGTCGTGGTTGAGGAATGCCTGATGGACGGCGTGAAAAAAGTCGCCCGCCCCACCCGCAAGGCGGCGGCGGCGGCGGTCTTCAAAAACCCATACGCCGGGGTTTATCAGGAGGATTTGAGCCTGTTCTACGCCTGGAGCGAGGAGTTGGGCGCCGTCCTGACCCAAAAAGCCGTGGCCGCCCTGGGCATCGAGCCGGAACAGGTGGAAAGCTACGGCAAGGCGGCCATCGCCGGCCTGAAGGGCGAACGGGAACACTGTGCCGCCCTGATGCACCCGGCCCTGGGAAAACCCATTCGGGACAACGTGGGCGGGGGCAAGGCCCTGCTCCCTTCGGCCAAAAAGCTGGGCGGCCCGGGCACGGCCATCGACCTGCCTTTGGGCCACAAGAACGCGGCCTTTGTACGGTCTCATTTCGACGCCATGGAAGTGCGCCTGCCCGACGCTCCGGCCGACGATGAAATCGTGCTGATCGTCGGGGTGACCGACTCCGGCCGGCCCCATCCCCGGGTGGGCGGCCTGACGGTGGCCGAAGTCAAGGGCGAGGACGGCCTGCGCTGAACCGTTTCCCGCCGGCCTCCGCGGCATTCGGATCGAACCGCCGGAACATCTCCAAAACGGCGGCGGGTGAATTCTCCCCCGCCGTCGTTTCGCGTTCCCTTGTTCCGGCCGCGTCCGGCTCTTCCCCCGGCGGCGGGCTTCCGTTTCAAGGACAATCCTATGAAAATAGATATCGAAAAATGCAAGGGCTGCGGCTGGTGCGTCAAGGACTGCCCGGTGACGGCCATTTCGCTGGAAAATAAGAAAGCCGTCATCGACGAGTCGCTCTGCGTGGGTTGCCGGGTCTGCTTCCGGGTCTGCCGCTACGAGGCGGTGGAAATGGCCCCGGTCGGCCTCAAAGCCGCCATCGAATGCGACCACTGCCCCATCAAGTGCCGCATCGGCGACGGCAACCTCGGCGCCTGCCGCCGCTACGCCAACCGGGCCGGGGAAATTCTGCGCCTGGACCTGCCTCTCACCTTCGACGACGTGCGCCAATACATCACCCCCCGACCCCGGGCCGAACTCCTGGAACCGGTGGTCACCGCCATCGGCGTGGGCACGACCTATCCGGACTGCCGCCCGGCGCCGGCCATCGTCCGGCGGAAGCGGGGCGGGGTGGACGTGGTCACCGTGGCCACCGAAGTGCCCCTGAGCTACAGTTCGGTGCTGGTCAAGATCGACACCGACATCAACCTCGGGGAACAGGGCGCGCCGATCATTTTCGAAGGCCGGGAAGTGGGGATGGTGGAAACCGAACAATACGGCTCCAAAATGCTCCACATCGGCGGCGTCAACCGCTTCACCGGGGGCCCGGGCGGCTTCGCGGCGGTGCGGGCGGTCACGGAGATCATCAATCACCGGCCGGTGAAGCTGCGCGTCAAGGACGGCGCCCGCCTGGAGATCCAGGTCGGCCAGCCGCCGGTCATCAACGGCGAGGCGGCCAAAACCATGCGCGTCGGCTGCGGCAGCGCCACGACCGGCATCTTCGCCGGCCTCTTCGTGGAAGCGGCCGACGAGGTGCTGGTGCTGGATTCGCACATCACCGGCCAGCTCAGCCGACACGTGGCCGGGGTCACGGCCGGGGCCAGGCCCACCGGAGTGGAGGTGGTTTTTCCCATGAGCACCCCCGGCCGTTACTTCGGCGACCACGGCGATGGCTGGGGCGGAACCTCCATCACCGACCCCAAGGCGCTGATCAAATCCATCGACATGGCCGTGGCCCGGCCCGGGATGACCATCCTCATCACCGAAACCACCGGCCAGAACGGGGCCATGTTCGAGGTGCAGGCCGACGGTTCGCTGAAAAACATCCCTCTGTCCCCCAAGGCCCAGGCCGCCCTGGAGGCCATCCGCGACACCTGCCAGCCCTCCCTGGTCTCGGCCATCTACACCGCCGGCTCCGGGGGCAGCGCCCGGGCCGGGGTCTGCCGCTACCCCATCAAGCTGACCCGGGCGGTGCACCGCAATCAGGTGGTGGTCACCGTCGGCGGGGTGCCGGCCTACGTGCTCCCCGGCGGCGGCATCACTTTCTTCGTCGACGCCGGCCAGGTCAAGCCGGGCTCCTTCAGTTGGACGCCCACGCCGGCCACCATCTGCCCCCTGGAATACACCATGGACTTGAAGGATTACGAGGCCATGGGCGGACACGTGGAGGCCATGAAACCTTTCCCGGCCCGGGAACCGAAAAGTTGACGACGCCCCGGGCGTTTTCGGGCCGCCGGCAATTGGAGCCGGTTCGGCGGCGACCAGGCGCCGAACCGGCCGTTTTCAGTGGATAAATTCCGTCCGTCACGCCGGACGCCCGAGTCTGTGCCGCAGCGAAACCCTGTGGCGCATTGCGGATCATATATTTTTTCTTGGTCTGACACCTAACAATAATAGGCGTTCTGAGCGACCGATCCCTTAAAAAACTTTTTGGCTAGGGTCGATTTTTTAAATATTCGCCCGCCCAACCCTGAAAATCAAAGGATTTGGTGCGGTCTCCATAAATTTTCACTCGGAATTCCGCGACTATGCTCTCACTGCGCTTTCACGGAGGACTGGTCAAACCCACAGCAATCAAGTATACTTCCGGGGAAATGAATGGCACTTTCAAAAGCGAAGCCATTAGGGTTGTCGGGTTTACCTATGGGCGAAGAACGTGAGCGGTTCACGTTTTAGGCGAAATCCGATGCCGGCTCGCCGCGGCCAAAGACGAAGGCGTCCGTCCCTTGTTTTTGCGGCCGCCGCCCGGTCTTGATGAAGGCGTGGCGGGGCCAGGCCGAAGAATCAGTTATCGCATGCAAAAGGAGAATGAAATGAAAAGAGTTTTGGCATTGACCCTGGGCGCATCACTGGCCGCTTTCAGCGCCGCTCCGGCCGAGGCCGCCAGCCACATCGATTTTTCCGGTTACTACCGGGTCACCTTTTTCAACAGCACCAACCTGGGTCACCATTCCGAGCCCCGGTCCTTCACCGACAGCTTTTTCATGGACCGCTTCAACATCGACCTGGCCTTCCACCCCACGGACGAGGTCTCCGTCTTCTGGCGCCTTCGCGGCCCCGACCACACCTATGACAACAACCGCTGGGGTTCCGGGCGCGCCCCCCAGATGAACACCATGTTCGTCTACGGCCGGGTCGTTCAGGACTGGGGTACCGTGTACGTGGGCCGCCTAAACGACGCCTTCGACAACTTCGGCCTGGCCACCCTGGGCCGCAGCGGTCTGTGGGATCCCTATTTCTACATCAAGACCAGCCCCTTCGACGACGGCCGCTACCTCAGCGGCGCCCTGTACACCAACACCTGGGACAACGGCTTCACCCTCAAGGCCCTCTACAGCCGGCTCAACGATCCCGGCAGCAGCGACGCCGATTACCGCTTCCTTTCCAGCGACCGCACTTCCGACCACTACCTAGCTGAAGGCAGCTACAAATGGGACGGCGGCGGCGCCTCCCTGGGCGCCTGGTATGACCGCAACGCCACCTTCGACGATAACCCGGCCAGCACGGCCGGGCTGGCGCGCGGGCTCGATAAAATCACCATGGCCTATGTCAACCCGGCCCTCATGCACAGCTGGGGCGACTTCAGTTTCCACCTGGAAGGTCTTCTGGGCTGGGGCAAGAGCGAGTATGTCAAGGGCATCAAGGATATCGACCGCGAAGGCCAGGCCGTGTACCTGGATTTCGAATATAATTACGGCCCCGGCTACACGACTTTGATGGGTTGGTGGGCCTCCGGCACCAGCCTGAACGACGACCCGAACGACCACGACAACAAGAACAAGAGCGCCGTCAACATGGGCAAGGGCATGCGCCCGCTGCTGGTGGCCGGCCAGGCCGCCATTCACAGTTGGAGCCGCATCGACGCGGTGGGCGGCTTCCCCAGCGGGGCCAACAACTGGGAACAGCAGGACGCGGTGGGCATCGCCAACAACGGCTACGCCAACTTCGTCCGGGACGCCTACCGGCCGATCGGCATGCCGGCGAACAGCACCATCGGCTTCCTTTCCGGCGGGGCGGCGGCTTTGGCGGCTAATCTGGACGGCGCCTGGACCAACGATGCCACGCTTTACAGCTTCCAGGACGCTCTGCGGGATTCCGCCATTGCCGGTTCGATTGTCAGCCGTGAACGGACCACCAGTTTCAACAACACCACCGCCGCCAACAACTGGGGCATCACTCTGATCGGCAAGCACTCTTTCACCCCGGAAATTACCATGAACTATGCCGTGGGCTACCTGGCTTTGAATAACCCCAACTACCGGGTCGTTGACCGCGCTCACTGGAATAGCCTCGATACCACCGCCAATACGCGCGGGACGATCACCAGCGTCGGCTACACCGAACAGAGCAAGGACCTGGGCTGGGAAGCCGACCTGGGCGTCACCATTCAACTGCTGGACAATTTGAAGTTTACATCCATGTTCGGCTATATGTTCAACGGCGACGCCTACAAGAGCCTGAAGGGCTTCCGGTATACCGAAGCGGTCCCCAGCACCAGCGGCAACATCAAGGCCGTCTGGGAAGACGCCGACGATTCCTACACCTGGTACAACGTGCTGCAGATGGATTTCTAAGCCCGGCGCTTCGGTCGCCGGCGGATTCCAATCCGCGTTTCCCGGGGCCCGCCGCAATTTCGATTGCGGCGGGCCACGGTCATTATTGCCTGTCAACACGCAGTGATGCGGTCAGAAAACGCCGTGAGCGCGAGGCCCGGGGGCGGCGGAATTTTTCGGAGCGAGCCGTGATTTTCACTCCACGTGTTTGAGCGAAGCGAAGTGGAGCGAGTTGTGGAGTGAAAATCACGAGCGAGCGGAGAAAATTTCCGCCGCCCCCGGGCCGGTCCCAGCCCCCGAATCATTCCAAGTCCCGCCCTTTCAATCGCGCCACCCAACCATGGACAAAACCCGCCGATGGAACTATAATAGATGGATTCGAAAGGGAGGATCAAAAACATCCATGAGCGTCGACGGGCCATCCTCCAAGCCGGTGCACGGGCCGGACCATCCCCAGTCGGTGGGCCACACCCGGGCCGGGCGGGCCGTTTTTTTCACCGAGGGCGAACCGCTGCTCCTGGAAGCGGGCGGACGCCTGGCCCCGGTGGAAATCGAATATGAGACCTACGGCCAGTTGAACCCGGCCCGAGACAACGCCGTCATGATCTGCCACGCCCTGACCGGGGACGCCCACGTGGCCGGCTGGGATCTCGACCCGGTGGGGCCGCTGCGGGGCTATCGGGCCCAGAAGCCCGGCTGGTGGGATGAAGTGGTCGGGCCGGGCAAGCCCATCGACACCCGCCGCTTTTTCGTGGTCTGCGCCAACGTGGTGGGCAGCTGCTACGGCTCCACCGGGCCGATGTCGACCAACCCGGCCACCGGGCGGCCCTACGGCCTGTCTTTCCCGGTGGTGACGGTGGGCGACTGGGCCCGCCTGCACCTTCGGCTCCTGGATCATCTGGGCATCGACGCCCTGTATGCGGTGGTGGGCGGTTCGGTGGGCGGCCAGCAGGCCCTGGAGATCGCCCTGGGCTGGCCGGAGAGGGTGCGGCGGCTGATCCTTCTGTCGGCGGCCTACCGGATCACCGCCCAGGGGCTGGCCTTCAACTCGGTGGCCCGCCACAGCATCGTCAACGATCCCAACTTTCGCGGCGGGGACTATTACGGGGGGGAGCCCCCCCTGATGGGCCTGGCCGCGGCCCGGATGCTGGCCCACATCACCTATCTTTCGGAAGAGAGCATGGGCCACAAGTTCGGCCGGCGTCTCCAGGGCAAGGCCGCCCCGGATTTCACCCTGACCGGGGTGGAATTCGAGGTGGAGAGCTACCTGCGGCACCAGGGCGAGAGCTTCGTCCGGCGGTATGACGCCAACAGCTATCTCTACATCACCCGGGCCATGGATTACTACGACGCCTCGGTCTGGGGGGACGGGGACCTGACCGCGGCCGCCGGCCGCATCCAGGCCCGGACGCTGGTGGTCTCCTTCTCTTCGGACTGGCTTTTTCCGCCGGAACTGTGCCGGGAGCTGGTTTCGGCCCTGTGCCGGGCCGGCCGGGCGGCGACTTACGTGGACGTCCCCTCGCGGTACGGCCACGACGCCTTCCTGGTGGAAACCGAGGCCGTCAGCCGCCTCATCGACAGTTTTCTGCGCCACTGAGGATATCCATGGATTCCAAGAGCCCCAAATCATCGGACAGCCGTCGTTCCAGCCACCGGGAGATCTCGGCTTTCGCCGCCGACCACCTCGACGCCGCCCTGGTGTTCAAGATGCTGGAGATGATGGAGACCTACGAGGCCGCCCCGGACCTGGCCGGGCGCTGGCAGGATCAGGTCATCCTCGACGAACTGCCCCGGGGGGTCTCGGTGCTCGACCTGGGCTGCGGCGACGGAGATCTCCTGGCCAAGCTGATCCGCATCCTGGGCGTCCGGGCCCAGGGCGTGGAACTGGATCCGCTGGCGGTCATGAAATCCATCGACCGGGGGGTGCCCGTCCTGAACTTCGACCTCGACCAGGGGCTGGGCGGTTTCGGCGACCAGAGCTTCGATTACGTCATCCTGGAGAGCACCCTCCAGACCTTGAAGGCCCCCCTGTCCCTTCTGACCGAAATGCTTCGGGTGGGCCGGCGGGGCATCATCTCCTTCCCCAACTTCGGCCACTGGCGGGTGCGTTTCGAATTGGCCATGCGCGGCCGGATGCCGGTGACCCGGGGACTGCCTTACGGCTGGCACGACACCCCCAACATCCACCTCTTCACCCTGGCCGATTTCCTGGATTGGTGCCTGGAAAACGAGGTGGCCGTCACCCGCGGGTTCGGCCTGTCGAACGGCCGGGTCCAGCCGCTGGCGCCGGGGGACAACCTGACCGTGGAGGAAGCTCTGCTGTTTCTGGAAAAAATCGCGTAACCCCCTTCCGGAGACCCACTGAACCGAGGCGAAATGGCCGTCAAGATATTCCCGACCAACAAGGTCTTCATCAACATGACCGCTCTGCGGCACAACTTCCGGGAGGTCCGGCGCCTGGCCGGGGAACGCCGGATCATGGCCGTGGTCCAGGCCGACGCCTACGGCCACGGGCTGGTCGGCAGCGCCCAGACCCTGGCCCAGGCCGGGGCCGACGCCCTGGGCGTGACGGATGTCTGCGATGGCCTCAAGCTGCGGGACAGCGGCTTGACCCTGCCCATTCACATCATGGAAGGCCTGACCGATCCCATCCAGCTCGAGCCGGCCATCCGCCGCGATCTCTCGGTTTTCACCGGCAGCCCGGAGCAGATTCGGGCCCTGTCGGACAAGGCGGCCGAATTGGGGCTGACGGCCAGGGTCCACCTGAAAATCGACACCGGCCTGGGGCAATGCGGGCTGGCACGGGACAAAGTCGAAGGTTTTCTGCGGGAGGCGCGTACCTGGCCCAACCTGGAAATACAGGGCTTGGCCACCCGCCTGGCCACGGTGGGCGACGCCGGGGCCCGCGAGCAGTTGGAAAAGTTCGACGACCTGTGCTATAAAGCCAATAAGCTGGGTTTGCGCACCGGCGGCAACTCCGCCCTGGACAGCGCGGGCCTCATCTGGCACCCGGACCAGCCCTCGTCGCTGGTGCGGGTGGGGCTGATGCTCTATGGAGTCCACCCCGGGGCGGATCTGGGGCCGACCCGCCCCGATCTCCGGCCGGCCATGACCGTCGTCAGCCGGGTGATCCACCTGCGCGACCTTTCGCCGGGCGAAACCGTGGGGCCCGGCCGGGCGTTCGTGGTCCGCAAACCCATGCGCCTGGCGATGGTGCCCTTCGGCTGCGCCCAGGGCCTGCCCGGGTCCTGCTCCGGCCGGGGCTGGGCTCTGATCCGGGGCCTGCGGGCTCCCCGGGTGGGGCTGGTTTCCTTAAACCTTTCCGCCTATGACGTCACCGGCATCGAGGAAGCGGCCGTGGGCGACAACGTGGTCATTCTGGGACGCCACTCCACCGCCTGGATCCGGGCCACCGACCTGGCCTCCTGGGGCGCCGTCTCGCCCTATGAAATCCTGACCCTCCTGGGTCAACTGAACCCCAGATACGTCGAGGGTTCCGACTATGACGACCAGGCCTGCGCGACCCTCGATGATGACGGGGCCGGCCCGGCCGCGACCGTTTAAGGTGAGGAGGCGATTCAGCCTGTTCCCGGACGACCCAATGTCAGCCAGGCCGCTTTTCGGCGGCGCATTGCCCCATTCGGGGCAATGAAAGTGAAAGTTTCGACTGTATGAAGAAGATGCTGGAAGCCAAAATAAAACGGGCCCTGACCCTGGCCGCCGCCGAGCGGGGCCTGGATTTGGGCCCGGCCCTGGATCGTTTCGTGGTCGAAGAACCCCGCGATCCGGACCACGGCCACCTGGCCACCAATGCCGCCCTGGTGCTGGCCAAGGCTTTCGGCCAAAAACCCACCGAACTGGCCGACGAGATCCTGGCCCGCCTGGACAACCGGGAAGGCTGGATCGAAAAAATGGAAAAGGCCGGGCCGGGCTTCATCAATTTCACCCTGGGGCTGGACTGGTGGGCCAAGGCGCTGGGCGACCTTCTCACCGCCGGGGACGATTTCGGCCGGGGGGAACCCAAGGGCCTCAAGGTCATGGTGGAATACGTCTCGGCCAACCCCACCGGGCCGCTCCACGTCGGCCACGGCCGGGGAGCGGCCATCGGCGACGCCTTGGCCCGGGTGCTGGACCGGGCCGGTTACGAGGTGGTGCGCGAGTATTACATCAACGACGCCGGGCGCCAGATGCGTCTGTTGGGGAATTCGGTCTACCAACGGGCCCGGGAGTTGGCCGGCGCCACCGAGCCCTTCCCCGACGACCACTATCGCGGCCAATACATCATCGACCTGGCCCGGGAGGCTCTGAGCCGCGAGCCCGGCCTCTTGAGCCGCCCCGAGGACGAAGTGGTGTCCGAACTGACGGATTTCGCCCATCAGGACATTCTCGGCGGCATCAAGGCCGATCTGGCCGCGTTTCGGGTGGGTCACGAGGTCTGGTTTTCCGAAACCTCCCTCTACCGCGACGGCCTGGTGGACCAGGCCCTGACCTTTATGCGGGCCCGGGGCTACATTTATGAACAGGATGGCGCCCTGTGGTTCCGGGCCACCGCCCTGGGCGACGAAAAAGACCGGGTGCTCATCAAATCCACCGGCGAAAAAACGTATTTCGCGGCCGACATCGCCTATCACTGGAACAAATACCAGCGCGGGTTCGATCTGGTCATCGACATCTGGGGCGCCGACCACCACGGCTACATCCCCCGGATGAAGGCCGCCGTGGAGGCCCTGGGCCGCCGCCGCGACGACCTGGCGGTGATCCTGGTGCAGATGGTTAGCCTGGTGCGGGACGGGCAGCCCGTCTCCATGAGCACCCGGGCCGGGGAGTTCGTCACCCTCAAGGAAGTGCTGGATGAGGTCGGCGCCGACGCGGCCCGCTTCATGTTCCTGACCCGCAGCCCGGACACCACCCTGGAATTCGATCTGGAGCTGGCCAAGGCCAAGACCCGCGACAACCCGGTCTATTATGTCCAGTATGTCGGGGCCCGCATCGAAAGCATTCTCCGGGGCAACCCGGCCCTGGCCGGCGACCGGCCCGATCTGAGGCGGCTGGTCCAGCCCGAGGAGACTGCCCTGATCAAACATCTGACCGCCTTCCCCGAGCTCATCCAGTCGGCGGCCCAGCGGTGGGAGCCCCATCATCTGACGGCCTATCTCACCACTCTGGCCCGGCTGTTTCATCATTATTACGGTCAGCACCGCGTCGCCGTGGACGACGACCCGGCCCTGGCCTCGGCCCGGCTGGCCCTGGTGCGGGCCATCCGTCTGGTGGTTCGTCTGGGGCTCGACCTCCTCGGCGTCGACTCCCCCAACTCCATGTAACCAGGGCGGAGCCCTGGACCCCCAGATGCTCTCGCATCTGGCCCGAACCCGCTTCGCTGGGCTGCGGTGGCCGCAGCAACATTGGGGTGGCCGGGACCATCGGGGTCGTTTACAGGGGGAGTGGGGACGCTTTGCGTCCCCTGGGTGGGCACTACACGCGGACCGCGCGAATGCCGGCCAGATCCCCGGGCCGCCCGATGGGCACCCTCTTTTCCCGGCCCGCGTAACCGGCCGAATGCCGGCCAGGTCCCGGGCCGCGCAACCGGGCGAATGCCGGCCAGATCCCGGCCCGCCCGATGGCCGCCCTCTTTTCCCCGCCTCGTCAGCTTCCCAACCAGGGAGCGCGGGCCGGGAATGCTTCGGAGGACGGACGCGTGGGCCCCGGCCGCGTCGCCGACGCGAAATATCGAACGCCGCCACCATCGCCGGCGGCGCGGTTGGGCAGCGGCCGCCCGGAGAAGTTTTTCCGGCCCGCGTGACCGGGCGAATGCCGGCCAGATCCCGGGCCGCGCAACCGGGCGAATGCCGGCCAGATCCCGGCCCGGGCGAACGGCACGGCCCCCTTGAACGATCAAACCGCGCAGGACTTGACAATAATATGGCCGCCGCGGCGCGTCATCCGTATGGAACACGGGTTCCGGACCCGAACACGGCCAAGTATAATTAGGTAGGATCATGATGACCGATCAGCGAACCCCCAGACGACGCTCTTTTCCGCCTTACGACGAGTCCAGCCCGCTCAGCCGGCGGGACCAGACCCTGGCGCGGCTGGACAAGCTCCTGTCCGAACAATACATCACCCCGCCGCCGGAGGAACTGATATCCGACGAAGAAATTCCGGAGGATCTGGTCGACCTCGAAGAAGTGGTGGAGGAGGCCAAGCTCCCGCCCCGGCCCCGGCCGGACCGCCCCCGGGCCCTCGAACCCCGGCCGCCGGCCGTCGCCCCGGCCCGCCCGGCGGAAGTGGAGAAGAAAAGCCGCCTGTCGGTGGCCTCGGCCGTGCTGCAGGGCCTGATTCTGATCTTCGTCCTGGCCTGGGTTTTCCTCCTGGGGGTGCTGGTGGGCCGCGGTCATCTGTGGCAGACCGGTTTCGGCCACGACGTGGTGGTCTGGGTGGAACAGAAGGTGGGCTGGACCGGCGGCCAATCCACTCCGGAAATCGTTTTGAAAAAAGAAAACCAGGCCGACGTGGTCATCCCGCCGACCGTAGTTTCGGAATCCCAGCCCAAGGCGGAGGATACCCAGGCCGCGCCTCCAGAGGAACAGTCCCCGGCGGCGGACGACCCTTCGGCCATCACCTCGGATCCTCCGACCGAATTTGATCCGCCCCAGGATGAAATGCCGGTCTGGGACTGGCCCGGCTGGACCCCGGGGGGGCCGGAGGGTGGTGACGCGGCTTCGCCGCCGGCCGGCGACGCCACTTCGGCGACCCCCGACGTTTCAGCCACCCCTGACCAGAGCGCGGCGGCCGACGCCGGCGACACCGCCTGGCCCACGGCCATCGAGCCGGGCGAGGACTATTCGCCGCCGGCCGAGCAGGAAAACGGTGACTATGACGCCATGCTCCAGCCGTCCGAAGCTCCCGACGCCCCTCTGGCCGAGGCCACGCCCCTGCCCCCGGAACTGGCCGGGATACCGGGCACGGGCAAGTTCGCGGTCCAGGTGGCCATGGCCGCAGACGAAGCGGAAGCCAAGCAGAAGGTGGGACAGTTGGCCGGCCAGGGCTTCTCGGCCTATTTTTACCAGAATGCCAGCGGCCAGTATCTGGTGCGGGTGGGGCATTTCGCCACCCGTCAGGACGCCGATGCGGCCAAGGTTCGGCTGGACCAGTTAGGCTACACCAAAACCTACGTTTCCAGCCTCGGCAACTGACCCCGATTTCTGGCCGGGGATGGCCCTATTCGGCGAGCTTGGATTTTCAGGGCAGCTTTGAAATATTGATCCACCGGCTCAACGTATCCGGGGTGATTTGGTCAAACCGCCAAACCATCAAAGCGTTTTACAATTTATCTCTCTTTCATAAATTGCATGACGCGCGAACATCCCGTCCATGACGGGTTGCGGCGGCGCATTGCCCCTCCGGGACACGGCCGACGATCGCCCCGATAATTCGCGATTTTCTCACCGATTGCCAGCCGACCCGGCCTTCAGGCCGGCATCGGCCCCGCTTCGCCGCCACTTTGTGCTTGCCCTGAACCCCGATTGCGATTATAATACCCAAGTCCCCTAGATGAGATGATTCCGGACGGGAATCACCCCAAAATCGCCAGGCCGGTGACGAATGTCTCCTACCGGCCGACGGATTCGACCATCCGCAAGGTCGACGGCTGACGATCCCCCGTCCCGATCCACCGAAAAGGCCTTTCAACGGTATCGGCCTTTTGCGGCCCCGTTCGGGATCTTTCCGGGTCGACAGGACGATGAGGGATGAAGGCGACTGAACCTCCCGTCCCGGCCTGATCGCTCTGCGAGCAATCCCCTGGGATCGCCGGTAGGGCGATGACGCTATCCGGGCACGACAAAGTCGCGGCGGCGCATTGCCCCGCCCGGGGGGCATGGCCTCACCAAGTCGCAATCACATCAAAGCCCCGAAGGGGCCTGGTTTACTCCGGCCGTGAAAAAGCGGCCGCTTAATAAAAACGGTCAAGAAAGGCACATCATCATGATTGTTCTGGTTATCAACGCGGGCAGCTCTTCCGTGAAATTCACCTGTTTTGAAGTGACGAACGGTCGAAGGGTTCTGGCGGGCGGCCTGATCGAACGCATCGGCATCAACGGCACCCAGATGAAATATACCAACCACAAAGGCGACGTCGTCAAGGGCGAAGTGCCGGTCAAGGACGCCAAGGAAGCGGTCAAGCTCATCTCCGAAAAGCTGGTCGACGCCCAGGTCGGCGTTTTGAAATCCCTCAGCGAGGTCATGGCCATCGGGCACCGGGTGGTTCACGGCGGCGAGAGCATCACCAAGCCGGTGATCGTCGATGCCAAGGTCAAGGCGACCATCAAGGAATGCTTCGCCATCGCCCCCCTGCACAACCCCCCCAACCTGGCCGGCATCGAAGCCTGCGAGGCGGTCTTCCCCGGGGTCACCAACGTCACGGTTTTCGACACCGCCTTCCACGCCACCATGCCGCCCCACGCCTTTTTATACGGCATCCCCTATGAGCTCTACACCGAGCAGAAAATCCGCCGCTACGGCTTCCACGGCACCAGCCACGCCTATGTCTCCCGCAAGGCCGCCGAACTTCTGGGAGCCAAGCCGGAAGACGTCAAGGTCATCGTCTACCACCTCGGCAACGGCGGCTCCATCAGCGCCGTCAGCGGCGGCAAGTGCCAGGACACCTCCATGGGCCTGACTCCCCTGGAAGGCCTCATCATGGGCACCCGCTGCGGCGACCTCGATCCGGCCATCGTCTGGAACATCATGAAGCTCAAAGGCCTCGACGCCGACGGCATCGACAACTTCCTCAACAAAAAGAGCGGCATGCTGGGCCTGGCCGGCATCGGCTCCTCCGACCTGCGCGACATCGAGGACCAGCACCTGGCCGGCAACAAGCAGTGCACCCAGGCCCTGGAAACCTACGCCGACCGCATCAAAAAATACATCGGGGCCTACACCGCCGCCTTGGGCGGGGTGGATGTGGTGGCCTTCACCGCCGGGGTGGGCGAAAATTCCTCCACCATGCGGGAAATGGTGCTCAAGGGCCTCGGCGGCCTTGGTTTCAAGCTCGATACGGCCAAAAACGCCGAGCGGTCCCCTGAAGCCCGCTTCGTCAACACCGCCGACAGCCCCATCAAGATCGCCGTCATCCCCACCGATGAAGAGCAGGAAATCGCCGGCCAGACCTATTCCCTGGTCAACGGCAACAAGTAACAGCCCGAGGCGGGCTCCATCAGCCTTCTCTTTCCGCCAGCGCCGGCCACCCGTCGACGCTGGCGGCTGCATTTAGAACACTTCTCATTTTACTTCTAAAACGCTCCAGGTCCGCGCCGCACCGCGGCGGCCGGGACGACGGTTCGCCCGCCTCCCCCCCCCTCGCCAATAAATATTTTTTTACAATTCGCAATACTATTTTACAAT
>JAVBLB010000045.1:0-15924 GCA_031553735.1 Candidatus Adiutrix sp.
CGCTGCGTTCGCCCGCAGGGGGCCGGCGGTCCCTTCGCACCCGTATCCCCTGGGCATGGGGGGAGCGCGCCCCCCCCATCACCGATATGGCCTCGCCGGAACCCAGGCCCGGCATGGCGCTGCCCTGGATCAGGATGCTGCGGGTGTTGTTGTAGCGGGTGATGTTGTAGGGCGCGGTGGTGGTCTTGGCGGTGATGACCGACGACAAGGGCACCATGGCCCCGCCGCGGCTCTTGACGTGGATGTTGTAGACGTCGTCGATGTTGCGCCGCTGGTTGGCGTCGGCCATGATGTTGACCTGGAAGGTGCGGCCGCTGAGGTTGAAGTCGTTGACGTAATAGCTGCCCAGGAAGGCCTGCATGGCCGAAAAGACGTCCGAGACGTCCACGCCCAGGGTCTGGACCTTGTCGCGGTCCAGGGTGATGTTGATGATGGGGGTGGCGGTGTTGAAGAAGGTCAGGACGTACATCATGCGCGGGTCCCGCATGGCCCCGCCCATGATCCCGAAGCCGACCTGCTCGAATTCCTTGAACGGCCGGCCGTCATAGTCCAGAAGCTGGTATTCGAAACCGCCGACCGAGCCCAGCCCGATGATGGGGGGCAGCTTGAAGGAACGGGCCGTGCCCTCGATGATGCTGGCCAGGCGCATGTTGGAAGCCAGGTCGATGGCGTCGAGGGACTTGTCGCGGGTGGTGCGCTGCTCGTAATCGTCCAGCATGATGAACATGAAGGCGGCGTTGTTCTGCACCGAATGGTTGATCAGGTTCATGCCCAGGACCAGCATGGTGTTGCGGACCCCGGGGATGGTGCGGACCATCTCCTCGGCCTTCAGGGCGGTGACCCTGGTCTTGTCCAGCGAAGTGCCTTCCGGGGTGCCCAATTGCACCAGAAGGGCGCCCATGTCCTCGTCGGGCAGAAAGCCGCTGGGGGTGAACTTCATGATGCCGTAAGAGGTGGCCAGGAAGACCAGCACCAGCACCAGCCCGAAGACGGACCGCCTGAGGAGGATGCTCACCAGTCCCACGTATTTGTTGCGGAATTTGTCCATGAAGCCCTGGAAGGCGCGGACGATGAAGTTCTGCTTCCGGCCGTGCTCGTTTTTTAGGAAAACGGCGCACAGGGCCGGGGACAGGGTCAGGGCGTTGATGGCCGAAATGAAGGTGGAGACGGAGATGGTGACGGCGAACTGTTGGTAGAGTTTGCCGGAGACTCCGGGAATGAAGGCCACCGGGGTGAAGACCGACAGGAGCACCAGGGTGATGGCGACGATGGGGCCGGTGATCTCCTGCATGGCCTTGATGGAGGCCTCCCGGGGCGGCAGGTGCTCCTGCTCCATGACCCGCTCGACGTTCTCCACCACCACGATGGCGTCGTCCACCACGATGCCGATGGCCAGAACCATGGCCAGAAGGGAAATGGTGTTGGCCGAAAAGCCCACGGCCAGGAGCACGGCGAAGGTGCCCACCAGGGAGACCGGCACGGCGATCATGGGGATCAGGGTCGAGCGCCAGTTGCCCAGGAAAAGGTAGACCACTACGATGACCAGGAGGAACGCCACCACGATGGTGTGCTCCACCTCGTAGATGGAGGCCCGGATGAAGGTGGTGGCGTCGAAGACCGTGTCGTAGGCCATGCCCGGGGGAAAGCGCTTGGCGAGGTCCTCCAGGGTCTGGTTCAACTGGTTGACCACGGCCACGGCGTTGGAGCCGGCCGACTGGCTGACCATGATGCCCGAAGCCGGCTGCCCGTTGTAGAAGCCGGTCGCCGTGTAGCTCTCGGCCCCGAGCTTGATGTCGGCCACGTCCTTGAGCCGCAGAAGCCCGCCCTGGTCATTGGTCCTGACGACGATATTGCCGAATTCCTCCGGGGTGGTCAGGCGGCCCTGGGCCGACAGGGTGAAATGGAGTTCCTGTTTGCCGTTGGTGGGGGGGGAGCCCACTTCGCCGACGGCGGCCTGGATGTTCTGGGTGGCCAGGGCGGCGATGATGTCGGCCGGGGTCAGGTCCAGCATGGCCATGCGGTAGGTGTCCATCCAGACCCGCATGCTGTAGGGGCTGCCGAAGTTCTGGACGTTGCCCACCCCGGGAATGCGGGAGACGGTGTCCACCACGTTGGACGAAACCCAGTTGTCCAGGGTCAGCTTGTCGATGCTGTTGTCCGGGGAGAAGAAGGCGATGGCCTTGAGCATGCCCGAGGAGCTCTTGTCCACGTCCACGCCGATGCGGGTGACTTCCACCGGCAGCGACGACTCCACCTTCTTCAGCCGGTTCTGGACGTTGACCATGTTCATGTCCGGATCGGTGCCGATCTCGAAGGTCACGGTCAGCTGGTAGCCGCCGTTGCCCGAGGACTGGCTGGACATGTAGAGCATCTTGTCGACGCCGTTGACCGCCTCTTCGATGGGCTGGGCCACCGCGCTCTCCAGGGTGGCCGCGCTGGCGCCGGGGTAGGTGGCCCGCACGTTGACCTGGGGAGGGACGATATCCGGGAACTGGGTCACCGGTATGTTCATCAGGGCCAGAAAACCGGCGATGCTGATGACCAGCGAGACCACCACCGCGAAGCGAGGCCGGTCGATGAAAATGCGGGAGATCATTTAGACGCCCCCTCCGCGGCCGCCGGTTCGGAAGCCGCCCGGCCGCCCTCGGCCGGAGCCTTTTGATCATCCTTGGCCGGCGCCTGGGCGCCGGCCGGGGCCCCGGCCTGATCCGGGCTGACCACTTCCACGGCCGCGCCGGGCCGCAACGTGGCCCCGCCGGACAGAAGGCCTTTGAGAATGAACTTCTCGCCCGCCTTGAGCCCGTCTTTGACGACGTATTCCGTGACCAGGGTGTCGCCGTTCTCCAGAGTCACCCGCCGAATCTCGGCCACCAGGCCGGGCGCGGCCTCCGGGTGTTCCGGGTTGGCCGGCGCCTGGGCGGTGACGTAGACGTAGCTGCCGTCGGTGTCGGTGAGCACCGCCTCCTTGGGCACGATCAGCTTCTTCTCCGGGGTGGTCCGCTCCACCACGGCCGTGAGGATCTGCCCGGGCCGCAGCAGCTTGTCGGGGTTTTCAAACTTGGCCTTGAACTTGATCGTGTCGGTCTTGGGGTCCACGGTGGGGGCGACGTAGGTGAGTTTGCCGACCCGGTCGTAATACTGGTCCGGCCCCAGGCGCAGGCGCACCTGCCAGTCGGCCATGGTCCGGTGGCGGGCCATGCTCTCCGGCTGGGCGGAGCTGATGATTTTTTCAGAGACGCCGAAAGTCACCAGAATGGGGTCCACGGAGACCACCGTGGCCAGCACCCCGCTTTCGGGGCCCAGAAGGCTCCCTTCCGAATAGGGCGTGTCGCTGACCTGGCCGTCGAAGGGCGCCTTGATGGAGGCGTAGTCGAGGTTGAGTTGGGCCTGGGTCTGGGCGGCCTTGGCGCTCTCCACGGCCGCCTGGGCCACTTCATAGTCGGCCTTGGACCGGTCGTAGTCGCTTTTGGGCGAGGTCTTTTTGTGAAAAAGATCGGTGATGCGGTCAAAATCCAAAGAGGCCTGGACCAGCCGGGCCTGGGCCGACAGCACATTGGCCTGGGCGTTGTCCAGGAGGGCCTTGTATTGGTCCGGCTCGATCTGGAACAGGAGCTGGCCGCTCTTGACCAGGTCCCCGTCCTGGAAATTCTTGGCCACCAGAAAGCCGCTCACCCGGGCCTTGAGGTCCACGATGTTGTCGGCCTCCATCACCGCCACGAATTCCTGGGTCTGGGTGATGTCCCGGACTTCCGTCTGGCCCAGGATGACTTTCTGGGGCGGCATCTGCATGGCCGGGGGCGTCCGGTGGCCGACGAGGACGAAAATGACCGCCAGGGCGACGATGGCCGTCGGGATGGCAATAAATAAGGCCCGGAGCTGGCCGGGCTGGAGTTTGATTTCAGGCATGTCGTCTCGTCTCCTCGCTCAGAAAGAATCCAAACCCCGAATGGGGCGATGCGCCGCCGTAATTTCGTCATGGCCGGACCGCGGCGGCCGGGATGAGGGCTCCATCGCCGCCATCCATAAGGGGACCGTTTTTTACGGCATTCTCCAGTATACATTAAAATAAGATAAAAAGGAATTCTTAATCGCCTTCGCCTCCGGCGGCCTCCCGTCGGGCCCGGCCGGCCAGATAGATGCCCCGGCGGCGCGCCAGTTCCGTTTCGGCCGCCCGCCGGCGCTCCGGGGACAGGGGCTCGCGCAGAATTTTTTCCAGGGCCAGGATCCGGTAACGATCCAGGGAATGGCGGGCCGAGAGCTGATCGGGGTGGCCGCCGTGGCGGACGACCAGTTCCCGGTCGATGAGCCCGGCCGGATGCCGGGCCAGAACCCGCAGCCACAGGTCGTAGTCCTCGGCCGCGGCCAGGTCTTCGTCGAAGAGGCCGACCTCGTCCAAAAGGCTTCGGCGAAGCATGACCGCCGAAGGGCTGATGAGGCACAGCTCCAGGGATTCCAGAAAAATGTCGCCGGCTTTTTTCAAGTGGCGCCGGCCGGGATTGACCCGCCGCCCCCGGCGGATCCACCGTTCCTGGGTCTGGACCAGGACCGCTTCGGGGTGGGCCAGGAAATATTCCACCTGGGTTTCGATCTTGCCGGGCCGCCACTCGTCGTCGGAATCAAGGAAAGCGATCAGGCTTCCCCCCGCGACCCGGAGGCCGGCGTTGCGGGCCGCGCTGACCCCCCGGTTGGGCTGGCGCAAGAGCTTCAGCCGGCCGGCGGCGGCCAGCGGGGCCAGGAGGGCCGAGGTCTCGTCTTCGGAGCCGTCGTCCACCACGATCAGTTCCAGGGGGGCATACCGCTGGTCGAGCACCGAGGCCACGGCCCGCGGGATGGTCCCGGCCCGGTTGTAGGTGGGGATGACGGCCGAGACCAGGGGCCGGCCGGGCGTTACCAAAAGATCCATCCGAGCGCCAACAGGCCGGTGAGGAGTAACTGGCCGTACAGCAGGGCCTCGAAGTGGAAACCGTGGAGGGCCGGGTTGAAGCCTTCGCCCGGGCCCTGCCCGGCCTGGGCCTCGGGCAAAAGACTCCGCAGGAGACCGAAGTTATAGGCCGGCCCGCTGGCGATCAGCGCGATCGCCAGGGCGGGGAAGGTCCCCAGAATCCAGCCGAGGGCCAGCCAAAGGGCCCAGCCCGCCAGAAACACCGCCAGGAGCCGCCGGGTGGCCTGTTCTCCATACACCGTCGGCAGGGTCGGCCGGCCGAAGATGCGGTCGCTCTGCACGGCCAGGACGTCGCCCATGAGCGCCAGGACGAATACCTGGCCGAAGACGGCCCCGGCGGCGAACACGGCCGAGGCCAGGGCGGCCCCGGAGGCCGGCGGCGCCCAGAAGGCCTCCGGCCGCTCGGCCCAGACCATCAGCGCGCCCCAGCCGCAGGCCCGGAGCGGCGGGCCCAGCAGGGTCCGGGCCCGGGAGGCCGGGCCTTCCGGGCGGGGGACGAACTGGTGGACCAGGGCCGCGCTCCAACTCACCGCCAGAACCGTCAGGGCCCGGGGGCCGGCCAGGGCGGCGGCCAGCCCGGCCAAAAGGGCCGCGATCAGGGTGAAGATGGCCAGGGGGCGGCCGTATTTGGCGAAAAAGGCCGTCCGGTCGGGGTCGCACACCCGCAGGGCCTGGCTCTGGCTGGCCCCCAGGCCCTGAAAAAAATCGTGGAACAGATACAGGGCGGCCACCTGGAAAAAGAAAAAACTGAACAGCACGGCCGGCGGTTGAAAGCCCATCAGCACCCCGGCCGTCTGGGCCAGGGCGGCCAGCCCCAGGGCGGCGAAAAGGTTGGACAGCACCAGGGCCCGCAACAGGCGCGGCCAGAAAAAACCGAACCCGCTTTGGGACCGGGCCAGGGCCCTGAGGGCCTGAAGCACCTGGGCGATCTGCCAGATGGAAGTGGAGGCCCCGGCGGCCACGCCCACCGTCGAGACCCCGGCGAAGTCGTCCGGGTTGAGGTCCCGGGCCGTTTCCACCAGGAAGGTCGGGCGGCCCATTTCCCGCCCGATGGCCGCCAGGCGGTTGGTGTTGCCGCTGGTCTTGCCGCCGATGATCACCAGGGCCTCCACCTCCCGGCTCAGGCGGCGCAGGTCCTCTTGGCGGACCTCCGTGGCCTGGCAGATGGTGTTCTTCACCAGGGCTCCGGGCCAGCGGGCCCGCACCGCGTCCACCACCTCCGGCCAGCGGGAGAGGTCTTGGGTGGTTTGGGAGACGAGGAGCACTTCGTCGGCCGGAGGCAACCCCGCCACGTCGGCGGCTTCGGCCACCACCCGGGCCCGGCCGCCGGCGTGGCCCACCAGGCCGGCCACTTCCGGATGGTCGACCTGGCCCCAGATGATGACCTCGCGCCCCCGGGCGGCCTCCCGGGCCACCAGTATCTGCACCCGCCGCACCCGGGGGCAGGTGGCGTCGCGCACCTTCAGGCCACCGGCCTCCAGCCGATGGAGCCTGGCCAGTTCCTCGGGCGGCAGCCCGTGGGCCCGGATGATGACCAGGCCCTCCCGTTCCCCCGACCACAACTTCAGCCCTTTGGAGGCCAGAAGGTCAAGGGCCTGGGCGTTGTGGATCAGCTGGCCGTGGCTGAAAACTTTTTCTCCCCGGCGCGAGAGACCCGCGAAGGCCGTGTCCATGGCCCGGCGCACTCCCAGGCAGTAGCCTAAGGTTCGGGCCAGTTTTATCTTCATCGGGCCACCCGTTTCGTAAAAAATATGTGAAAACCGCCCGATAAGTGTATCAGATCCGCCTTTGAGGGGCAAGCGGCAGGCTCGCGGGGACAACTACATTTTGAGGTCGGGGGGCTCTTACGGCCATACATACGGTATGATCTTGATATTAAATAAAAAAATACCAAAAAATATCATAAATGAAGTTGACTGGGGCCAATAGAGAGTGTATTATACATAATCGTATTTTAATATAATTTGCTATGAAAGCGTAATAAGTGTTGATTATAGACCACTCGGACGAATGAACCTGACCGCCCCGGGCAGGGCGGAAAGCCCCGGACAACGGGGACAAGGGAGGAGAATGATGATGAGTCGAGCAAGCATGATCATGGTTCTGGCGGCCGCCATTTGGCTGAGCGCCGCCGGACTTCGGGCGGAAGTCAGCGAATTCGGCGCGGCCCAGCCTTACGTGGTGAAGAAGGGCGATTCCGCGGCCAGCATCGCCAAACGCCATTACGGCAAGTCTTCCCTGGGCGGCAAGCTGTGGCAGGCCAACCGGAACCTGGTGGCCCATCCCAAAAGGCTGACGGTGGGCGACACCATCTACCTTTTTCCCGAGGCGACTTTGAAGGCGGGCAAGGCCACGGCCGTGCCGCCCCCGCCTCAGGACAAGCCCGCGGACCTGTATGACCGGGGCACCCCCTTGAGCACCAGCTTTCCGAAATACTTCAGCTTCCTGGCTGACGGTCGGGGCCTGGGCGAATCCGGGGCCATCCGGGTCAAGGTGAAGAAGAACGACCCGGTGACCGGGCTGCCGGACGACAACCTGTATGAAGTCCGGAACGTGGGCGAAATCCTCGCCTCGTCCGAACATCCGGCCCTGGTCTACGGCGACGGGGCCGACAAGGCCGCCCACTGGGGCAAGACCAACCTGAGCACCAGCGACGAGGTCTTCATCCGCTTCACCGAGGACGTGGCCAAGATTCTGGATTCCGAGACCTACAGCGACGCCGATCCGTATTTCCGCGAGTTCCCCATTTACGGCAAGTCCTACACTTCCCGTGAGCCGGGGCGCGACCGGGTCGACCGGGGCAAGGCGATGGGAGAGATCTACCGCTACAAGGGCACGGTGACCATCGTGGCCCGGGTGGAAGGCACCGCCCCCCTGACGCCGCGGGCGAGCACCAAGTTGAAGGGAAAGGGCCTGGACCGGGGTCAGGACGTGGAACCGGTCACCTACCTGGGCCGCATCACCTATTCGGTGGACGCCGTGGAGCTCAACGACCGGATTTTCCTCTTCGTGCCTCTGGAGCCCGGTCCGGAACGGAGCCTGGAGCCGCCCTTTGTCGAAGCCCCCGACAGCTACGTGTCGCTGGGCAACTGAGTTCGTTTCCAGGGCGCCGTCCGTCCGTCGATTTCAGAGCGCCTCGATCCGGTCCGGCTCCGTTTTGGAGCGGCGGCGGCCGGGGCGCCTCCCCGGCGGTATGACCGGCCGGGTTGAGGAGCCGGAAACCGCGGCCTCCCGGCGGAGCCCTGAAAACCATCAAGTCCATGACCCGCCCGGTCGGCGACCGGCGGGCGAATCCAAGGAATGAGGCCATGATGAAATCCGCATTTTCACTTCTGTTGTTAGCCGCCCTGCTGGCTCTGGGAGCCTGCGCCGACCCCGTGAAATACACCAGCCGCAAGGTGGCGCCCTGCGCCAGCCCTAAAACCGCGCTGTTGGGGGCGCCGTATGCCCGGTTGAGCGAATCCAGCTGCGCGGTGGCCATCGCCCCCTTCGATCTGGCGGTCTGGAACGAAGCGCCCTACAACTCCCACAAAGTGCGGGGCATGGACAACATCGACCTGGGCTGCAAGCCCCTCTCCCCGTCCACCGACAACTGCACCTACTGCGGCCTGCCGGGACATTCCAACACGTTGATGATCAATTTCGACCCCAGCGTCTATTCCGAAGATCTGAACATGGGCCGGGCGATGCTGGCCGTCTATTCGCCCAACAATCCCCAGGGGCTGGTCAATGCGCAGCTTCGGGGCCGCCTGAACATTGGCGACGAGATGCAGAGCCTGGCCCGCAACCGTGAAGGGGTGGCCGGCACCCAGCGGCAGCAGATCGTGGACGGCTGGATCTTCTTCGACGTCACCAATTTCGTGGCCCGGGCCATCAATGAGCGCCGCAATTCCATCCAGTTCGAGCTTTCGGTGCCCTGTCAGACCCCGGCCAACAATCTGGTGACGGTGGGTGTGAACAAGAGGGAACCCCGCCTGGTGGTGGAATTCAACTGAGCCCCGAAAGGGGCCGCACGCGGCCGCGACATCTTCACGGTCGAACCTGCGGCGGCCCAATGCCCCTTTTGCCGGGGCAGAGTCACCGACCTTTCGATCTGACGGCGCATCCACCCCGCGGGTGTCGCCCGCCCGGAGTACAACATGAAACGGTTATTTATTCTCAGCTTGCTTGTCATGGCCCTGTCGGGCCTGTCCCCGGCCCTGGCGCAAAGGGTTGACCCGGAACTCATGCTGGCCCGCCAGACCACGGTCGATCAGGGGCTCTTCTTCGCCCTGGCCAAGGGCGACGTCGCGGGCATGGTGACCTTGAGGGATCAGGGGGCCAACCCCAACACCAGCCTGTCCATTCTGGGCATGAAGGCCAAAGACGTGTTCGGCGTCGATCAGCCGATCATGAAACAGCCCTTCGACCCCACCGGCTGGCCGATCCTCCACTGGGCCGTCTATCTCGGCGATATTGAGGCCGTGAAAGTGCTGCTCCGCGCCGGCGCCCGGGTCAACACCCCCGATGTCTACGGCGCCACGGCGCTGCACTGGGCGGCCTGGGGCGGGCGACACAGCATCGCCAAGGTGCTGCTCAACAACGGGGCCAGTTGCCGGGCCACGGACATCAAACGCCGCACGGCTAAGGACTGGGCCATCATGATGGGCCAGAACGACATGATCCGGCTCCTCGACAGCCGGACCTGCCGGCCGGCCCCCATCCTCGATTCCGACGGGGACGGCGTTCCCGACGATCAGGATCTCTGTCCCAACACGCCCTACGGAGCCATGGTGGACGACCGGGGCTGCTGGGTGGTGGCCTATGCCAGCTTCTTCGATTTCGACAAGTCCGTGGTCAAGACCAAGTACCTGCCCTATATCGCCGAAGCGGCCACCGTGCTGAAGAATTATCCCGAACTGATCGTGGAAGTGCAGGGCCATACCGACTCGGTCGGCACCCAGGAATACAACTACGCCCTGGGCCTGCGCCGGGCCGAGGCGGTGAAGAAGGTGCTGGTCGGTTACGGCGTGCGGCCGGAACGGCTGAACACCACCTCGCGCGGAGAAACCCAGCCCATCGAATCCAACGCCTCGTCCGCCGGCCGGGCCCGCAACCGTCGGGTGGAGATCCACGTGGCCCAGCCCGGGGCGGTGCCCGGCGCCGGACCCGCCCAGGCCATCCAGGGCGCGCCGCCCCATCCGGAGATCGTGGAAACCCGCGACGGGAAACCCGTCAGGTAAACCCGGCCGATCCCGCCCCGTCGCTTTTCGCGGCGAGGCGGGACGCGGGCGGATCATTGAGGCCTCATCGACCAGAGGCGGCGCCCCGCGCCGCCTCTGGTCGTCTGGAATATTGACCCGCCGACTAAACTTATTCGGAGCGATTTGGTCAAAGCCCCAAATCACAAGACCTTGGTCGTCCGAGAAGGAATATGTTTAGCCGTCGAAACTATAGAAACCCCGTTGGAAACCGTTTCGACCTCGATCGCTCCCGGACAAGCGCCATGACTGATTTCAATCCCCTTGCGGCCGCCGCCCTGGCCGGCCTGTTCACCTACGGCCTGACCGCCGTCGGGGCCGGGGCGGTTTTTCTTTCCCGCCAGCCCTCCAAGCTGGCTCTGGACGTCTCCCTGGGGTTCGCCGCCGGGGTCATGATCGCCGCCAGTTTCTGGTCCCTTTTGGCCCCGGCCATCGCCATGAGCGAACACCTGGGCCGCTGGGCCATCGCGCCGGTGGCCGCGGGTTTTCTCTGCGGCGGGCTTTTCCTGCGACTGGTGGACCGCTTCCTGCCGCATTTTCATCCGGCCACCGGCACCACCGAGGGGGTCAGCACCTCCTGGCGGCGCAGTCTCCTGTTGGTGATGGCCATCACCCTGCACAACATCCCGGAGGGCCTGGCCGTGGGGGTGGGTTTCGGCGCGGTGGGCGCGGGCTTCGAGGAGGCCAGCCTGGGGGGGGCCATCAGCCTGGCTCTGGGCATCGGCCTTCAAAATCTTCCGGAGGGGCTGGCCGTGTCCCTGCCGTTGCGGCGGGAAGGCTTCAGCCGTTGGAAAGCGTTCGTCTGGGGGCAGTTTTCCGGTCTGGTGGAGCCGATCGCGGCCATCTTCGGCGCGGCGGTGGTGGGGCTGGCCCGCCCGGTGCTGCCCTTCGCCCTGGCCTTCGCCGCCGGGGCCATGATTTTCGTGGTGGTGGAGGACGTCATCCCCGAATCCCAGGCCTCCGGCCACGGCGACTGGGCCACCCTGGGCGTCCTCTTCGGCTTCACCCTGATGATGGTCCTGGACGTGACTCTGGGATAGTCGCCAGGGCTGAGCCCCGGACCCACCGGACCAGGGCTGAGCCCTGGACCCACCGGATGCTGACGCATCCTCTCCGAACCCGCTTCGCTGGACGACTGAGACCGCAACGTCTGGTCGGCCGGGACCATCGACCCTGTAAACGAGGAAAGCCGGCGCCGCCGGCTTTCCTTTTTCGCTTTCCTGATTCTTCATTTAAAAGGCGCAAAGCGTCCGATCCCACCCTGTAGATGACCCCGATGGTCTCGGCCACCCAGACGTTGCGGCCTCAACCGTCCAGCGAAGCGGGTGCGGGGAGGATGCGTCAGCATCCGGTGGGTCCAGGGCTCAGCCCTGGCGGCCAGCCGCAGAAGTTTTACCGGCCCGCCCCGCCGTGCGAACACCGATGACGCCATCTTGAAGGAGGGGCTGTATTAAATCATTATGGAAAAATGGCTGAAGGGCCGGATGGGATTCATCGCCGGCCGAACAGGGCCGTGCCCACCCGGATGATGGTGGCGCCCTCCTCGACGGCCACTTCGAAATCGCCGCTCATGCCCATGGACAGGCCCGGCAGATGGGGCGCCAGGCGGTCCCGCAGGGCCCGCAGGGCGGCGAAGTGGGGGCGGGAGGCCTCCGGGTCGGGGTCGTAGGGGGGCATGGTCATCAGGCCGTGTACCCGGAGCGCCGGGAAGGGGGCCAGGGCCTCGAGGAAAGCGGGCAGGGCGGCCGGGTTCAGGCCGCTCTTCTGTATTTCGCCGGCCACGTTGACCTGGACGTAGACCGTGATGGTCCGGCCCAGGGCCGAGGCCCGGCGGTCCAGCTCCTCGGCCAGCTCCAGACTGTCGAGGGAATGGATGGTGGAAAAGATGGCGGCCGCGTAGCGGGCCTTGTTGGTCTGGAGGTGGCCGATGAAATGCCAGTCGGGCGCGGGCCGGTGATCGGCCAGTTCGGCCGCCTTGGCCCGGGCCTCCTGGATATAGTTTTCGCCGAAGCTGGCCAGGCCGGCCTGAAGGTAGGTCCGCACCAGGTCCGCCGGGAAGGTTTTGCTGACGCCCAGGAGGGTGACCTCGCCGGGGTCGCGCCCGACCCGGACGGCGGCCTCGGCCATGGCCGCGCGCACCTCCCGCAGTCGGGCGGAAGCTTCGGGCGCGGTCAGGGGCTGGTCGGTGGTCGGATTCATCTAAAAAGGTGTTCCCGCCGGGTCATTCCTTGGGCGGATTGAAATAGAAGGCCGGGTCGAAGCCGGCCTCGTCGCGGGGCACGACCCGCTTGATCTTGAGGTCTTTGGCCTCGGCTTCGCTGGCCAGGTTCAGCAGCCGGGGGCGGCTGTAGATCATCCCGGCGGGGTCGGCGATGATCTTGACCAGCGGGGCGTGGAGGGCGGACTGGTTGATGTCCATGACCACGGAGATCTGATCGGAGGTCAGCTGCACCACCGTTCCGGGCGGATAGATGCCCACGCTCTGGACGAAGCGGTCGACCCACTCGGCCTGGAAGTGGACGCCGCGCAGGCCGTAGATGAACTTCAGGGCGTCGTGGGGCGAGCGGCCCTTGTGGTAGACCCGGTCGGAAGTCAGGGCGTCATAGACGTCCGACAGGCCGCAGACGGTGACCAGGGGCGGGATGTCGTCGCCCTTGAGGCGGTCGGGATAGCCGCTGCCGTCGATGCGCTCGTGGTGGTGGCGGGCGATCTGGTAGACGATGGTGTCCACCTTGAGGTTTTGTTCCTGGATGATCTTGCCGCTCAGGGCCGCGTGGTTGCGCATGATCGCGAACTCGTCGTCGGTGAGCTTGCCGGGCTTGTTAAGGATGTTGCCGGGAATGCGGGTCTTGCCCAGGTCGTGGAACATGGTGCCCAGACCCAGGGCCCGGAGTTCGTCGTCGCTGAGTCCCAGGGATTTGCCGGCGGAAATGGCCAGCACCGAAACGTTGAGGGAGTGGGTGTAGGTGTAGTCGTCGAAACGGCGCAGCTTCATCAGGGCCATCAGGGCGTCGCGGTTGCGCGACACGCTGTCCACCAGTTCGGCCACGTTTTCCTCGACCACGGCCAGTTCGATCTTGCGGTTCATGCGGCAGGCGGCCACCAGGGCCTTGGAGGTGTCCAGGGCCTTGTTGTAGGCCTTGGCCGCCTTGGGCAGCTCCACTTCCACTTCGCTGACCGCTTCGGGGGCGGAGCGCACGGGGGCGGTCCGGGCGGCCGGAGCCGGGGGGGCGGGCGCCGCCGAGGCCGACGCGGTCGCTTGAGCAGGGGCCGCTTCCGGTTCCGGCCGGGAGCGGTCGGTATCCACGACGACTTCGGTGATGCCGAAATCCAGTAGTTCCCGGATCTCCTCCCGGTCGGTAATGAGCTTGCTCTTGGTTTTCCAGGGGTGGTTCAGCCATCCCCGGCCGACGTCCGCCACAAACATTCCCACGCGCAGATCTTTGGTCGCCGTTTTTTTGAGCATGCGGTCTATTCCCCAGGCGGCCCGGCCGCCGTCATTCATGGCCTGTCGGCCCCGGCCGGGGGCCGCGAAGGCTCCGGGTGCGGGGCTCGGCGGGTCGGTCTGAGGCCATATATCTCTCTTATTCTAAGCATGGCCGGGATAATGTCAAGCGTGATATCGACGGGACCGGGTCTCACGGGTCGCCCGCCGACCGCGAACAACGGGTGTTAACCGGGCCCCAGGCGGGGCCCGAAAAAATCGGAGTTCCGGTGCATTAAGGTCTTGACATCGGGACCGATCTGGGGTAAATTCACCTTACATCAACTCGCTATCGAATACCGAAATATGACGCTGGAGGGGTCAGGCCAGAGGGGACCGCCGGCGGGGGAGTGGTTTGGGAAGACCGTGTTTCACCGGAAACACGGTTTTTTTATGCCCGAATCACGGCAGAGGCTTGGTGCGGCAGGGCTGGAAAAGATCCAGGGACTGGTCATAGGTGGTGCTTCGCACTTCCATGAGCCCCAGAAGGGAATGGAAGATGTTGTCATGGGCCAGGGGCCGATCCTTCCGGGCCCGGAGGCATTCGTAATCGACGTGGTCCGACCTCTTCATATGGTCGGACATCCATAACACCATCGGCACTTTGACCTGTTCCGCTGGGGCCAGGCTGTACGGCAGGCCGTGGAGGTAGACGCCGTTTTCCCCGAGGGATTCGCCGTGGTCGGAAACATAGAGCAGGCCCGATTCGTACTGCGGGAATTTTTTGAGGATATCGATGGCCTGGGCCACGATGTGGTCGGTGTATACGATGGTGTTGTCGTAGGTGTTGACGATGGCCTCGCGGTCGCAGGTCTGCACTTCACCCGTGTCGCAGGTCGGGGTGAAGCGCCGGAATTCGGCCGGGTAGCGTTTGTAATAGGTCGGGCCGTGGCTGCCCATGGTGTGCAGCACGATGAAGGTGTCCTGGGTCAGGGTTTTCAAATGTTCTTCCAGCCCTTCGATCAGGACTTGATCGTAACAGTAGCTGCCATCGCAATATTTTTCTGATCCCTGTTTCACCATGTCCTCGGCGGGCACCCGGTCGCAGACGCCTTTGCAGCCGTCGTCGTTCTCGCGCCACCAGACCCGGTAGCCGGCCCGCTGCAGCAGATCCAGCAGATTTTCGCTGTATTTGATGTCGGTGAGATTGAAGTCACGCCGCCCCTGGCTGGAAAACATGGTCGGCAGGGCGATGGCCGTGGCCGTGCCGCTGGCGGTGACGTCGGTGAAACTGATGAGGTCCTCCCGGGCCAGTTCCGGGTTGGTCTCCCGGCCGTAGCCGTTGAGAGAGAAGTTCATGGACCGGGCCGTTTCCCCGACCACCATGATGAACACGGTCAGGCCGGCGTCCGGATAGGGGGCCAGGCGGGCGTGCTCGTCGATTTTGACGATCTCGCGGCGGGCCAGGGCCTCCAGCTGGAAAAAGCGGACCGTGGCGTACAGGTAATTGGCCGGGTTGATCAGCCGGGTCATCTCTTTGTGATTGCGCCCGAAAAAGGCGTAGTCCTTATAGAAAAAAACCGTCGAGCCCCCCAGGATCGCCAGGCAGACCGCGACGATCAAAAGCCGTCCGCCCGTTTCCCGCCAGGGCGGCTGATATACGATTTTCAGCCGGGCCACCAGGAGCGCGGGCAAAAGGCCGAAGAAAGCCAGCCAGATCAGCCCGCCCGCGGTGACCAGATCCCGGGCCTCCCGCTGGTTGGTCTGAACGATGTTCCGGATCATGTCGGCATCGATGAAAATGCCGTATTGAAACATGGTGTAGTTGGCCGCGCTGGAGAGAAGCAGCAGCAGGATCAGCGCCGGCCGGGCCAGGTAAGGCCAGATGAGCAGGCTGAAGATGACCGTCAGGGCGGCCAGCAGCACCAGCGGCAGGTTCAAGGCGAAGATCAGGCCGCTTGGGTCGGTGATTTCCAAGTTCCGGTATAGATACCGCCACAGGCTGAGATTGAGGACGGCCCCGAAATACAGGGCGGCGACCAGGACCAGCCGGCGACTTTTAATTTCAAATTTCATTGAGAGCATCCAGGGCGGGGAGAAGGGTGACTCGGGTCGCGTTTCCATGCCGTTTCATGGCGAAGCGAGTTTGGATACTATCATATCCGCCTCTGTTCCACAACCGGTGCGCTGGGGTCTGATTGTAAAATAGTATGGCGAATTGTAAAAAAATATTTATGGGCGCGGGGGGGGGAGGCGGGCGAACCGTCGTCCCGGCCGCCGCGGTGCGGCGCGGACCTGGAGCGTTTTAGAAGTAAAAT
>JAVBLB010000052.1:0-54136 GCA_031553735.1 Candidatus Adiutrix sp.
GCTGCACCCCCTAAAGACTCCGCTGCGAAAAAGGCTGGGCCCGATGGCCCAGGCCCCCGGTTACACCCTCCAGGCGGCCCAGGCCTATTTGTAAAAGGAAAAGTTCCGGGCCTCGGCCGAGGCCAAAACCCGGTTTTTCGCCAACATGTCCCACGAAATCCGCACCCCCATGCACGCCATCGTGGGCATTTCCGAAATTCTTCTGCATGAGGGGAGCCTCACGGCGCAGCAACGGAAATATATCGGCGACATCAAGATTTCCTCCGACGCCCTCCTGACCATCATCAACGACATCCTGGACCTCTCCAAGCTTGAGTCCGGCAAGATGCCGCTGGTTCTCGCGCCGTTCAACCTGCCGCTGATGCTGAAAAACGTCGTCTCCCTGGTCGCCCACCTGGCCGGAGAAAAGGGGCTGGCCTTCCACTATGAACTGGAAGGGGACATCCCCCTCTCGCTTTACGGCGACGATATCCGGCTCCGCCAGGTTCTCCTGAACGTGCTGGGCAACGCCGTCAAGTTCACCGAGCGGGGCTCGGTGTCCCTGCGCCTGATCTCCGAGGCGGAGACCCTGCGTTTCGTCGTGACCGACACGGGCATCGGCATCAAGGCGGAAAGTCTGCCGTTTCTGTTCGAGCCCTTCAAGCAGATCGATTCCGGCAAGAACCGCCATATCCGGGGCACCGGCCTGGGCCTGTCCATCTGCCGGAACCTGCTGGAACTGATGAATGGGCGCATCGAACTGGAGAGCCGCTACGGCCGGGGCAGCGTTTTCACCATCACCATCCCCAAGGTGCCGGGCGAAATCGACCCGGCCCCGGCCAAAAGCATCGACCGGGGCGCGCACTACCAGGAATCGTGCCGGGTGCTGATTGTGGATGACAACGAGATAAACCTCAGCGTCGCCGCCGGTCTTCTGAAGACCCTGCACGGCCTTAAGGCCGATTCGGCGCTTTCGGGGCCGGAGGCGATCGAAAAGGCCCGGCTGACCAAATACGATTTGATTTTCATGGACTACATGATGCCGGAGATGGACGGCCTGAAGGCCGCGGAACATATCCGGCACCTGGGCGGGACGAACGCTTCCACGCCCATCATCGCCCTGACCGCCAACGTGGTGAGCGGCGCCCGGGAGATGCTGCGCGCCGGCGGCATGGACGACTTTCTGCTCAAGCCGATCCGGAAGGGCGAGTTGGACAGGATTCTTTCCCAGTGGCTGCCCGAAGAGAAAAGGCTGGAGACGATCGAGCCTTCGCTTCCGCCGCCCGGCCGCGATGAGGCCGCGGCGGCGCCTCATTCATCCGGGGCGGGGGAGGGGGTGGGCCCGGACGGCCCGGCGGGTCCGGAATCCCCGGAGCTTCTGGATGTGGCCGCCGGGCTGGCGGCCGTGGCCGGGCAGCGGGCGGTCTATGAGCGCGCCCTGCGGCTTCTGCGGCGGAACCTGCCCCGAATGATCGACCAGTTGGTGGAACTTTTGGCCGCCGGGGCGGCGGAGGCCTTCCTCATTCATGTTCACGGGGTGAAGAGTTCGTTGGCCAGCCTGGGCGCCGTGGGGCTCTCCGCTCTGGCCCGGGACCTGGAACGGGCCGCGGCGGCGGGCGATCTGGATCACTGCCGGGCGGCGCTGCCGGCTCTGGTGCAACGGCTGGAGGAAATGGCCCGGCGGCTGGATGAACTGCTCTCGGAGCCGGACGAAGCCGGCGAAAGGCCGGCCGGCGACGTGACCCTCCTGGCGGACAGCCTGCGGCAGCTCCACCTGGCCTTGAGGTGGCATGACTACGGAACGGTCACCGATTCCTTGCGGAACCTTTTGGCCCGGGAATACGGCCCGGCGGTCGACCCGGTACTGGACAGGATCAAAAACCATATTGACCAGTTCGAGTATGACGCGGCCAAAGAACTCCTGGCGGCCTCGTTTCCCGAGTCGCTTCCGTCCCGCACCTGAAGACGGCGCTTCGGCGGCCTTCGGCCTCCCGAAAACAAACGCTTTTTTGACCGGAAATGTGCTATACAATACCCGTCGGCTTGTTGGTCGGGCTCAATCGGTTCCCACCGTTGAAATGAAAGTGCATCATGTCGCCTGAAAATGAAAATCCCGGTATGCCCTCCGAAACATTTGACGACCTCAAACGCGTTTTGACGGAGATGAACATATTTCCCAGCCTCTTCGATCTCTCCCGCATCGTGGACGCGGAAAGCGGGAAGGTGGTCGAACTGCGCCAGGGCGTTCCCTGCGAAACCAAAGTCTCCTGCAACGACATCTTCGGGGCCGAAGCCCGCTGCCGCAACTGCACCTCCATCCGGGCCCACTATTCCAAGGAGACGGTGGTCAAGCTGGAATACGCCAACGAATCGGTCCTGTTCATCCTTTCCGTCCCGGTTCAACTGCGCGGCCGCCACCTGGTGGTCGAACTGGCCAAGGACATCACCCGAAGCATGGTCGTCGACGTCAAGGACCAGGGGGTTTTCGACGAAATACCCTCCATCATCGACCGCCTCAACAAAGTGGCCACCACCGACTCCCTCACTTCGCTCCACAACCGCCGCTATCTCGACGAAAAACTGCCCCAGGTGCTGGCCAGCTGCCAGCGCATGGAGCTCCCGGTCACCCTGGCCATGATCGATCTCGATCATTTCAAACGGGTCAACGACGATTTCGGCCACCAGTGCGGCGATCACATTTTGCGGGGCGTGGGGCTCATTCTCAATTCCTACATCCGCCGGGGATCTGATTTTGCGGTGCGCTACGGCGGCGAGGAAATGCTCATCTGCTTCCCCGGCGTCTCCCTGGCCGACGGCGTGGCCATCTGCACCCGGCTGCATCAACAGATCCAGAGCACCATTTTTGAATTCGAGGGCCGGCGCCTCGGCATCACCGCCAGCCTCGGCCTGGCCTCCAGCACCCCCAGCCGCCCCCTGGCGGCGGAAGCCTTCATCGCCCTGGCCGACCGGCACCTGTATCAGGCCAAGGCGGAAGGGCGCAACCGCATTTCCTATCCGATGGATGAAGGTGATTGAGCTTTCGCTTCGTCGCCCGCTTTTTCAGGAGTTTCCCATGTCCAAAGAATATGATCCCCCCATGCACACCATCGAACATGTTCTGAATCAGACCATGATCCGGCTCTTCGGCACCGGGCGCAATTTCAGCGCCCATCTCAATCGCGGCAAATCGAAATGCGACTATCACTTTCACCGGGACCTGACCGATCTGGAGGCCCGGGCCCTGGAAGCCGCGGTCAACGACATTCTCTCCCAGGACCTGCCGGTGATCGAGGAGTTCGTCACCCTGGCCGAGGCCGCCGCGGTGGTCAATCTCAACAAACTCCCCGAAGGCGTCAGAGCCGATCCCAACGGGCTGATCCGGCTGGTCCGCATCGGCGACTACGATCTCTGCCCCTGCATCGGCGCCCATCTGGCCAGCACCGGCCCGGCCTTCCCCTTCCGCCTTATCTCCCACTCCTTCACCGAACCCGACACCCTCCGCCTCCGCTTCTCCCCAGGGCATAGCCCTGGACCCACCGGATGCGGACGCCTCGTCGCCGCACGAGCTTCGCTGGGCCGCCGAGGCCGCAACGTTTGGGCGGCCGCGACCATCTTGGTCGTTTGACGGGGGGAGAGGGGGGAGGGAGCGACGCTCCCTCCCGGAAGATGGGGGTGGGCTGTAAAGACACGCCGCCTGTTTGGATACAGAAGAGAAGGCGTGCCGTTCTCCCGGTTTTCCGGGAGGGCGCGTCGCTCCCTCCCGCGCTTTCCTGTAGACGACCAAGATGGTCGCGGCCGCCCAAACGTTGCGGCCTCGGCCGCCCAGCGAAGCGGGTGCGGGGAGGATGCGCCGACAGGCGCATCCGGTGGGTCCAGGGCTATGCCCTGGTTGCGTTTTTTGGGGAAAAGTGGTAATTTTAAATGTTCAGTAGCCTTTGGGCCCCGTGTGGGGGCTTTCGGGTTTAATTTTTTGAGTGGGGATGGGACAATACATGGCATTGATCGTACAGAAATATGGCGGCAGTTCCGTGGCCAACCTGGATCTGATTCGCCAGGTGGCCAAGCGGGCCATTGACACCAAGAACCAGGGCAACCAGGTCGTGGTTGTTCTGTCGGCCATGAAGGGGGAGACGGATCGCCTGCTTCAGATGGCCGGCGATATGGCCCAGAACCCGGAGCCCCGGGAGGTGGACCAGCTCATCAGCACCGGGGAGCAGACCACGGTGTCCCTCTTCGCCCTGGCCTGTCAGACTTTGGGCGAGCGGGCCAAGAGTTTCACCGGTTTTCAGGCCGGCATCCAAACTGATGACGCTCATCAACGGGCCCGCATCACCGCTGTGGATCCCGCCCGCATCCGCACCGAACTGGCCAAGGGCCGGGTGGTGGCGGTGGCCGGCTTTCAGGGCATCTCCCGCGACAGGGACGTCACCACCCTCGGCCGGGGCGGCACGGACACCACGGCCGTGGCCCTGGCCATCGCCCTGGGCGCCGATACCTGCGAGATTTACACCGATGTGGACGGCATCTACACCACCGATCCCAACGTCTGTGAGAACGCCCGGAAGATGGAGAAGATCAGCTTCGAGGAAATGCTGGAGCTGTCGTCTCTGGGGGCCAAGGTGATGGAGATTCGCTCCGTCGAATTCGCCATGAATTACAATATGAAAATACACGTGCGCCACGCCCATCAGCCGGGCCGGGGCACCTTGATCTGTGAAGAGGATATCGATATGGAGAAAAAGCCCGTCACCGGGGTGGCCTATTCCAAGAACGAAGCCCGCATCACTCTGATGAAGGTGGCGGACCAGCCGGGCATCGCCGCCAAGATCCTGGGGATCGTCTCCGCCTCCGGCATCGTGGTGGACATGATCATCCAGAATCAGTCGGTGGAGCTCGACCCCGGGACCGGTCAGCCGCGCACCGATTTTTCCTTCACCGTGCCCCTGGCCGATTACGCCAAGACCATGGAGCTCATGCGGGGCACGGCTGAGGAGATCGGGGTGGAGCGCATCGTGGGCACCGACACCATCGCCAAGATCTCCCTGGTGGGGGTGGGCATGCGCAACCACGCCGGCGTGGCCACCCAGATGTTCCAGGCCCTGGCCAGGGAGGGCATCAACATCAGCCTGATTTCCACGTCCGAGATCAAGATCAGCTGCATCATCGAAAAGAAATATACCGAGCTGGCCGTCCGGGCCCTCCACGACGCCTTCGGCCTGGGGGACATTCCGGACGTCCAGGAATAAAGGCGGATTCCGCCCATGGCCAAATCTCCTCGGCCCGGGCAGCGGCTGGGCATCATGGGGGGGACCTTCGACCCCATCCACCTGGGACACCTGCGGGCGGCCGAGGAGATCGCCGAAAAATTCCAGCTCGATCAGGTCTATTTTATGCCCGCGGCCCGGCCGCCGCACAAGTCGCCCAGCCCCATGGTGGGTTACTGGCACCGTCTGGAGATGCTGAAGCTGGCGGTCTCCGACCGCCCCGGCTTCTGGGCTTCCGATCTGGAAAATCATCTGCCCGCGCCCAGTTACACGGTCAACACGGTTCGAGCCTTTAAAAAGGCCTGGAGCGCCCGGACCGACGTGTATTTTCTGGTGGGGCTCGATTCCTTCATGAGCGTGGCCCAGTGGCACCAGTATCGCGAACTGCTGGCCCTGACCCCCTTCGTGGTTTTCGCCCGGGCCGGCATCGCCCACACTTTCGAAGACCTGCGAGACATGCTCAAGCGGGAGGTGGACCCCAAAGTCAGGTGGAGCGCCAAAAACGAGGTCTTCACCATCCCCCACTGCAAGCCCATGTATTATCAGCCGGGCGGGCGGCTGGCCATTTCTTCCACCGATCTGCGTCAACGTCTGGAATCCGGGGCCTCGGTGCGTTACCTGGTCCCGGAGCCGGTGCGCATCTATATTGAAAAACACGGACTCTACCGCCCCGGCCAGCCGGAATGACCACGTTTGCTTCCCGGCATTTTTTTTGAGATCATGGTCCTGTTTCGCGGCCTGGCGCCGCCCCGTCCCGTTCGGAGGGCGGGGCGGTCTTGCATTTTACATCGAGACCAAGTATCTTGAGTCCAGAGTGGCCGCAGTCGTTCTGGCCCCAATCCGTAGATGAGCATTGAGGAAAAATGAGCGAACAGACAACGATCACCAAGCCGGGGAAGGCCACTTCCGAGGCCAAGACCGCGCCGAAAGCCCAGGTTGAGCCGAAGGCCAAGGCCGCGCCGAAGGCCAAAGTTGAGCCGAAGGCCAAGGCTGTGTCGAAAGCCAAGGTCGAACCGAAAATCAAGCCCGAGCCGAAAGCCAAAGTCGAACCGAAGGCCAAGGCCGAACCGAAAGCCAAAGCCGCGCCGAAAGCCAAAGTCGAACCGAAGGCCAAGGCCGAACCGAAGGCCAAGGCCGCGCCGAAGGCCAAGGCCGAACCGAAGGCCAAAGCCGCGCCGAAAGCCAAGGCCGCGCCGAAAGCCAAGGCCGAACCGAAAGCCAAAATCGCGCCGCCGGCCCAGGCCGATACATCGTATCCGGGTGGCGGAAAAAATTCGGCCGGTCGTAAAAAGAGCAAAAAATTCACCGGCCCGGGCGGCCGGGACCTGGCCGACCTGGTGGCCGCCGCCGCGGCCGAGCACAAGCCCATCGACCCGCTGCTCCTGGATCTTTCGGGTCTGTCGTCGGTGGCCGACTGGTTTTTCGTCGCCAGCGCCGAAAATCCCCGCCAGATGGCGGCCATCGCCGAAAAAATAGTCCGCCGGGCCAGGGAAAATGGCGTTCGTCCCCTGGGCCAGGAAGGCCTGACCCACGGCAACGACCGCTGGGTTCTGGTGGATCTGGGCGATGTGGTGGTGCATATTTTCAATCTCGAAACCCGGGCCCTGTATGATCTGGAGGGCCTCTGGACCGACGCTCCCCGGCGGACGGTCAAACCCTGACGGATTCTTCCCACCGGCGGGGCGGCGTTTTGCCTCTCCGGGCCTCGTCTCCATCTTTCGGAGCGCGGACAAGGAATGCTGATGAAAAACCGGCTGAAGTTTTTTTTGATTTCCCTGATGAGCCTGACCCTGATTCTGCCCTGGCCGGCGCTGGTGTCGGCCGAGGCCATCACGCCCAAGAAGGAGCGGGAGCTGGGGCAGCGCTTTCACCTGAAGATGGCCGCCACCGGGGCCCTCTTGGACGATCCCATTGCCAATAAGTATTATCAGGCCATCACTTCCCGCATCATGAGGGGGGCCGGCCTCAGGGCGGACCAGTATAACTTTTATATCGTCAAGAGCCCCGGCATCAACGCCTTCGCCGTGCCCGGCGGTTATATCTACATGCACACCGAGACCATCGTCAGCCTGAACAACGAAGGGCAGTTGGCCTCCATCCTGGGGCACGAAGTGGCCCACATCACCTCGCGCCATTTCGCCCGCCGGGTCGAGGCCTCCACCTCCATGAGCATGGCCTATCTGGCGGCCATGCTGGTCGGGGTGTTCGTGGCTTCCCAGGGCGGGGGCTCGACCGCAGCCCTGGGCCAGGCCCTGATGGTCGGCGGCAGCGGGGCCACCATCCAGACCATGCTGGCCAACTCCCGCGAGGACGAAGCCGAGGCCGATTCCAAAGGCCGCCAATACCTGACCAAGGCCGGCTACAACCCCCGCGACATGTACGGCGCCTTCCGCATCATGGCCGACCGGACCTATCAGGTCTCGCGCAATGTCCCCACCTACCTGACCACCCACCCGGCGTTGACCAGCCGCCTGGCCACCACCTTCAAGGATTATGAGAACTCCGGGCCGGCCGACATCGACCCGCGCTACCAGGCCTTCAGCGACCGGGTGATGGCCCTGTCCGCCGAGCCGCGCCGGGTCCAGACGGTCATGACCAAGCGGCGCGATGAAAACAAGAGCGATCATTCCGCCATCCACGCCCTGGGGCTTTTGGCCGCCCGCCAGCAGAACCTGACCCAGGCCAACACGCTCATGACCCAGGCCCTGGCCCTGGCCCCGGGCAACCGCGAATACCTGGCCGATCTGGGCGACCTGGCCCTGCGGCGGCGCCAGCCGGCCGAGGCCAAGAGCTATTTCGAAAAAGCCGGCCAGGATAACCGGCAGGCCATTCTGGGCCTGGCCCGGGCTTCCGAACTGCTGGGCGACAAGGGCCGGGCCGCCACTTATTACGACCGGGCCGTGAACATGGAGACCACGCCTTATCCCGAGGCCCTGGAACTGGCCGGTCGTTTCTTCGGCCAGGCCGGCCAACTGGCCAAGGGGCATTATTATCTGGCCAAGTACTTCAATGAAACCGGCAACCTCGACCAGGCCATCTTCCACTATAAAGAAGTGGACAAGCAGGCCGACGCCGGCCAGTATCGCGCCATCGCCAACCGCGAGATCGACATCCTGACCGAGATCAAAAAAGATGAAAAGAAGTGAGCGGCCGGCGGGGGCGGAGGCATGACCGAGGCGCCGGATTTTGAGCGCCGGCGGGCGGAGGAGTTGCGGGCCGAGATCCGGCGCCACAATGACCTCTATTACGCCCAGGACGCCCCGGAAATCAGCGACGACCAGTGGGACGCCCTTTTTCGGGAACTGAAGGACCTGGAGGAGCGGCGCCCGGATTTGGCCGTTCCGGATTCGCCCACCCGCACCGTGGGGGCCCCGGTGCCGGCCGGGGGGCTGGCCAAGGTGCGCCACGAAGCGCCGATGATGAGCCTCGACAAGGCCCTGAAGCCGGAGGAGATCGTCGATTTCGCCGGCCGCGTCAAACGCTTTCTGGGCGATGAAGCCGATCTGAAATTCCACGTCATGCCCAAGTTCGACGGCCTGGCCGTCGAACTGATTTATGAACGGGGCCGCCTGGTCCTGGCCGCCACTCGGGGCGACGGGGTCACCGGCGAGAACGTCACCCCCAACGCCCGCACTCTCCCCGATATCCCTGAAATCCTGACCGCGCCCCCGGCCGCCGATCTGTTTTCACCGCCTTCCGTGCCCGACCGCCTGATCGTGCGGGGCGAGGTGTATCTGGAGAAGGAGGCCTTCCTGCGCCTCAACGCCCGGCGGGACGAGGAGGGCCTCCCGGTCTTCGCCAACCCCCGCAACGCCGCCGCCGGGGGCCTGCGGCAGCTCGACCCGGCGGTGACCAGGGCCCGCGGGCTGAAGTTTTTCGCCTATGGCTTGGCCGACCCGGCCGCCGTCGGCGCGGCCACCTACGGCCAAGTGATGGAGGCGCTGAAGGGCTGGGGCCTGCCGGTGGAATCCTCGCGCTTCACCGCCGGCGGTCTGGATTTGAAGGAAGCCCTGGCCGTGTTTGCCGAGTTGGAGGAAGCCCGCGACGAATTGCCTTTCGAGATCGACGGCCTGGTCCTGACCCTGGAGAACCTGGCCCTCTGGGCCCGCCTGGGGGCCACCGCCCGGGCCCCGCGATACGCGGTGGCGGCCAAGTTCCAGCCGCGCCTGGCCGAAACCCGGGTTCGGGCCATAGACATCCAGGTGGGCCGCACCGGGGTCCTGACGCCGGTGGCCCGGCTGGAGCCGGTGGCGGTGGGCGGGGTCACGGTCAGCAACGCCTCGCTCCACAACGAGGACGAACTGCGGCGCAAGGACGTCCGGGTGGGCGACATCGTCCTGGTGCGGCGGGCCGGCGAGGTCATCCCCGAGGTGGTGGAGGTCTTGAAAGACCGGCGGCCGGCCGCCGATCCGCCGATGTTCGCCTTTCCGACCCAATGTCCGGCCTGTGAGACTCCAGTGGTCCGCCGGGAAGGGGAGGCCGCCTGGCGCTGCCCCAATCCCTGGTGTCCGGCCCAGGTTCGGGAGCGTTTTTACCATTTCGGCGGCAAAAACGCCCTGGACATCACCGGCCTGGGCGACAAGCTGGTGGATGTGCTGCTGGCCGAAAAGCTGGTGGAAATCCCCACCGATCTCTATCGCCTGACTTTGGCCCGGCTCCGGGAACTGCCCCGCTTCGGCGAAAAATCCGCCCAGAATTTCCTGGAGGCCCTGGAGCGGTCGAAGACCGCCCCGCTGTGGCGCTTCATCCACGCCCTGGGCATCCGGCATGTGGGGGAGCGGACCAGCCAAATTCTGGCCGAGCACTTCCCGTCGCTGGCCGCCCTGGCGGCGGCCCCGGAAGAGGACCTGATCCGCCTGGATGAAATCGGGCCGGAGGTGGCCGCCAGCCTGATCGAATTTTTCCACAACCCCCGGAATGAAAAATTCCTGGCCGATCTCACCGGATCCGAACTGGGCCTCCGGCCCGCCGGCCCGGAACCTCCGCTCGGCCCCGGGGCCCCCCTGACCGGAAAGAAGTTCGTCCTGACCGGCACCCTGTCGGCCTTCACCCGGGCCGAGGCCAAGGCCCGCCTGATCGCCCTGGGCGGGCAGGTGATGAGCGCCGTCAGCCGGGAGACGGATTACCTGGTGGCCGGGGAGGCGGCCGGGAGCAAATTGGCCCGGGCGGCGGAATTGGGGGTGGCCGTGCTGGACGAGGAAAATTTCGCCCGGCTTCTGGAGGCCGCCGGTGAAGGTTTGGGGAACGTAAAAAAATGATGGCTATTTAGGTATAATTATGATTAAATACTCTGGGTTGACTCTTCGGCGCTCAAGCGGATTTCGTTTGACGCCGGTTATGGTTTTACGGTAAGCTAAAACATTTGGAATATACGCCCCGCTCCGAAAGGGGCCCCGCGTCGGCGGGGCGGCCTTCGGTGGGTGGGGCTCAAATCGGCTCAGTTTTTTTGACGAGGTAGTGCATGCAGTCAGATAAACGTCTCTGTCTTTTCATGGCCGTGGTTTTGTTCGCCGCCCTCTTGGTTCCGGCTTTCGGCGGTTGCGGGGTGGTCACGGACATGGCCAAGGATAACGAATGGCGCTGGGGCTATTTCGGCAACGTCAGCTTCGTCAGCCCGGTGAAGCTGAAGATCGGCGTGGCCCCCTTCAGCGACGAGGTGGGGCTGGGCGCACTGGATGCCGGCGCCAATCTGGCCGGCCTGATGAGCCAGGAAATGGCCCGCGACAGCCGCCTGGTGGTGGTGCCGGTGCAGGAAGTGCAGGCGGCCATGGGCGCCCGGGGCTACAGCGCACCCCTGACCCCCCAGCAGGCCGCGGAGATCGGCGCCGATCTCCGGCTCAACGCCGTGATCGTGGGCTCGATCAGCGAAATCAAGAAATATAACGTCCGCAAGGGCTGGCGCCGCCTGGCCCGGATCGTCACCTCCCAGCGGGAATACGTGGATGCGGTTTTGGCCGTCAGCGCGGTCGACGCCCAGACCGGCATCGTGCTGGTCTCCCGGGCCAACGTGGGGGAATACGACGGCGGCGCCGGCAACAAGGATTTCTTCGAAGCCGGCGACCGGGAAGGGCACAAGCCCGAGCAGGAGGCCCTGGAGGCCAGCCTGGACGACGCCCTGAAAGAGGCCTATTACCGGACCATGCAGGGCCTGGCCGCCTTGCCGTTCAAGGCCCGGGTGATTTCCGTCGCCGGCGGGCAGGCCACCATCGGCTTCGGGTCCGATGTGGGCCTGCGCACGGGGCGGAAGTTCGCCAAGCTGGAAGTGGAACGGATCATCACCAACACCATCGGCGAGACCTACCAGGTCATGGGCGCGCCGGTGGCCCGCCTGAAGGTCACCGGGGTGAACGAATCGTCGGCCACTTTGGAGATAGAGGAAGGGCACCTGTCGATCGGCGATATCATCCAGGCCCTCGATTGATATAGCTTAGGCGGCTAAACATATTCCTTCTCGGACGACCAAGGTCTTGTGATTTTGGGCTTTGACCAAATCACTCCGAATAAGTTTGGTCGGCGGGTCAATAACCATTTCGTAAGGGAGATACATACATGATGAAAACGCGTTTTCTTTTGGCCATTCTGGCCCTGGGCCTGATGCTGCCGGCCGCCGCGTCGGCCCAGTCGTCGGGCGGTTCCCAGGCGGCCGCCGGGCCGGCGTATGTGCAGCTGACCACCAGCAAGGGCGACATCATCCTGGAACTGAACCGGGCCGCCGCCCCCAAGACCGTGGCCAACTTCCTGCAGTATGTCGAGGACGGCCATTACAACGGCACCATCTTCCACCGGGTCATCGGCAATTTCATGATCCAGGGCGGCGGGATGGACAAGGACATGAAAGAGCGCCGGACCCGGGCCCCCATTGCCAACGAGGCCAAGAACGGCCTGAAGAACCAGCGTTACACCGTGGCCATGGCCCGCACCGGCGACCCCCACTCGGCCACGGCCCAGTTCTTCATCAACACCAAGGATAACCCCGGCCTGGATTTCACCGCCGAAAACATGCAGGGCTGGGGCTACGCCGTCTTCGGCCGGGTGGTCAAAGGGCAGGACGTGGTGGACGCCATCGCCAAGGTGAAGACCGGCCAGCTCTCCGGCCATCAGGACGTGCCGGTCATGCCGGTGATCATCGAAAAGGCCGTGGTTCTCACCGACTATAAACCGCAGTAACAACCGGCACAAAGGCGACAAATCATGGATTACGTTCGTTTGACCACTACCCTGGGCGAAATCGTCCTGGAACTGAACCCTGAAGCCGCCCCCCTGACGGTGGCGAACTTTCTGCAATACGCCCGGGACGGGCATTACGACGGCACCATCTTCCACCGGGTCATCGCCGGTTTCATGATCCAGGGCGGCGGAATGGATTCCGAAATGCAGGAGAAAGCCACCCGGGGCCCCATCCAGAACGAGGCCAACAACGGGCTGGACAATGCCAAATACACCGTGGCCATGGCCCGCACCGGCTACCCGCACTCGGCCACGGCCCAGTTTTTTATCAACACCAAGGACAACGAGTTCCTGAACTTCACCGCCGAAAACCCCCGGGGCTGGGGTTACGCCGTCTTCGGCCGGGTGGTGGAAGGCCAGCCGGTGGTGGATGCGATCGAAGAGGTGGAGACCACCAGCCGCTCCTATCATGACGATGTGCCGGCCACTCCGGTGTTGATCGAAAAAGCGGAAGTGCTGACCGACTACCAGCCGGCCGGGGCGTAACCCGGCCGGGGCCGCCCGCATCGGCGGCGAGGAGGACGGGGTATGCGGAGACTGGCCTGGGTGTTGATCCTGGGACTGCTGTTCGCCTGTGGTTTCGGCGGCCCGCTTCGGGCCGCCGACGGCCGCCGCCCTGTGGTGGCCGTTTCCCTGTCTTTCATGGGGCCGGGCCGCTGGGAGAAAGACCTGGCGGTCATGCGTGAATACGCCGAAACCCAGGGCGTGGAACTCGTGGTGGAAGTGGCCCGCAACAACCAGATGCAGCAGAACAGCCAGGCGGCTCGTCTGCTGACCAAAAAGCCGGACGTGCTCATCCTTTGCCCCCATGACGCGGCCAGCGCGGCGGCCATCATCCGGATGGCCCACGATCAAGGCACCCCGGTCATCGCCTATGACCGTCTGGTTCTGAACGCCGGGGCGGATCTCCACGTCACCTTCGACGATGAGCGGGTGGGGCGGATCCAGGGGGAATACCTGGCCGAGCGGGCTCCCCGGGGGCCCTACGTGCTGCTCAGCGGTTCGCCCGGCGATTACAATTCCCGCCTGTTATTGGACGGGGCCATGGCCGCCCTGGGGCTGCTCCTGGATTCCGGCGCGATAACCGTGGCCGCGGATGGCCCGGTGATCGAATGGGACCCGAACGAAGCCCGGGCGATCGTTGAACAGGCCCTCGACGCCGGAGTGGCGCCGGTGGCCGTCCTGGCCCCCAACGACGGCACCGCGGCCGGCGCGATCGAGGCCCTGGCCGTCCGGGGGCTGTCCGGCCGGGTTCTGGTCACCGGCCAGGATGCCGAGGCGGCCGCGGCCCGGCGGATCGTGGCCGGCACCCAGGCCATGACCATATTCAAGGACACCCGTCTTCTGGGCGTCAAGGCCATGGACGCGGCTCTCGAATTGATGGCCGGCCGGGATCCGGCGGAACTGGCCGACCATCGGATCTGGGATGGCCGCCATTGGGTTCCCGCCGTGCAGTTGGAGCCGGTGCTGGTGGATCGGGGCAATCTCGACCAGGCGCTCATTTCCAGCGGTTTTTTGAGCTATGAAGAGGTCTATGGCCAACCCGGGGCCGACCAGTCCTCCGGGCGCTGAGGCCCCGGCCAGGAGACCTCACAGCAGTGTTTCCGGCCCCGGCCGTATCGGGGGCCGGTTTGTTTTTTCAGCCCCGAGTTGCCTCCAACCTCTAATTATGGTATAGATTGGAAGAGCCCGGCCCCGAATGGGGCAATGCGCCGCCGTAAATTCGTCATGGCCGGACCGCGTCGGCCGGGATGAGGGCTCCATCGCCGCCATCCATAAGACCGCCCGGATCGTTTCCCGCCCGCCACCGCCGACCGCCGCAAACCATCGGTTCCATGCGTGTTGAAGGTCATTTCACAATCAATGATGGCCGTATTCGAGCTCCACTTGAAATAACACTGTTTGCGGAATAAGCCCGGCAGCCTGGATGAGGGGCCGCCAGGGAGGCTGGAATGGATTCACTTTCAATGGCCGCTGGTTCAAGCCAAATTCCGGAACGGCCGGAAAAAACGCCGGCCGTCAGGGGCAAGCACGTGCTGACCGGTCCGTTCGGCTACACCGGCTCCTATCTGGCCCGGCTGCTTTTGGCCGCCGGCGCCGACGAGGTCCACGGGCTGACGGGGCGCTCCGACCGGGAGGTCCTCCCCGGGCTGGAACGGGTCATCGCCCACCCCCTGAACTTTGAAGACCCGGAAGCCCTGGTTCGGGCCATGGCCGGCGCGGAGGTGCTTTACAACACCTATTGGGTGCGTTTCAACCACCGCCGCTTCACCCACGCCCGGGCGGTGGCCAATACCCGGATTCTGTTCGCGGCCGCGCATAAGGCCGGGGTGTCGCGGGTGGTGCACATCTCCATCACCAACCCGGCCCTGGATTCGCCCTTCGAATACTTCCAGGGCAAGGCCCTCTTGGAGGAGGCCCTGCGAAACACCAAACTCTCCCACGCCATCCTGCGGCCGGCGGTGCTCTTCGGCGGGCGGGATATTCTCATCAACAACATGGCCTGGGCGCTGCGCACGTTTCCGGTCTTCGGCGTCTTCGGCCGGGGTGATTACGGCATCCGGCCCATCCATGTCCGGGACCTGGCCGAGCTGATGCTCCGGGCCGGGCGGGCCGGCGACAACTTCACCCTCAACGCGGTGGGCCCGGAACGGTATACCTATCGCGGGCTGGTGGAAATGCTGGCCAGCGTCATGGGGGTGCGGCGCCCGGTCTGGCCCTGCCCTCCGGCTCTGGGCTATGCCGTGGGCCGGGCGGTTGGCTGGGCCCATCGGGACGTCTTCATCACCTGGCCGGAAGTCAAAGGCCTGATGGCCGGGCTCCTGGACACCCCGGAAAGACCGGAGGAGACGCCCGGCCGAACCCTGGTGTCGGACTGGGCCCTGCGCCACCAGGACACTCTGGGCCGGGACTACGCTTCCGAACTGGCCCGGCGCTGAGACTGTGTTTGTACAAAGCCGTTGTTTTCAGGCGCCCGCCGAGGCCGGCCGGAGCGGCGGATTGGAGGTCTGCTATGAATACCCAAAAAAACGGCCAAAACTTCATTGACGACCAGGTCATTACGGATCGACTGGCGCGGGGCCGCCGTGAGGCCGCCGACCCGCTTCGGGTCCGGGAAATCCTGGGCCGGGCCGCCCTGGCCCGGGGGCTGGACCTCGACGAGGCGGCGGCGCTCGTTCAACTGGAAGACCCTGAGCTTCTGGACGAGCTGTATCGGGTGGCCGGGGAGGTCAAACGCGGCATCTACGGGCGGCGCATCGTCATGTTCGCCCCTCTGTATATTTCGGATTACTGCGTCAACAACTGCCGTTACTGCGGCTACCAGCACTCCAACCCCCAGCCGCGCCGCCGGCTGACCATGGCCGAGATCGCCGACGAGACCCGGGCCATCCTGGCCATGGGGCACACACGACTGGCCCTGGAACAGGGCGAGGACCCGGGCCACAACCCCATCGAATACGTCCTGGAGGCCCTGGAGACCATTTACGCCCAGGATTACCGGGGCTCGGCCATCCGCCGCTGCAACGTCAACATCGCCGCCACCACCGTGGAGAATTACCGCCGGTTGAAGGCGGCCGGCATCGGCACCTACGTCCTGTTCCAGGAGACCTATCACCGGGCCACCTATGAGCGGCTTCATCGCGGCCCCAAAGCCGATTTCAAGCGCCAGCTCCGGGCCATGCACCTGGCCATGGAAGGCGGGGTGGACGACGTGGGGCTGGGGGCCCTGTTCGGGCTCTATGACTGGCGTTTCGACGTGCTGGCCATGCTCACCCACGCCGAAACCCTGGAACGGGACACCGGGGTCGGCCCGCATACCTTCTCCGTGCCCCGCATTCGCGAGGCCGGGGGAGTGGACCGGTCGATGTTCCGGGACCCGGTTTCCGACGCCGACTTCAAAAAGCTGGTGGCGGTCCTCCGGCTGGCCGCGCCCTACGCCGGGATGCTCCTGTCCACCCGGGAATCGGCGGAACTGCGGCGGGAGGTCATCGCCGTGGGCATTTCCCAGATCAGCGCCGGTTCCTGCACCGGGGTGGGCGGCTATACCTTTTCCGAAAAAGGCGAAGCCGAACAGAAACCGCAGTTCGAAGTCGAAGACCATCGCTCGCCGGTGGAGGTCATCCAGAGTCTGGTGGACGACGGCTACTGGCCCAGCTTCTGCACGGCCTGCTACCGTCAGGGCCGGACCGGCGACCGCTTCATGCAACTGGCCAAGACCGGGCAGATTCAGAACGTCTGCGGGCCCAACGCCCTTTTGACCTTTCAGGAATACCTGCGCGATTTCGGCGACGCCCGGCTGAAGGCCAGCGGCCGCCGGCTCATCGACCAGGCCCTGGCCCGGATCGACAACCCGCGGATGCGGGAGGTCACCGCCGAAAAGCTGGAGCGCGTCCGCCAGGGGGATTTCGACCTGCATCTGTGAAGCCGGCGCCCAAACAGGGGCCTTGAAGTCAAACCGCAAAAAAGCCGACGGCTCAGGCCGTCGGCTTTTTTGCGGGCCAAAATCAAGACCGGCGGGGTATGGAACCGATCCCGGCCGCCGCGATTAAATGAACTGCAAAAGTTCCATCAAGATCGGCACCACCACCACGAACAGGACCGTGCTGGTGGTGACCAGGTTGGTCGCGTATTTCACATCGCCGTTGGCTTCGGCGGCCAGCATGGGCAGCACCGCCAGCATGGGCGCCGCCGACTGGACGATCAGGGTCTGTTTCAGCATGGTCTCCAATCCGCCGCCGAACAGGACGATCAGGGCCATCAGAATGGCCGGCGAAATGATGAACCGCCCCAGGAGCGCGGCCGTGGTGTCCCGGTCGAAACCGATGCTCTTGAGGCCGGCGTTGCACAGCACAATGCCGATGTAGATGAGGGACATGGGCGTGACGATGCTCCCCACATACCCCAAAGTGGCATCGATGAAAGCGGGTACCGGGATGCCGGCGATCAGAAAAACCACGGCCACCACAAAACCCAGCAGCGGAGGCGGCAGCAGCTTTTTCCAGTTCAGTTTCACTCCCGCCGGCCTTTTGCCTTCCGGCTGGGTGGGGTCGTCATGATAGATCAGGTAGATGCCCACCGCCCAGGTGGAGACGGTGTTGGTGACGTAGTAAACCAGAAAATCCGGCAGGGACTGCTGGCCGAACAGGGCGATGTTGAGCGGCAGGCCGATGAATATGGTGTTGGCGTTGGCCACCGCGTTCATGAAAATACCTCGGCGTCCCCGCCGGATCTTCATGATCCGCACCAACAGGTAGGCGATACCATAGGATATCGCGACCGCCGCCATGGGGTAGATCAGGCTGTCGGCCAGTTCGATCAGGCTGTCGCGGGTCAGGAACTTTAAAACCGACACAAAAATGGAGGCCGGCAGAGCGATTTTGGTGATCAATGAAGAAATGTTCCGGCCGAAACTGTCGCCGAACCACCCCTTCAACTGCAGGATATAGCCAAGCGCGATGAGCAGAACGATACTCAGCACGCTTTCGACGGCGTTCAGGAAGACGGCCATATCATCTCCTTATTTTCAAATGGGCGGATCCTGGTATTCAGGGAGCCATTTGATGGCTTCAACGGCTTTTTTGATATCCCCGACGGGTTCCCGGTTGAGCTTCTGGTCGATGACGCTCTGCCCCACGACTTCCGCAATGGCCTGGGAGAACTCGGTCAGCCTGGAGACCGGGGGCAGAACGGCGGCGCCGGGTTTGGAGGCGTCCACAATGCCGCCCAGGGCGTGGCTGGCCCGGGAAAGGGTCTCCCCGGTGAGCCGTGTGGCGGTGGAGGCCAGGAGCCCGAGGCCGAGCCCCGGAAACATGAGGGCGTTGTTGGACTGGCCGATCCGGTGGGTGACGCCGTTATGGGTGACGTCGCCGGTCGGGGTGCCGGTGGCCACCAGGGCCCGGCCGTCGGTCCACCAGATCAGGTCCTCCGCCTTGGCCTCGGTCAGCTTGGTCGGGTTGGACAACGGAAAGATGATGGGACGTTCCGTATGGGCGGCCATCGCCTTCGCCACGGTTTCGGTGAAGGCGCCGGGCTGGCCGGAGGCGCCGATCAGGGCGGTGGGGCGCACCGCCTTGACGGCGGCTTCCAGGGTGGTCAGCTCTTCCGCGTCGGCGAACTCGCCCCGCCGGCGGACAAAAGGCTTCTGGCCGTCCGTGAGCCCGTCGGTGTCCTCGAACAAGAGGCCCTGCCTGTCCACCAGATAAAAATGTTCCCGCGTTTCCGCTTCGTTCAGCCCGTGGCGCATCATCTCGTCCAGAAGCTGGTTGGCGATGCCGACTCCGGCGGTGCCGGCGCCGAAAATCATGAAGACCTGATTGGTGAATTTTTTCCCGGAGATGTTCAAAGCCCCCAGCACACCCGCCAGAACCACGATGCCGGTGCCCTGGATGTCGTCGTTGAAGGTGGCGAAGCGGTCTTTGTAGGTATCGAGGATGGCGGCGGCGTTGGCCCGGCCGAAGTCCTCCCAGTGCAGCAGCATGTTGGGGAAAAGCTCTTCGGCGGCGTTCACGAACCGGTCGATGAAGTCGTAATAGCGTTCGCCGTCGACCCGCTCATGGCGGTTGCCCAGATACAGCGGGTCGGAGAGGAGCCTTGGATTGCGGGTGCCGACGTCGAGGGACACCGCCAGCACCCGGTTCGGGTTGATGCCGGCCGCGGCGGTGTAGACCATGAGCTTGCCGATGGCGATATCGACGCCGTTCACGCCCCAGTCGCCGATGCCCAGGATCGCCCCGGCGTCGGTCACGACGATCAGGCGGATATCGCGGCCGGACGCGGCGTTCCGCAGGCTGTCTCTGATGGCTTCGGGCTCGTCGATGGAAAGAAAGGCCGCGTTCTGCGGTTCGATGAAAAGCTCGTTGTACTGTTCGATGGCCAGGGCGACAGTGGGCGTGTAGACGATAGGCATCAATTCGACCACGTGCCCGCTCATCAGTTTGTAGAACAACACCCGGTTGGTGTTGAAGACGGTCATGAGAAAAATGCGTTTTTCCAGGTCGGTGGCCTTGCTTTGAAACTGCTCATAGGCCTGCGCGGCCTGCTGGTTCAGGCTTTGCACCGTGCCGGGCAGGAGGCCCTCCAGGCCGTATTTCCTCCGCTCCTCTTTGGTGAAGGCGGTGCCTTTATTTAAAAACGGATTGTTGAGAATTTCGCTGCCGTTCATAGTGATGTCTCCTGTATCCGTCGGCCTCGCGGCCGGGCGAATTCGGGGTTGGCCATAAAAAAGCCACCCCGGGGGTGGCAGTGAGATTTGTCGAAGGTGAAAATCATTGCGGCCAGGCGGCGTTCCGCGGTCCGCTCGGATACTCCAGACGGGCGTATCGGCCGCCTGACATGTCGTCCCGCCTCGCGGACCTCGACGCAATGGATCTCAAGCCGTTCAATCAATGCTCCTCATGACGCAACCCTCGGTTCAGCATTCGATTTTTTCAGGCCTTGACCAGGCCCCGCCCGATGTGAAAACTCACCGGGCCCTCAGCTTCGACGATCGGAACGATTCTCGGGCTTGACTTCCACAGCCGCAAACACCCGATCTTGTAAAAATCATAATCACCCCTTTCACCGCTGTCAAGATCATGGGGGCGGCCACAAAGGGCCCGGGGCCCCGCCCGGGCTCACGGGCTTTTCATGCCGGCATGGTTACCGTATTGTTCGTTCAAGCCGGGCGGGCCCCGAGAAATACAAATCACAAATAAATCAAATTTCCCTCCGAAGTATTTCCACAAACAAATGATACTGTTTTTTGACGATCGAGGATTCACCTCTTTAATCGTGCTGAAAAACCAAACCCCGGGCATGTGGGGTATGCCTCCGAAAGGTTGCTAAAAGCGCCCGGATGTGGCCAGGCGCAGCTTTCGGCGGTCAAAAGGAGTTAAACCCATGGGTACGAAAATTTTATTGATCAACCCCCCTCATTTGTCAATAGGAAGCCGATTGCCGAAAGAACACCTTCCGCCTCTGGGGCTGCTTTCCATCGGCGGGCCATTGATTGACGCCGGATACGCTGTGGAACTGCTTGACGCGGATTATCATAATCACACCGCTCTTCATGTCGCCGGCGAGGTGTTGAAAAGAAAACCCGATGTGGTGATGCTCGGCCATTCCGGCTCAACTTCGGCTCAACCGATTATAAACGAGATTACGAAGTTGATCCGGGAAAAAAATACCGATATCACCATCATCATCGGCGGGGTATTTCCCACCTACCACTGGCATGAAGTGCTGACAGACAATCCGCAGATTGATTATATTATTTGCGGCGAAGGAGAAAGAACGGCCTTGAATCTCGTCGACGCCCTCAAAAACAACGGCAATCCCGGGGCGGTGAAGGGCTTGGCCTTGAGAATACATGGTCTCCCCGCAAAAACGCCGGCCGCGGACATCATAAACAACCTCGATGAATTCCGGGTCGGATGGGAATTGATGAAAGGGTATGACTACACGTATTGGGGAAAACACAAAGCGGTGGTGATTCAGTTTTCGCGGGGCTGCCAACATTCATGCATCTACTGCGGCCAAAACCTGTTTTGGAGACAATGGCGGCATCGCGGTCCCCGATCGCTCGCGGATGAGTTCGAAATGCTCCATAGAGAATACGGGGTGGTTGTTTTCAATTTCGCGGATGAAAATCCGGCCGCTGACCGGGAGGCCTGGAAAGAACTTCTGGAAGCTATAATCGCGAAGAATATGGATATTATCCTGGTCGGCTCCATCCGGGCTGATCATATTGTCCGGGACGCGGATATTCTCCATTTGTATAAAAAAGCCGGCTTCGACCGGTTCCTGCTGGGTATTGAGAATTACAGCGAGGATGTCCTGAAAAACATAAAAAAGGGCAGTACAATCTCCAAAGACCGGGAGGCGATTCAATTGTTGCGGAAACATGACATCATTTCCATGGCGACTTATGTGGTCGGATTCGGTGATGAGAGAACAAAAGATTTTTATAACAGCCTGAAGCACTTGCTGTCTTACGATCCCGATCAGATTCAATTGATGTATGCCACGCCGCACAAATGGACGCCATATTTCGAAGAAGTGAAAGACCGGGAAGTGATCTTGACTGATCAACGTAAATGGGATTTTAAACATCAGGTGCTGGCCATGAGGCACCTCAAGCCGTGGCAGACGATTGTTTATGTGAAGTTGATTGAAATGATTATGCAAACAAGGCCAAAAACCTTGAAACGGCTGTTGTTTCACAGAGATAAAAGAATCAGAAAGGCGATGTTCTGGTATACGAATATCGGAAAACGGGTCTGGATCTGGGAGCTTTTTGAGTTTTTCTTTCTAACCGGCCCGGCGCAGGGCAAAGTGGCATTAAGGGATTTTTGGGCCTAATACCCCGTAACTTCTTAAGTTACGGGGTATTAGAGGAAGCCCGACAGGGCTTCCCGCCGACGACAGTCGGCGAGAGGAAAGCAAAAATCGCATTTTTGCTTTCCGGTCCGGAGCTTAAAGCGGCGCTGCTTTGATCGACATTTTAAGCGGTACAAGGTACTAGAGCTTTTTTCAAGGTAAAAGATATGAGCATGAAGTGAAAAGCGCCCGGATGTCCGCGCGTTTTACAATGTATCAAAGACAGATATCAACCCGGCAAGTGACGAAATCGGTTCTCGGACGGCCAAGCCCAGTGATTTCGGGCTTTGGCGAAATCACGGGTACGACTTATTTAGCTGCCGGAATAATAAATTGTAAAACGCTCTAAGGGCGCAGCCTCGAATGGGGCCAGGCGTCGCGAGGTCCCGGGGGGGGGGCGTCAGGGGGTATTCGCTGTTGATTGATCCGGTTTCACCCGGTATAGTTCGTCCAGCACGCGTTCGCGCTGGTCCGAGGTCATCCGCCGATGCAATTCCTGATCAGGGGTCGATTGGCCGCCGGCGGCGATGGCCAGCAGTTCCTTGAGGATCCGGATCCGCTGGGCCGGGCTCAGAGCCCGGGAAAATTCATAAGCCTCCCGCTCGGTCAATTCGTTGGGATCGGTCCGGGCCAGTTCCTGCCAGAATTCCTGCCGGTTCCCCAGTTGGGTATTGTAGTTGGAGACGGCCGCCCGGCTCTTGTAGACCAGGACATAGGGACGCAAAAGGGCGGGGTGGTCGGCGGCCAGGCGCTGGAAAGAATCCGGGGCCCCGGGACTCGCGGTGGGGGGAGGGGGCGGCGCAAAACGATAGTTCTGGATGGCCAGCCAGGCCCAGGCCGCCAGCCCCAGAGTCACAATCAGCTTGAGGCCCCGCCGGACGATCCGGGGACAGCGGTTCAGCCTGAGCCGATACCATTTGCGCGGCCGGCGGCCGGTGCGCAGGTCGGCCTGGCATTCCGGGCACTCCCGGGCGGGCAGGCTTATCAGCGAACCACAGGCCGGGCAGCGCAACTGGGGACGGGAGGGGCGAACGGGCTGGGAGATGTGGCTCATGGGGTGTATCGCATTTTAGAGCGCTTTTCTATTTAAAGGAAGCGAGCATAAAATGAAAAGCGCCCGGGGTTTAGAGCGTTTTACAATTTATGAAAGACGGATAAATTGTAAAACGCTCTAAACCCCCGGAGGGGGGGAGTGCCGCCGATGCCGTGCCCGAATGGCTCTTTGCCCTGACGGTACTGTAACCGCCGTGTCAGGTGATAGAATGTTCCCGCAAAAGTGTTTGCGATTCTATGCGCCGTTGAAAAGTGACTGCCGGGATAGGGCCTCACCGTCTCTCCGTGGCGCTGTCGTTGAGCGGGTCGATGGACAGGGCGTTGCCCGTGGGGTAGCGTGGGTCGTCAATCAGGACGAACAGGGTAATCTTGAAATCGTTCGGCCGACCGAAATCATCGAAAGCCGGGCGGACAAACACCGCCCAGCTCCCGCCAAAGCGACGGCGGGCATAGGAACCCCACAGCGACCGCTGGCTGTTCACGGTGCGGAAGACGTCCACCAGCAGCCGGGCCCGCTGGGCCGGGGTCATTTTTAAAAACTGCTTGATGGCCGCCTGGTCGCTTTGATCGAGGGGGCCTTTTTTATACAGTTCCTTGACCAGATAATGGTGATAGCCTTTGCTCTTTTGGGGGTCGAGACCGAGCATGTTGGCTTTGTGAACGGCCACATAAGGCCGGATCAGGGACGGGTGGGCCATGGCCAGGCGTTCATAGAGATCCGGCCTGAGTTTGAAGGGGTCCTTGATGATGATGAAGGCCGCCACCCCAACGACGACCAGGGCGGAGCCGATTTTGACGGCTTTTTTTAACCAGGCCTTCGCGGTTTCCCGCAGCACTTCGGGGTCTTCTTCGAAAAAGCCTTTCTTGGGCCGCTCCCCGGTGCGCATGTCGCCCTGGCAGAACGGGCAGACCACGGCGGGCAGGTAGACCAGTGCGCCGCAGGCCGGACAGCGCACCTGGGGGCGCTGAAAAGAATCGGACGCATTCTGCTGGTCGGGAGCGGCCATGGTCCCTCCTGGGAAATAATATCCAAAACGTATATTTTTATAATATTAACCCGGCAGCTGACGAAGTCGATTCTCGGACGGCCAAGTCCAGCGATTTCGGGCTTTGGCGAAATCGCGAGTGTGACTTATTTAGTTGCCGGAGTAATATTATATCAGAATCCCCGGTTTGCGACAAGGAGGGAAGGGTCGGTCGCGGCTTCAGGCGGGTGAGACGCGGCCGCGACCAGGTCATAAACGGGTTTTTTCGGCCGGGACGGAGGCTCAATCGCCTCCATCCCCGGGTCAGACCACGGTCTTTAGTTCCGTCAGCATCTGGCGGATGACTTCGAAGCCGCCCTGCCAGAAATCCCGGTCCAGGGGGCCCAGGCCGCTTTCGGCCAGGATGGCTTCGGGGGGCGCGGATCCGCCTTTGGACAGAAGACTCAAAAAACGGGGGACAAAATCGGGCCCCTGGCGCTGATACAGGCTCCAGAGGCTGTAGACGAGGAGCTGGCCGAAGCTGTAGGCGTAGACGTAGAAGGGGGTGTGGAAGATGTGGGGAATGGAGACCCATTCCCAGCGGAACTCGTCCGCCAGGTCAACGGCGTCGCCAAATTGCTCGGCAAGAGATTGGAGGTAGGCGTCGGCCAGCTCGTCGACGGTGGCGCCGTTCTCGATCATATCGTGGGCGCATATTTCAAACATGGCGAAAAAGGCTTGTCGCTCAATGGTGGCGTAGGCGTCGTCCAGAAGGTGGAACAAAAGGTCGGCCCGCTCACGGGTGGATTCGGCCTGTTTCAGCATCCTGTCGGCCAGGAGCATTTCCCCGAAGGTCGAGGCCGTCTCGGCCAGGGGCAGGGTGGCGTGAAAGTGGAACACGTTGTGCCCGGCGGCCAGTTGGGAATGGATGGCGTGCCCCAGTTCGTGGGCCATGGTGAAGAGATCCTGACGCCGGCCGTTGTAGGTCATCAGCACCCAGGGCGTGTCGGCGGGCAGCATGGAATAGCAGAAGGCGCCGCCCTGTTTGCCGATCCGGGCGCTGGCCGAAAAACGCCCATGGTTCAGGATGTTGGCCGCCAGGTCCCGGAAACGGGGGCTGAAGGACTGGAAAGCGGCCAGAACTTCATCCAGGCCGGCCTGGAAATCCACGGTTTTGGTGTCGGCCACCAGGGGGGCGTAGAGATCATAGCGGCGGAGGCGGTCCGTTTTCAAGGCCCGGGCCTTGAGCTGGAAAAATTCGCCGAAGAGGGCCGCGTTGGCCCGGGTGGTGGCCAGGAGACTGTCCACGGCCTCGGCGCCCAGGTCGTTGGCCTGGTGGCGAACGGCGATGGGCGAGTTGTAGCGCCGCATCCGCTGGTTTTCAATCCGCCAGTCGCGGACGGCGGTCTGGTATATCTGACCCAGGATGGGGCCGTCCTGGCCGAAGACCCGGTACAGTTCCTTATAGGCGCCGGCCCGGACGTCCGCATCGCCGCTGCGAACGTGCACCATCAGTTGGTCCCGGGTGACCTCGCTCCCGTCGGAGCCGGGCAGGAAATCGGTGCGGAAACGATAGCGGTTGGTGATGGAATCGTAGAGGGCAATGAGGGCGTCGTGCCCGGTGATGTTCTTGAGGTTGATGATCCGCTCTTCGGGCTCGGCCAGGGTGTGGGGCCGGAAGGAGCGGGTGCGCTTCAGCCAGTAGGCGAAGTCGGGCAGGGCCTCCATGAGCGGCCCGGCGGCCTGGTCGTCCAGTTCTTTCCACCAAATTTCAAAAAAGAGCAGCTCATTCCCCAGGTCGGCCATTTTTTCGTCCATCCGGGCCAGGAAGGCCTGGGCTTTCTGGTCCTGGGTGTTCTGGGCGAAAGCCAGGCTGGCGAATCCGGAGAGCCGGTGGGCCAGGCGGTTGAGGTCTTCCAGTTCGGAAATCAGAACCCCGAACTGCGCGGCCGTGGGCGGCGCCTGATCCAACTGGGCCCGCCAGCGGGCGAACGCGGCGATTTTTTCGCCCAGGGAAGCCAGGTCGGCGTTCAGGGTCGGTCCGTCCAGGGCGTACAACTGGTCAAGGTTCCAGTGCGGTATGGCGGTCTCCCCGGTTTTTGCGAGGCCGGGAAGGGAGGAATTCGATTCGGTCATTGAGGATCTTTTCATCTTTCATCGCAAATCTGGGTTCAAAGAGGCGGCCGGGGCTGATCCGGCGACGAAACGGACGTCATCGCAAGTTCCGCGTCGGGATGACGGGGCGTAAAAAAATGGAGGCGATAGAGTTTTTGTCCCGGCCGCCGCGCCCCGGCCATGACGGGGTTGCGGCGGCGCTTTCCTCTCCCTGGGTCAGCGGAGAGGCCGGTCGGGTATCAGGGCGGGTCTCGGCTGATGCCGATAGGCGCCCGGCACCCGGCTCCAGTTTTCAGTAGCCAGTTCCCAGAAGCGGTAGTCGGCGACGGTCCGGCCCCGGGCGACCGGGTAGACGCTTCCGCCGGGTCGAAGGGCGCGGCCCCGGGCGTCACTCACGGGCTTCCGGTCGGTCTGAATGCTTTGGTCCCGGCCGGCTCTCCGAGCGGGCGCCTGGGGTTCGGACCGATAGACTTTGGCGTCCGGCGTGTCCACAAGAGGCGGCAGTGGCGGCGCCGAAGGGGGAGGGGCGACCGCGGTTTTTTCAACCGGGGCCGGGGCGGCGGCCTTGGGTTCCGGCTTCTTCGTCTGGGCCGGGGCGGCGGCGGGAGGCACGGCAGGTTCGGAAGTGAACAGGGTGTTCAGCAGATCCTCGTCGCTGGAGGCGGGCGCGGGCGTTTGGGCGGCCGCCGGGGCCAGGGTGGGAGCCGGGACGTCTTTGGCCGCCGGAGCGGGGGCCGGCTGGGGCGGCGGCGTCTGGAGCGTGGCCGGCAGATTCACCGCCGGCGCCTGCTCCTGGCTGTCGTAATCGAATTCAAAGCCCTGCAGCTCTTCCGCCGCTCCCTGAACCGTCGCCGGGAAAGCCGTCATCAAACCCAGGGCCAACAGCCCGACCAGTATGTTTCTGACCATCATGTATACCTCGGATTCCGCCCGATGTTGAACGCCGGGCCCGTTGGGGCCTTTCGCCGCGAAGCGTCCCGACGACAGAACCGCGGTGGCCGAAGCGAAGGCGCAGTGCTCAAGAACTCTGGCCTTGAGCTTTTGTCCCGGCCGCGATGCCGGGTCGCGCCCGGGTGCGGACCTTTCAGGCCTCGGTCTTCGCGGGAGAAAAATATGACGTTTGTACGATATCTCAAATATATGTGATTGTCAACTATATTTTATTAAATTATAGCATAATTATACTTTAATTTGTAGCCAGTGTATAATCCTGTTCATTTTCAAAAGAATCTGGACACGGCCCTGATAAGCTGATACTGTGCTTTGCAGGTTCCTTGCCCCGTTTTTGGAGCGATGAGCCGCCGCCGCGTCTCCATGGCGTATCGGGGCGGCCGAGACGAAGGCTCGATCGCTCCACCATTTTAGAGGAAACCTTCCGATGCCCGTGACCTACAATACCGTTATTTTCGATCTGGACGGCACGCTTCTGGATTCCGCCCCCGGAATCTACAACGGCCTGCGGCATACCCTCGACCGACTGGGCCTGATCTGGCCCGACTCGGTGGAACCCCGCCTGTTCCTCGGCCCGCCCCTGGCCTATTCCTTCCGGACCTTTCTGGGGCTGGCGCCGGAATTGATCGACCGGGCCGTTGAAATCTATCGGGAATATTACGGCGCCACCGGCGCGCTGGAAGCCCGGCCCTATCCCGGAATCTTCGAGTTGCTGTGGGACCTGAAAGAGGCCGGAGCTCGGGTCTGTCTGGCCACCTCCAAATATTCGGCCATGGCCGAGAAGATCATGGACCACTTCGGCCTGCGTTCCCTGATCGGCTTCGCCGCCATGAGCGACGGCCGTGAAGTGGTGAGCAACAAGAAGGACATGATCCTCAGGGTGCTGGAACACTGCGGCGCCGAGCCGCGGGAGGCGGTGATGGTCGGCGACACCCAGTATGACGCCAAAGGGGCCAGCGAGGCCGGGGTGCCCTTCATCGGCGTGCTTTACGGTTATGGCCGGCAATCGGAAATGGAGGACGCCGGCGGCGGACGTTTCGTGGCCGACGTTCCCGCCCTGCGCCGCCACCTCATTGGTTGACCCCTCCTGTCGAGGCTCGGGCGGACTCAATCGACCGAGCCGGCTCAGGGTTCTCGTTTGTAAAACGGGGTGATGAATCGCGGCGGTCCCGGCGTCCGGCCGGGGCGGCGCCCCGGCGGACGCCGAACCCGCCGCGATGCATCACCCCGCTTTCAAGCGATTGCCCCTGCCGGCGGGCGCTTGTATACTTGTATATTTGGGCCGTATGTGCTATTAATAATTAAAGTATATGATTTAAATGCCTTTTTTGTTCTTCGAACACAAAATCTAGCCCCGTGAGTCGAAAGAGGGCCCACATCTTGCGGACTCAATGCCCACATTGCCAGACTTTTTTTCGAATCAAGCCGAATTTCATCGGCCTGGGCACTAAATGTAAATCCTGTGGCCAGGGGTTCGTCATCCGGGAGGCCGCCCCTCCGGCCCCCCAGCCGATTTCAATCGGCCGTCAGGTCCGGCTGCCAGCGGCGTCGCCCGCCCCGGCCGCTTCCCGGGGAGAGCGGATCGAAACTCCGATCCCGCTCTCCGCCGCGGCACCCGCACCGGGTGCCGCGGCGGTGGAAGGCTCGGCGCCGGCTGCGGGGCCCGTTCGCCCGCCGATGGATCCGGAATCCACGTTCCTCGCGACGACTGTGGAAGACGCGACGGTAATTGCGGAACCCGTTCTCCCGGCGGCGGATGCGGAGGCCGCGACCGGCGAGACGGCTGCGGACAGTTTGGCGGCGGATACGGAAGCCATATCCCCAGCGGCGGATTTGGAAGCCGCGTCCGTCGAAACGACTGCGGACAGTTTGGCGGCAAATGCGGAAACTGTTGCCCCGGTTGATTCGGAAACCGATCAACAATTTTCGAACGCGGCCGGGACCTGGCCGGAAACGGTCAAGCGCGTCCTTTCGATACCACCGGCCGAAGGACCCGCCGTCTTTCGGCCAGCCCCGCCTCGAGCCGTCAACTCCCCATATTTCCCGTCGATTTCGCCAAAACCCGGCGAGGCTTCTTCGCACCGGCCGGTTCCGGTTTCGTCCGCGCCCCGGCCCCGCCGAAAATTTTCGGGCCGGGTTCTTTGGGCTCCGGCGGGCCGGGTCTTAAAGCGCATTCCCCGATCGATACTGATTACCGCCGGCTTGGCCCTGGCCCTGGGCGGCTATTTCGGCCATAAAGCCACCCACTGGCGGGCCCAGAATGAAGTGCGTCAGCTCCAGGCGGCCGTGGCGGAGGCCCAACGCCAGTCTCAAACCCGGAAGGATGACCGGATCAGCGGCCTGGCGGCGGAACGGGATCGCCTGGCGAGCGACCTGGCCCGGGTGGCGGCCTACAGTGTGGATTATCCCGAGGGGTCCATTCCCCGGGCCCTGGCCCTGGCGGCGGCGGAGGAGTTCAAAATAGCCGATACTCTGCTGTTGCAGCAGGCCGCCGCCCTGGAAAGCGGGGCCAAGGTGACCCTGGTGCTGAAGCAGACCGCGCCGGACCCGGACCTGGCCGTCACCCTGGAAGGGGAAATGAAGAAACTGGAGGCCGAAATCGCCGAACAGTGGCAGGCGGCCCGAGGCCTGGCCGAAGATCCCCGGATGCTGGCGGAGACCAGCGTCGCCACCCAGATGGTCAGCCTGGCCATTCTCAACCGCAACTACCTCATTGCCCGATACGGCCTCAATTCCCCGGTGCCGCTGCAGTATCAGTCCGCGAAGAGCAAAGCCGCCCGGCTGGAGCAGACGTCCCAGGCCGCGTCGGGGGGCGATGCGGGCCAGATCGCGGCCGACATCCGGGATTTGCGGCTGGAAAACGAGCGGCTGCGGGCCGAAAACGAAATGCTGTTGAATTCCGACTCGACGCTGTATGCTTCGGCGATCAGCGACTTGGGGGCCGGGCAACTGCGGCCGGCCGAAGAGAAACTCAAGCGGCTGGTGGAGATGTTCCCGGCCAGTTCTCTGGTGCCCAAGGCCCGGGAGGGGCTGGATCTGGTCAAGGTCAAGGCGGCGGAAAAGGAAGCCGCCCGCAAGCCGCCGGTGGAAGTCTTCGCCACAGGCGTCCGGCATGACGGGGGCTATTTCAAGAACGAATCCTACGTGCGCATTTCTTTTAAAAACGTCAGCCCGTTGATGGTCAAGAAGGTGGAGTTCAAGGTGCTCACCTTTGACGAGCACGGCTACCCCGTGGCCAGTCAGCGGATGGGCCTGCCCCAGGATAACCGGCTCGACGCGGCCGTGAGCGAAAACGTCGCTTCGGGCCGGGGCGATTACGGGGTCTGGCAGTTGTCGGAAAAAGTCCGGCAGGTGAAGGTCCGGCTCAAGGAAGTGGAGTTTTACGAGGCGCCCGCCTGGCAGGATGAGGATCTCGACTTCTGGGTGGAAAAAGAGGGCGCCCGCTTCCGGAGCGAAGAGCCGGTCGATCCGGCCCTGAAAAACGAGCCGCAGAAGGGTCCGAAAAACGGCAACGCCCGCCGGGCCCGCCTGACGCGCACGCGATAAGTCGATCAGCCCGAAGGCGATAGGCTTGATCGCATCCATCCTGCGGGACGGCCGCCGGCCCCCTCGAAAGCGGGCGTCGGCGGCCGTTGTTTCATGCCGGTCTGATCGTTCTGCGAGCGATTTAAATTGTATCGCCCGGCAGGGCGATAATGCGATCCGACCATGACGGGGTTCCGGCGGCGCATTGCCCCTTCGGGCCTCAGTCCACTCTCACCGGCACCAGAGCGGTGTCGATTTCGGTGGTCTCCTCCACCGGAACCAGCACCGCGTCGACTCCGCTGTTTTTGTCTTTCACCGGCACCGCGACTTCGTCGATGGTGACGGTCTCTTCCCTGACGATGACGGGAGCGAAGTTGCTGCGGTCGACGATGGTTTCCACGTCGATTTCCACCGGGTTGGCGGCGGCGTTGACCCGCCCCTCAATGACCATGACGTCGCCGGGGCTGTAAGGGCCGGCCACCAGCGGATTGGCTTCGTCCACATTCAGGACGATGGAGCCGGAACGGTCGTGGAACTGCAGCCGGCCGGGGGCCAGCTTGCGGTCGATATTGCCCTCCAGAGCCAGGGCGGCGGTGTTGGGCATGGTCTTGGCGAATTCGACGCTCACCACGCCCATGGGCAGCGGCCCGTCTCTCGGAGCCGGTTCCATCGCGTAATAGTGGTTGCGGGTGTTGATCCGGGTGGCCTCGATTTCCGTCGTCCCGCTTAAGCGGTCGATTTTGCCCTCGATGACCACCAGGTCATTGGGACCCACGGTCAGGCTGTTCCAGCGGTCCTTCTCGATCCGCACCGTGATCTGGCCGCTGTTGTCGATGAATTGATATTTGTCGTGTTCACCGGCCGACAGGATTTTGCCCACCAGAACCACCGGGGCTAAATTTTTTATTTCCCGGGCCTGGCTCACGCAGATCCGGGGGCCGGGCAGGGGCTCGCGCTCGCCTTCATATATATAGGGCGGGCGGCTGGAATTGTTGACGAACCCGCCGGGGTAGCCGTCAACGGCCAGGGCGGCCGTCGAGGCCAGCAGCAGCATCAGGGTGGCGAAAAGGGGCGGGACAAATTTTTTCATATGGCAGGCTCCTCAACGGCCCGGGACCGGGTTTGGGGTTCGGCGGTGCGCGCTTCGCCGCCGGGCCGGACCGGGGCGCGGGTGTCTCCGCCGAGGGCAAAAATTTTCTTGAGTCGATTTCGGTGTGAAACTGGGTGATTTTATACTAAGAAATACGGGACATGCGGTCGGCCCTTGATTTGCGAAACCTATTATAGTTCATTCATGTTCAATATTCAAACGGTATTCAGCCAAGCGAGGTACATGTGAGTCGGTTCAAAGACGGCGCTTCAAAGGGCGGAATCGGTCCGGGGATGAGTCTGGCCCTGGGTTCGGCTTTCGCCTATGCCTGCTATGATGTCGGGGTGCGGGTTCTGATCGGCGATCTCACCATCTGGGGGATGCTGTTCGTTCGCGGCTGCCTCGGTTTCCTGGCCATCGGCTTACTGGCCCGGATCTTTTCCCGGCCGCTTTGGGGGCAGCAAACCGGCCCGCTGACGGCCATCGGGCTCTTCGGCTTTTTTTCCTCGGCCTGCAACTCCACCGCCCTGGCCACCATTCCCCTCTACCAGGCCTTGATGCTCATCTATACCTATCCGATCCTGACCCTTTTGCTGGCGGTGCCCATCAATCGCGAGCCCATCACCCGGCGCGATCTGGGTTTGGTGGGGCTGGCCGTCCTGGGCGGCCTGGCCCTGGTCTGGCCGGACGAGACGATTGGGCTCGAGTTCCAGATCGGCCACCTGGCCGGCCTGGCCGGGGCGACGCTGTACAGCCTGGGGCAGGTCTTCATCCGCCGCCTGGGGGCCGACAACAGCGGCCTGGAGCCTCTGTTCCATTACAGCATCTATGCCCTGGTGCTTTCCCTGCCCATGGCCATGTTGTTCGGCAGCGACCTGGGGCTCGGGCGTCTCAGCGGGTTGGGCTCGGCTTTGCTGCTGGCCGTTCTGGGCCTTTCCGCCCAGCTCACGGGTTTTGCCGCCCTGCGCTGGCTCCCAGGCTTCAAAGTGGGTATCGTCGGCTATCTGGAACTCGCCGCGGGGGCGGTGATCAGCTGGCTGATCTTCAACGACCCCATGAGTTTGCGGGCCCTGGGCGGCGGCGTCCTGGTGGTGCTGGTGGCTTTTCTGCTGCGGTGGTCGGCCGCGGAGGAGCGGTCTGAAAAGGAACGGCGGGATCTCGCTGAGCGCGGCCTCCCGTCGCCGGTCGAAGACGAAAGCGAATGATTCTCTGTTCCGGCTTCCTCGCCTGATTTCAAAACGCATTCAAGGCCTTCACAATAACGAAACCGGCGTCCAGCGGAAGGGATGTGCCTCCGCTGGACGCCGGTTTCGCTTTCAGCCCACTGATGACGGGCCCGGGGTATGGCCGCCGCCAGTGAACTTACGGCCGGTCAGGGGTTGGTTTCGTCCAGACCCTTGGTTCTTTCGCTCGGGGTTATGGTAAAGCCCATATCCAGCACTTCCCGCCAGGAGATGATGGCGCTGGACAGCAGTTCATTGGGCAGCGGGATGGGTTTCTTCGCCCCGGCCTGGGTGTTGGTTTCGAGAGCGGTCGCGGTGATGACCGCCTCGGTGGACTGGCCGGTGCCGGCTTCCCGAAAACCGGAGACCTGGCGACGAGAGGATGGGCTGTCGGGGTTGACTATCTGGGCGAACTGCACCATATAGGGCGCCGGCAGCCCGGTGTACGTATCGACCATGTACAGGAAGCTGCGGCCCCGGGGCGCGCATTTATCCACACACTGGGTCGAGGCGCCGGAGTCGCAGGCTTCGTTCAAAGACTCAGGAGGCTCATAGGTCGTAAAACCCATAAAGGATTGTCCGTTGGCCAGGGCGTCGATCTTGGGCTGAGTCAACAGCATCTCGAAGCGGTCCGCATCTTTGTCGGGATCGGTGCCGGTGATCTTGCGGGTGATCAGGGCCCGTTTGTAACCGATGTAGTTGTCTTTCCGCACCTGAATGGTCAGGGCGTTGTATGAGGCCTGGCCGCCGCTGACCGTCAGTCCGGCCAGCCCGGAGGGAACGTTTTCCATCGTGCCGTCCTCATAGACACTGATGCCCGAGACGTCGATCAGGTCGCCGGCCCGGCTGGTCTGGTCTTCGAAGGTCAAGACCCCCTTGGTGGTGTCGGAGTCGGTGATCAGATGGAGCGGCTCCTTGATGCCGTAGATATACTGCTGATGGTTCACGTGGCAGGCGTCGGCCGGATTGCCCCCGGTGCAGGGGATGAGGTCTTCCGGCGAGGCCCACAGGCGGCCGGTTCCGAACACGACCCACATGTTGCCGACGTTGTCATAGGTGGCGTTCGCCGCCCCGGTGACCGGGCGCTCGGTGTTGAAGAAGCGCTTGAGCTTCCATTCTTCCACGGGCAGCGGGTCGCCCTTGCCGTCGATCATCTGCAGGCGATAGATGCTCCCTTTGTCCAGGCCGTTGGTCCGGCTTATGGTCATGCCGTAGTAGACGGTGTAGTTGTGCCAGGGCGTGGTCCGGCCCGCGGACATGGGGGTGAAGGAATCGTTGAAGAAGCTGTTGTCTTCCGGGGCCACCAGGTTGGCCTGGTAGGCCGCCGAACTCGTCGCCACGGCCGGATTGCCGGTGGTGGCGTTGAGAATGATCAGCCGGGCTTTCTGGTTGCTGATGCCTTTGTAGACTTCCGGGCCGCCGGGGGAGCCGTCGCTGGCGTCGGTGGTCGGGCCGCTGGCCAGGATGACATACCACTGGCCCTGGCTGGTCACCACTGTCGGCACGCTGACGCCGAGCCCCAATTCTTTGCTGCTGTAACGCCACAGGAGTTTCGGCTCGCTGTCCGGATCGGTGACGTCCAGGGCGAAATATTCGGCGTAGGAATACTTCGGCTTCGTGATGGTGGCCCCGCTTTCAATGCTCCGGCCGCCAAGGCGCAGGCCGCCGATGAGCACCGTGCGCCAGCCGCCGTACTGATCGCCGCTCGTGCCGATCTTCATGTCGACGAGCAGGGGTTTGAGATCGACATAATAGCTGTGCTCATAGTCGGGGTTGGCCAGCCACTGCAGATGGGGCAGGACGGCCGTGGGGATAAAGGCCCAGACTTCCGCGCCCAGTTCGTGGGCCGGCGACCGGGTCACGCCGTTGGCGTCGGTGTCCACGGAGTAGCCTGACAGGCCGGTCCGCAGGGAACCGTAAAAGCCGAGGTTGATGGCGTGCAGCATGCCGTCGTTGGCCCCGGAGTAGACCATCTGGCGCCGCAGGGCCACGGCCTTGCTGTATGTGTCGTAGCTGGCGTCGCCGTAGAGAAGGTCATAATGGGCATTGGCCGAACCCACGATGATGGGTTTGGAGTTGATCACGTCGCCCAGGCGCCAGGTGATGTTGCCCGTGCCCCAGGGGTTGGGCGTCTGGCGGGTGCGCCAGCCGTCGGTCGGGTTGTCCTGGCCCAGGATATAGTTGATCAGTTTTTTCGCGTTGGCATCCGTGGCGGCGATAAAGGAACTGTTGTGCAGCATGTGCGGCAGCAGAACCGAGGAGTTGGTGGCGTTGAACTTGTTCAACGTCAGGCCGGTTTCCACTCCGGTGCTGTCCACCGTCGGGTGGCCGTAGTAGACCAGGCGGCCGCCGGTGGTGTTGAAAGCCCGGCTGGTGGTCGCCTGCGCGTCGGTCAGGTTGGCCAGCCACTGGGCGGTGTTCCAGACCGTCTTGACCTTGTCCAACGTGGGGTTCAGGTCATTGGTGTATTTTTCCAGGTTGCCGTCGCCGATCGGGTCATAATAGCGGGTGATCTTCAGATCACCTTCAGTGGTTTCGTCGAATTCGACCACCATGTCGCCGATGGGGCTGAGGCAGTACTCTTCGGTCCCCAGTTCGACGCAGGCCGTGAGGTTCGATTTATCATGGACATGAGACGTGTTGGTCTCGTCGGTGTGTTTCAGGCAGATGGTCCTCGTCCCCCAGTCGCCGGGAGCGCTGCCGCAGTTGGTTATGGTCAGGTTCCCATCCCCGTCGGAGTCCTCCCGCATGTTGCCCCACTTGTCGACGAAGAGGCTGTAGATGCTGCCCAGCCACTTGGCTCTTTTCTGTTCCTCGCCGCTGTTGGCGGTGGCGGCCTTGTCAAACTCGGGGTAATACAGGGTCATCACGGAGATGCCGCCGCCCATGACCGAGTTGACCGAGGCCGCGGTCGAGGTGCCGGTGGAGGTCAGGTTGGAGATGGCCTGGAAGACTTCCGCCAGTTGGTCGGCCAAATCGGAGATGTTGGTGGCCTTGAAATAGTTGGCCGGGTCGCCTTTGCCGGGCGTGGAGAGATCTTTCTCCCATTCGCCGTCGTCGGGTATCCCGTTTTTGTTATAGTCGTTGAAGCCGCCGTATTTGGCCGCCAGCCACAGGGGGTTGGGCAGGGATTCATCTTTGGCGCCTTCGTTGGAGAAAATGAAGGTGCGCACCTGGGCTTTGGTGGTGTGGGTCTTGCCGCAGCTCGAGTGCGGATAGCTCGAGGTTGAGGCGGCCGCATAGGGGCAGGTCGGCGGGGTGTTGTAATCCAGGATGCCGCCGGTGAACTGGTAGCTGTTGTTGTGGGCCAGATCGATGTAGGTGCCGTCGCGGGTGGTGCCGTTGATGGTGTAACCCTGGCCCAGGCTGAGACCGGCCGCCGCCTTGGTCTGCCGGGAATAGACGGCCAGTCCCACCACCCGGCTGGGATCGATGGTGATGAAGTCGTCCCGCTTTTTGGCGGTGCTCGGGTTTTTGAAGCCGTACAGCGTCTGGCCCTTCAGTTCACCGCTGATCGAAGCGACCTGGTTTCTGCTGACGCTGGTGTTGGTAAGGGACGTGCCCTGATACAGGGGGCTGCTCGTCCGCATCGAGGCGGGGGTGGCGCTGGTGGTCAGAAGGTCGATTTTATATTCCACCAGAACATCCATATCCCAGTCGGAAGTGCCGTAGCCGTCGACGCCCCGGATCGCGTCCTCAAAGTTGACCTGGATGGTGATGCTGAACGGGGTGCCGTTTTTGTCGACCTGCCAGTCCACAATATAATAGTTGATGTACCCGATAACCCGATTGTAGGTCGAGTTGGCGTGCCGGTTACTGGTGGAAGCGGGCTGAATGGATATCTTCTTAGTCACCGTGCCGTCGGATTCGGGCAAGGGGAAGACCAGTTCCGGGAAAGCCGAGGCCATGGTCACGGTGAAGATGTTGACCGGCATTTCAAAAGCCGTGGAGCCGAAATTGTGGGTGCGGGCGTAATAGGCCACCGCCGCCGCGCTGTAGGTGCCTTCCAGGGCCGGGGTGTTGGGGCACATGCCCTTGACGTCTTTCAGCGCCGTCAAGGTCTTGGATATGCAGTTGTCGTTGGAGCCCCGGCTGAAGAAATATTTTTTGCCGCTGCTGGTGAATTTTTCCACCTTGTCGATTTCGTCCAAATAGTCCGTCATTTTAAACGAATTGCTCAGGTCGGTGTTTTTGGTGTCCTTCAGGCGTGATTGATTCAGAACGCCGTTGGGGATGTTGTCGCCGTCGTAGTCGCTTTCAATGTCGCTGATCAGAAGGATGACCGGCTTGATGCAGTTGAGGCCTTCCACCTGCGGGCGGGTGCTCGTGCCCCAGTTGATGATTTTGTTCAGGGTGGCTCGATCACCGGTCCCGACCGCGACTTCCGAGCCGTTCGTGAAAACGGCGGTCGATTTGACGGCGGCGGTGTTGTCCTGGTCCAGGTGCAGGCTGGCAAAATACCGCACCGCTTCATAGAGCATTTCCCCGGTGGGGTTGCCCCAGGAGGCGCTGTCCTGGTAATCGTTGGTCGGGCTGGTGTCGCTGCGGCCGGTGATGCGCAGGGAATCCATGGTCCAGATCAGGCTGCCCCGGTCCGGCGCGCTGGAATCGTCGAGTTTCCCCCGCTTGATGAGCCCGTTGTCGGGGTTGACCGAGGAGGAAATGGGCTGGATGTGGTGGCGCAGCACCCCGCCCCGGGTCCGGGTGCCGTCGGGGGGGTTGACCGTGCGGGAGGAATCGTCGCCGTAGGCGCCGGTCATCAGGCCGAAAGACATCTGGTTGCCGCCTTCGCCGTATTTCTGCAAAAGGCCGATGGGCTTGACGTTGCCGTTGGGGTATTCCTTGCAGCCCTCGGTGTCGCTGTAGTTGCCTTTTTCGCAGATCTGGTTGCGGATGGTGACGGCCGCGATGCGGTTGCGGGCGGCATCCTTGTTGCCGCTGGTGCTGTTGTTCAAAAGCACGTCGTTGGGGTTGGGCCGCTCGCCCATGACCCAGTCCCAATACCGGCCCTCGCCGGTGGAGCCGCCGTTGCCGAAGGAGTCTTCGGTGCCGAAGGATTTGGATGAAATGTTCAAAACGTAGCGCAGCACCGGGATGTTGGTGCTGGAAAAACTCCGGGAACGGGTGAAGAAGTGGACCTTGCCGGTTTCCGGCTTGTCGAAGGGGGTGTACAGCGACACGTCGTAATAGGCGCTCTGGGGAGTTTCGGCCAGCCAGCGGTCGTCGGCGAGCACGTCGGAACCCCAGGCATGGGCGTCGGGCGGCACGAGGGAACTTTCCAGGATCGTTTTATCCGTGGGGTTCTTGCCGTCGGTGGAGCGGTAGCCGCCGTAGAGGATCTTGCGGATGACGTCCATGCGGCTCATGGTCTGATAGTTGAGCCAGTTGCCGCTGAAAGTCCGGCCGCTATACGCGGTGCCGGACCGGCTGCCGGTGACTTTCGTTCCGCAGAGGCCGGTGAGGGAGGCTGGGGATACGACGTATTCGATGTCTTTGATGGAATTGGGGCGCAGGGCGTCGGCCTGGGCCTGGGTCTGGGGCACCCCGGGCCCGGCCCGGTAGAAGTAGCCGTTGGCGTCGCCGTTGGTGTTGACCGTGCCGGCGTAGCCATAGCAGGAATAGGGGTCGAAATAGCCGATATACTTGACGCCGGGGTTGAAGCCGGTGTCGACGACGCCGTCGCCGTCGAAGTCGATCAGGGCGCTGTAGGCCTGCAGGAACATCTTTTGATCCTTCGACAGCACCAGCAGAACCGCCGGCACGGCATACCCGGTGGCCAGAAGGGGGCGGTCCTGATAATCGGTTAAGACCGGCTTGGGAGTCTGGGCCAAGACAGATGCCCCGGGGCTCAGAAACATCAGCCCGATCATGACGGCCAGAATTTTTTTCAACATATACCTACTCCTTAACCCGACTGATGGCCGTCGACGAGGGGATCGGCCGGCGGCGTGCGCTTCTATGAAAACCTTTGGTTAAAATCCGTTCCGACCGCTGAAAGAGGCTTCGGTGGCGCGGCTCCGCCCACAGGGAAGCGATGTGTCGCCGAAACATCCTTATCCGGGCCCTTAAGAACCATGGCCGGCGCGGCTTGTCTGGGGCGAGCCGCGCGGGCGGCCGGATGAAAACTGAGCCGCCGCGAATCGGCGGGACCGGTGGCCCGGGGCCCCCGATGCGAAACTTACAATACTTCCCTGAATATGACGGTGACGACGCTGTGGGGCTCGTCCACCTTGCTGTCTTTGCTGTCGAAAGCGCCTTCTTTGTCGCCGCCCAGTTCCCGGCCCGGGGCCCGGCCGTTGACCGAAGCCAGCAGATTGACGGTGATGTTGCCGCTTTGGTCGTAATCTCTCTGGCCCAGCGATTTGCCCGGCGTGACCGCCCCCCCGAGACCGGCGGCGTCGTCACCCGGAAAGTCCATGGAAACCGAAGCGGTGGCCACCACCATGTCGTCGCCGCCGGACTTGGTCTTGAAAACCAGGTGGGGCTTGTAATACAGCGACGACGAGTCCATGTCGGTGCGGCCCGCCCAGCTTCCGGCCCGAATGTAACGCCGCTGGTAGCCCGGATCGACGTCGGTTTCGCTTCTGAGGGTCATCTTGTCGAAGCTTGGCTGACGCTCCACCCACATGGCCGAGGTATAGTTGTTGCTGCCGTCCCGGGGCTGGAGCTGATCCATGTCGCCGAGTTCCTGGTTGATAAGCACCCGGCTCATCAAGGTGGTGACTTCGATCGCCGAGTCGGCCCGGCTGAAAGCTTCCCGCCCGATGGTGGTGTTGGAGGTGATGGACAGTTCGGTGCGGGAATTGAGCAGCACCGCGGCCCCCATCATGGCGATCAGCATCAGGATGACCAGGGTGAGGACCAGCACCATGCCCGAAGGGGCGGGCCGGAGCGGACGGGTATCATGAGCGGTGGTCAACATGGCTTCAACCTCGCGATCAGAACGAAAAGTCGGTTATGGCCGCGCTGTAGATCAGCGTGTGGGGGCCGTGGGCGTCGGACCAACTGATGGACATTTCGACCGAGTGGCTGCGGGTGGTGGGCGCCGCGGCCAGAAATTCGATCTTCCGGGTATAAGGATAGTCCTGGTTGGTGCAGGTCCCGCCCGTTGTCGCGACGGATTGACCGCTGCGGTTGAGGCAGAGAACCTGATCGCCGCCGTGGGCTTCCTGCTGGATGTTGGCGAAATTCAGGGAGCGGAGGCGTTCGAGTTCCGACTCGGCCAGAAACGAAGCCACGGTCACATGGTCGGCCTGGGAATTGCTGCGCATGGCCGCCGATTGCAGCATGGACGCGCCGAGGCAGCCGATGCCGATAACAATCACAGCCACCAGGACTTCAATTAACGTGAAGCCGGCGGGGTGATTTTGGGTGGCCCGGGGGGGGGCGGACGGAGTCTTTTTTTTGCTGGTCATCGTCATGGTATTCCCTGATTCCCGCCTCAAGGCTTGGGGCCTCCGTTGAGGGTGGTGCGTCCGGAGGCGCTGTTGACGGAGAGGATCCAGCCCCGCCAGGGGGTGTTGGTCTTGAATTCAGTGGCGCCGAAGAACAGGTTGCTGGGCCGGGGATCGGAAAAAACCCGGCTGGAGGGCATGAAGATCGTCCAGTAAACATCGGCCAGCTTGGCGTCGCCGTCATGCGCTCCGGGGGCGCCCGGGTCTTCAATGGGCAGAACATCCACTTTCGGGTGCACTTCGTGCCTGGTGCCGGCTATGTCGGTCCAGCCGGACACCTGGCCCAGGTCGTATATGGCCGACTGCAGCAACAGCACACAGGGCTCGCCGGTGGCCACGTGTTTGGCGCAATTGACGACCACCCGCATGGGTTTCTGGGTGTTGGCCGCCTTCAGCCGGGCCTGCTGCATGATGACGGCCGCGTGCTGGGCTTCGCCCCGCGCACGCTGATAGGGCGCCAGACTCATGATGGCCGGCACGGCCATCATGGCCAGGATGCCGATGACCGCGACGACGACCATCACTTCCATAAAAGTGAACCCGCGAGGAATGTTGATGCGAAGATGTTTTTTCATGGTCTGTCTCTCCAGAACGGTTCTGGCCGCTCAGAAATTTCGGAGATCTATGGTTTCGGTCAAAACCAGCCGGGGATAGCGGTCTTCCACGGTCCCGGCCGCCCGGTTGAACAGGGCCGGGCGGGTGAGGTCTTTCATGTTTTCTTCAGGGCGGGGTGAGCGGGCCACCAGCCCCAGAACCACCGCGCAGACCCAGCGGTCAGGCGGGGTTGAAAAGGACAACGACGTCGGAACCGGGAAGGCCGTATCGGGATCCATGGTCAGGTCGTTGGTGTCCGAGGCCACCGGACCGTTGAGGACGTTTTTGTTCGTATCGGTCCAATAATAGAAAACCTGGAAATCGTCGATATTGGTGGCCACGATGACCGTCCCGGTCGGGTACGAGGTTCCGGACGCGGTGACGTCGCCTTTTATCGTGTTGTCATGATAATCGGCCATAAGGTTGTGATTCGTCTCGTCGAGGTAGTAGGTCACGAAGACCGCGTCCCGCAGATTGTAAACGTATGAACCTTCCGGAAAGGTGACGAAGCTCGGCAGGGAGTTGGGGGAGAAACGGCCCGCGGTTCGAAGGGGAATTTCGTTGCCGGGATTGTCAGGGTCGATGACGTCGTCGTTGGCGTCGTCGCCGACTTCAAGCAGAACCGCCTGGTTGTTGACGTTGACTATGACGATGATGTCGCCGTCGTCAAGCGAACCTTTGGGGACGGACTTCACCAGGTTCAACTTGTTTTTACTGCTCCACTGGCTGCTCAGCGAGCCGACGGGGGCCACCGATTCCGGTTCGGCCCGGAAGAGAGTCAGCGTGTCGGGGTCGGTGCTGCCGCCGTCGATCCCGAAAATGGGCAGGGCCCCGGGGACCGCGCTGGCGGCCGCGGGAGTGTACCAGCCGGGCGTGGGATCCATGGTCGATTTGCCGCCGGAAAGAGTCTCCTGGCCGGGCACGTAGATGTTGACGGAGTTCACCAGGGGGCCCAACAACTTGGAACTGCTGCCGGCCATGCGTACATCCCGGGCGATGGTATACAAGGCCACCCGGAGGTTCTGCATCTGCTCCAGCCGGGCGTCCTCCCGAACGTAATATGAAGCGGTGACCCGGTGCAGCGTGAAGAGCACGGCCACCACGATCATCGAAATCACCGTCACCACCAGCAGTTCCACCAGGGTCAGGCCGGATCGAAAGCCGGATCGGGAGGCCCGGTAGGGAATCGGAAGAGAATGGTTATGAATAAACCGCACGGTGGTCTCCTTTCATTGTCCGCGGGGCCAGGTCAGAGGCTGCCGCCCAAATTGAAAGCAATTAAAGGGCCAAAAGCTATTTAAATTTTTTATAGGCATATCACTATATTAATAAAAAGCGCATTCGAGGAATGCGCTTTGTTGGTTATCAAATAACAATATTTTTTATAAAATTTTTTAATACCCCGGTCCCAGCCCCGGAGACGCCATGGCCGCCGGGGCGTCATCGTCTGCCGGGCGGCAAGATCGCTTCGCCGGGCGACGAACCTCAACGGTTGGGGAGATCGGGCCTCCCCGGCCTGCTCGTTCTGCGAGTGATCCCCATTACTTTTCGTCAGCCGCCGAGGCCGCCCGGGATGAGGCGCGTCCCGGGCGAGAGATCAGGACCACGGACAGCCAGTTGTCATATCCGACCACCCGGACCTGGGCGATTCCCTGGTGCCAACGGACATCCAACTGAGGCGACCGGCGTGAGGGGTCCTGGCAGACGCCCAGGACCGTGACGCCGTCGAGAGTCCGCGCCGACTGGAGAAAAAGGTATTCCAGCTCTTCGCATTCATTCGGAGCCAGGCGGGACAGGGCGTATTGAAATATCCGGGCTTCCAGGCCGGCGGGCTTGGTCCGGCGGTTGGCCTGGCCCTGGTTGATCAAATGGCGACGCAGCATGGTCAGATCGGCGGCGAAAGAGCTCTCGTCATATTGCCGCGCCACCTGCGGCGCCGACCTGGGCGTCGCGGGCGGCGGCATGGAGGCGGAGTTGAAGGCGTGGATGACCAGGCCCACCAAAAACAGGCTCATCACACCCAGGATGATGAAATACGGGGTGGGGGAAGCGGCCAGCTCCGGAAAGACGATGACCTCCGATTCATAGGCCCCGTCCTCGGGGGGCGGGGTTCCGTTTTCCGTTCTTTTGGCTTTCAGGCGGGTCAGGAGTTGCTGGGCTTCCTCGCTGCGTTCCCGGGCCGGCGACGGAGCCGGGCTCGCCGGCTGGGCCTGGCCCAGCGCCGCGCCCTGGCCCTGGGGGGTGATGAAAAACCGTTCGCTGCACTTGGGGCATCTGGCCCAGGCCCCTTTGGCCGGCACCCGTTCGTCGGCGATGATGGACTTGGCGTGGCATTTCGGACAGGTCAGCTTCATGGGTCTTCCCTCCGGAATCGGCCGGGCCGATATTCTAAGAACGGAGGCGATTAAACATCCGTCCCGGCCGATGCAGCCCGTCCGTGACGCGGCTGCGGCGGCGCATCGCCCCTTGGGGGCTTTGCAATTCAAACGGAAAACCGGTCGTTTGTCAACCCCGGAGGCGCGGCCCTCAGAAAGAGGTTTTCAGGAGTTCCGCGCTCCAGCGGATGAGCCGGCCGTAACCGGCTTCCACAGCCGCCTCGTCACCGCTTTCAGGGGCGGCGCCGGAGGAAAACCCGGCGCTCAGGATGTCCCGATCCAGCCCCGTCAGTCGATTCAACATCTCTTTTTTCGTGGCCGCGTATTCGCCGCTGCGCAGGTAGTGGAGCGGCCGCAGCATGAAGAAGGCGCTTTTGGCCAGGGCCCGGAGCGTGGCGGCCCGTTCTTCCGGAGCCCCGTGGACGAAGGTGTGGGCGGCGGCATGATAGAGATTGGCGGCCCCGATCTTCACGCTCTCCGCCAGGTCGGCCCGGCCGGTCTCGGGGACCAGCCCTTCGAAGCGGCCGAAGTGAACCCGGGTGTCCCACACCAACTGAAAGATTTCGTAGCGGGGCCAGTTCCGCAGTTCCTCCCGGCCGGCGATGAAGCCGCAGGCCTTATCCGCCGAGGGCATCGCGGCCAGGAGCTCCCGATACCGCTTCAAATCCTCCAGATCCAGCGTATCCAGCACCACCACCGCGTCGATGTCGCTGTCTGCGCCGGCCTCGCCACGCTGATAACTGCCCTGGAGGCCGACCAGAAGCAGCCGGCCGCCGAAAGCGCGCCGCAGCCGTTCGGTCAGGCCGTCCATCCAGCCGTCGATGTCGATCAACCAGCTCATCGCGCCTGAAACGTCACGGCCGGGTGAATTCGCGCATGACCGAGGTGGCGTAGGCCCCCTTGGGCAGGCTGAAGGTGAAGGCCAGCCCGGCTTCGTGTTCGGCCACTTCCAGATCCGGCAGCAAAAGGCGGTTGGCCCGGCGGTCGCCGGCTCCGGCCTTGGCCACCGCCGCCGGGGTCAAATCCAGTTCGGCCAGAACGCGGGCCTCCAGTTCGGCGGCCGGGCCCTGGGCCGGTTTCATCTTGGCCCCGAAGATGGGCCCGGTGTGGGTCAGTTCGCCGGCCCGCAGCCGCCCGGTCTCCACCTCGCCGTCTTCGGAGGTGAAGAGACCCCCGGTGGCGTATTTTTTACAGACGTCGCCGGTGAGCACAACCTCAAAGAGGCCGGCCTCTATCCGCGACGCCAGATATTGGTTGTAAATCAAGGATTGCAGGGCGGAGAGCAGAAACTTGTCCCGCCAGTTCCGCCCCGGCCGGCCGGATTTCAACAGCGCCAGGCCGGCCTCGGCGTTGTCGCCCTCCTGGCCAAAGCGCTGGGCCCCGAAATAGTTGGGGAGCCCGTGGGCTTTCAACTGGTCGGCAATACCCCGGGCCTCGGCCGGCCCGCCGTGGGGTTCGCTCAGAACGATGGTGAAGCGGTTGCCCAACAGGTGCCCCACCTTCAGCTTGTTCTGGTGGCGGCTGACCGTCAGGATTTCCCAGGGCGCGCCCCGGCTCAACTCCCGGGCCTGGGCCTCAGGCATGTCGGTGGCCAGGGAAAAGGTCTGGGTGGTGACGGCCTCTTTATCCTTCAACCCGGCGTAGCCGATGGCCTCGGCCGGCCCGCCGTAGCGCCGGGCCAGTTCCTCCACCACCTGGCGGGTGGTCAGGCCGGCGCGGCGCAGGGTCAGGTAGAGATGGGCTCCCTCGCCGGAAGCCGGGTAGAGCGGGATCTCCTCGACCAGGAAATGCTCGGGGCGGTCTTTGATCCGGCCGCCGAGGCCCGGGAGGCCGGCGGAGATGAACGGCAGGTCGGCATTGAAGCGGGCGGCTGGGTTCACGTCAGCCCCACAGGTCGGTCAGGAGCGGCGAAGCCGGGGCGGTGTATTCTTCCCGCATCCGCATCAGAAGCTCCCGGGCGATGGGGCCCTGGCGGCCCGTGCCCACCGGCCGGCCGTCCCAGGTGGTGATGGGCAGGACGTCCGTGGTGGTGGAGCAGACGATGGCTTCGGCCGCGTTCAGCACCTGGGCCTGGGTGATGCCCTGGTGGCGCGCGGCGCTCAGCCGGCCTTCCCTGACCAGCCCCTGGGCCAGGGCCATGATGCGGGTCAGGGTGCTGCCCTTGAGGATGATGTTCCACTCCGGGGCCAACAGCTCCCCCTCCCGGGTGATGACGGCGATGTTCTCGGTGGAGCTCTCGGTCATGAAGCCGTCGCGGCCGAAGCAGACGGCGTAGTCGGCGCCGGCGTCCAGGGCGGCTTTCTTGACCAGCACGTTCTGGATGTAGGAGGTGACCTTCATGGTGGCGATGGTCGGGTCCTTGGCCAGGAAGGGAGCGGTGATGACCCGGACGCCCTTTCCATATTTTTCGTCGCTGTAGGGCTTAAGCCGCAGACAGGTGATGAGCAGCAGCCCCCGCGGGCTCTCGTAGGGGTTGGAGGTGAAGCCGCCGGGGCCGCGGGTGACGGTCAGGCGCATCAGGGCGTCCTTTTCGCCCCCGGCCCGCAACAGGTCGCGCAGGATGTCGCGGATGCGGTCGAAATCCGGGGGCATCTTGATGGCCAGGTTGCCGACCGTGTTGGCCAGCTTGGACAGGTGGTCCTCCAGGCAGTAGGCTCGGCCGTCCACGCATTTGAAGACTTCGAAGACCGCGTCGCCCCGGTGGACCACATGGTCGTCCACCGGCACGGTCCACAGGGCCGGATCGGTGACGATGCCGCCCCACTGGCTGGAATACATGGCCAGGTAGCTCTCATGATAGGGTTGATGCCACTGGCCGAGGGCCTGGAAATATTGATCGCGGGTCAAGAGAGGAGTGGACACGTTCGGGGAGTTCCTTTGGGTTGTGATAAAGGCCATGCGCCGCCGCGGCTCGACAGTGGCGAAGCCGCGGCGGCGCATGGCCCGGTTTCGGGCCTCAGCGTTTGAGACTGGCGATGGCCGCGCCGTAATCGGGCGCGCCGTAAAGATAGGAGCCGCTGACCAGGATGTCGGCTCCGGCGGCGTAGAGGGCGGCGGCGTTTTTGTCGGTCACCCCGCCGTCCACCTCGATGAGGATGGAGCGGCTGGTGTTGGCGGTCAGGAACCGGCGCAGCCGGGCCACCTTCTCCACTGACTCGGGGATGAAGGCCTGCCCGCCGAAGCCGGGGTTGACGCTCATGATCAGGATCAGATCCACATAATTCAGGACCGGCCCCAAAACCTCCACCGGCGTGGAGGGGGTCAGGGAGATGCCGGCTCCGGCCCCGGCTTCGCGGATGTGGGTCAGGACGCGGTGGACGTGGGGCGTGGCCTCGAAATGCAGGGTGACGAAATCGGCCCCGGCCCGGGCGCAGATGGGCCCGTAGGTCAGGGGGTCGGTGATCATCAGGTGAACGTCCACCGGGATGGAGGAGACCCGGCGGGCGGCCTCCACCACCAGGGGGCCGAAGGTCAGGTTGGGCACGAAGTGGCCGTCCATCACGTCCAGGTGATGGTAGTCGGCGCCGGCCTTTTCCATGGCCCGCAATTCCTCGCCCAAGCGGGTGAAGTCGGCGGAGAGAACGGAGGGGGCGACGGCTTTCATTTTATTTGCCCGGCTTTTTCGTCTTCTCAGGCTTGGCCGCCGGCTTGTCGGCTTTCAGCGCCTTGTCGGCCTTCGGCTTATCTGGAGCGGGCGGGGCCGGCTTTTCCGGCCGATCCGCGAAATCGTGGCGGGTGACCACGGTGATGCCCCGGGGGGTGACGTGGAAACGCTCCCGGTCGGCCTTGGGGTTGAAGCCTATTTCCGTGCCGGCCGGGATCCGGGTGCCGTCGGCGATGATGGCCTTCTTGATTTTGCAGTAGCGCCCCACGTCCACGTTTTCCATGATGACCGATTCGTCCACCTCGGCCCCGCGGTGGATGGAGACGTTGTAGGACAGGATGCTGTTGCGCACCACCCCGCCGCCGATGACGCTGCCGTGGGCCACCATGGAATCCATGGTCTGGCCGTGGAGGTATTCGCCCTCTTCGTTCTGCACCGACAGGGTCTTGACCGGCGGGAACTGGCGCTGCCAGGTGCGCATGGGCCAGCGCACCCCGTAGAGGTTGAAGAAGGGGGTCAGGCCGCAGAGGTCCATGTTGGCGTTCCAGAAGGCGTCGAGGCTGCCGACGTCGCGCCAGTAGCCGGAGTCGGGGGTCACTTCCATGGGCAGTTCGGCCCGGCTGCCGCCTTCGTCGGTGAAGAAGACCACGTCTTCGATGCGGTTTTCCCGGCGGTAGGGGTAGGCCATGACCTTGTGGCTGTCGAGGATGTTGGGGAGGATGTCTTTGCCGAAATCCGGCTTGTCGTCGCGCTTTAAGAGATCCAGCAGCACCTCGGCCTTGAAGAGGTAGATGCCCATGGAGACCAGGCTGTGTTCCGGGTCGCCGGGGATGGGGGCCGGGTTCTTGGGCTTTTCCTGGAAGCCCGTGACTTTGTAATACCCGTCGACCTGCAGGACGCCGTAGTCCTGGGCCTGGTCCCGGGCCGTCTCGATGACGGCGATGGTGACGTCGGCGTTGTTTTCCACGTGATAGTCCTTGAACAGGGCGTAGTTCATCTTGTAGACGTGGTCGCCGGAGAGGATCAGGAGGTGGCTGGGTTTTTCCTTCTCGATCATTTCCAGGTTCTGGCGGATGGAGTCGGCCGTGCCCTGATACCACTTGTCGCCGCGCATCATCTGCGGGGGCACGATGCGCAGGAAATGGCCCAGGGAGCCGCTGAAGATGCTCCAGCCGATCTCCAGGTGCTGAATCAGGGTCTGGCTCTTGTACTGGGGCAGGACCAGGATCTTGTAGACCTCGGAATTGATGCAGTTGGACAGGGTGATGTCCACCAGCAGATACAGCCCGCCGAAAGGAATGGCCGGCTTGGAACGGGAGGCGGTCAGGGGCATCAGCCGCTCTCCCTTGCCGCCGGCCATAATCAGAGCCATCACGTTTTTCATGGTCGCACCTCCGCCCGGGTTGGATCAGGTTTCGCCGAAAAGCATCGCCCCGCGAGGCCGTATCGGCCTTCGCGAGCCGCGTGAGCGGCCGCCCGCGAGTTGTTGAAAAATCAGGCTCCGCCGGCTTTCAAAAACTGTGGCGCCTCGCGATCAATATTTTCGCCCCAAAGGGGCGGGAGCCGCCGTGACGGCCTGACGGCCGAATCACGGCGACCGAGGCGAGGGTTCAATCGCCTCCGTCTTTTTTCATAAACGTTATTATAGCACGGCCCGCTGCAGTCACAAAGCCCCAAATGGGGCGATATGGCCGCCCTGACTCCGGATCACATCAGCGTCCGTTTGAAATTGAAGGACGAGCCCTGGCCGGTGCCGCCGCCGGCCAGGGCTTTTTTCAATTCCCGCAGCCGAATAGCGGGGCGGGCTTCGCCGCGCAGGTCGAGAATGTATCCGGCCAGGCCGGGGTGGGGCGGCATCTTCAGGAACTGGGCCATGAAGACTGGGCGTTCGGCCAGCACGACGGTGGCCTCGCCCTCCAGGGCCAGGTGAAATTTTTCGCCCTTGGGGCTGACGATGGCCGTCTGCCGCTGGTCGAGGGGATAGCGGGCGGTGAAGAGGGCCGGGCGGCCGTAGAGATAGGCCAGGCGGCGGCCGGCGGCCGGGGCCTGCCAGAGATTCTGGAAAGTCTCGGCGTCGGCTTCCAGGCTGAGGGTGACCCCGGTCAGGCCCAGCCCGGTCAGGGCGGCTTCGGCCAGGTGATTCAACACTCCCAGCCGGTGGTCGCCCCAGATGGCCAGGTTCGGAATCTCGCGTCCGGCCCGTTGAATCTGATTGATCTGGCCCAGGTTGGAGACCAGGAACTCCCGGGCGCCGCTCTCGATGAGCGCGGACAGCTCCCGGGTCAACAAGGCCTGGCGGCGGTGGAAAATAAGGGGCGGCAGGCTCCAGACCAGCCGGTTCGCGGCCTCCTTCAGGCCCCGGCGGTGGTGGCGCAGATGGCGGACGTTGGGCACGGTCAGGGGCAGGATGATCCGCTGGGCTTCGAATTCGGCCAGTTCCGGCAACTCTTCGGCCCGCTCCAGCCAGACCCAGAAACCGGGCCGCCCGGCCGTCCGCCCGGCCGGGCGGGAGAAAGGCCGGCCCGGCTTCAGTTCCGGCGGCAGGGTTCGGGGGGGCGGCAGTTTGATTCCGGCTGCCGCCTCCTTGACCGCCTTGACCAGGGGGGAGGCCAGGAAGCGCCGCTCCTCGTTGCCCGAGGCCACCTTGAACAACAGGCCCCGCTGATCGGGGAGGTTCGGGCCGCCCAAGACGACTTCGCTCCCGGCCGGGGCCCGGTCCACCGATTGGCCGTCCAGCAGGATGGTCTTGAGATTGAAGGCCGCGCTCTCCTCTCCGGCCCGGGGCTGGAGGCGCAGGCGGTCGTGGACCTCCACCGGCCGTTCGAGGGTGACCTGGCCGCGACCGGGGCCGTCGGGGGTCATCCAGCCCAGTTTCAGGCCGGAAGTGGTGGCGCTTAAGGGGGCCAGGGCGCCTTCGATCTCGGCGGCCAGGGGGCCGCCGGTGGTGCGGCGGCCGGGGACCTCGGCCAGGATGTTCTCGGCCTCCACCAGGGCGTAGGGCCAATCGTGATCCGGGACGTCCAGGAGCATCCGATAGGCCCGGACCACCCGGTCGACATAATCCGGCCCTTTCATCCGGCCCTCGATCTTGAAGGTGCTGATGGGCAGCCGCCGCAGTTCGTGGAGGTACGGGGCGACGGCCAGGTCGGTGGTGGAAAAGAAGGCCCCCTTCTTGCCGCTCCGCTGATAGGTGCGGCGGCAGGGCTGGGTGCAGGCCCCGCGCAGGGCGCTGCGCCCGCCCAGGAAACTGGACATCAGACACAGGCCGGAAAAGGAAAAACACAGGGCCCCGTGGATGAATATCTCCACCCCGATGGGGCTGTGGGCGGCCAGGGCGGCCACCTCGTCGAAGGCCAGTTCCCGGGCCAGAACGGCCTGGCTGAAGCCGGCCTTCTGGAGCGTCACCAGGCCGGGCAGGCTGTGGACCGCGGTCAGGGTCGAGGCGTGGCGGGGGATTTCGGGAAAATGGCGGGCGGCCAGGGCGGCCAGCCCCAGATCCTGAAGGATGAAGGCGTCGGGCTCCAGGGCGGCGCTGGTGGCCAGAAGCTGGAAAGCCCGGCCCAGTTCGCCTTCCTTGATGAGCGAGTTGAAAGCCAGGTAGATCCGCACCCCGGCCGCGTGGGATTCGCGGATGACCGCGCCCAGTTCGGCCAGGGAGAAGTTGTCGGCATAGGCCCGGGCGGAGAAGTCGTTGAGCCCCAGATAGACCGCGTCGGCCCCGGCCTCCACGGCCGCGGCCCAGGCGGCCTTGGAACCGGCCGGAGCCAGGAGTTCCGGCGGCCCGGCCGGTTGCCGGAGGGTTTCGGGATGGACGGGCGGTGACGCCTCGACCGTCATCTCGGCCGCCATCTCGGCCGCCCTAGCCCGGTCATGGCGCGGCCCGCGCGGCGCATTGTCCCGCCGGGGTTTCGGCCCGGTTTCGGCGGCCCGGCCCCGGCGCGGCCAGGGCTTGGCTTCGCGGGGCTCGGCCGGGGAGGACCCGGCTTCCGCCCCGGCGGCGGGGCGGAACGGCTTGGGGCCCGGCCGGCGTTTTTTTCCGGTCCCGGCCGGCGGCTTGTTTCCGGATCGACTCTGAGCCATCAGCGACCTTTCAAACCCAGGGCGGCGGCGATGTCGCCGGCCGCGGCCCGGACATACGCGGCCCGGTCTTCCGGGCTCTGGGTCCGGCCAGCCTCGGGGAGCGGCACCCCCGCCGGGGAGATATCCACCGGGCGGTTGACCAATTGGGGATCGGCCTGGACTTCATAGCCATCCCGCAGCCGGTCGTCGAAATAGGCGTTCTGGAATTCGGCGAATTTGAGGGCGTGGGCCGTGGAATCCACCACCGCCCGCTCGTCCGGGCCCACCAGGCCCAGCCGCCGGGCTTCCCGAAGACCGGCCAGGCCCTCGCCGCCCTGGGTGCAGACGGTCAGCCCGGCCCGGTTGGCCAGGATCATGTGGTTCATGATGGACTGCTCCTCCACCTGAACGGCGAAGAAGCGGTCCGGCCCGGCCAGGCGCTGGTAGGCCTCGACCATCTTCACCACCCGGGGGAAGGAGACCGGGTCGCCGATCATGGCCGCCTGGGCCACCGAGGGCCGCACGGTTACCGGCTGGTAGACCCGGTCGGGCCCCGGCTGGCGGTAGTAGCGGAAGACCGGGTCGGCGTGGCTGGACTGCACGGCCACCATCTTGGGCAGTTTTTCGATGATCCCGCAGCGATGCATCTTCATCAGGCCGCTCATGACGGCCGTGATGTTGCCGGCGTTGCCCACGGGCACGAACAGGGCCAGGCCGCCCATTTCATAGTCGAACTGCTGGGCCAGCTCGAAGGCGTAGGACTCCTGCCCCAGCACCCGCCAGGGATTTTTGGAGTTGAGCAGGGCCACCTGATAGTTTTCCGACAGGTACTCCACCACCTTCATGCAATCGTCGAAGACCCCCGGCAGTTCGAAGACCCGGGCTCCGGCCCCCAGCGGCTGGCTCAACTGGGGGAGGGTGACCTTGCCCTTCGGGAGCAGCACCGCCGATTTGACCGGCCGGCCGAGAGCCGCCGCATACAGGGCCGCCGCGGCCGAGGTGTCGCCGGTGGAGGCGCAGACGGCCAGCACTTCGGTCAGCCCCCGCCGCCGGATGAGGTACTTCAGGTAGGACAGCGCCGCAGCCATGCCCCGGTCCTTGAACGAGGCGCTGGGGTTCTGCCCGTCGTGCTTGATGAAGACCGGGCCCCCGAGGGTTTCGGTCAGGCCTTTGGGCGCGGCCACCACCGGGGTGTGGCCCTCGCCGAGATAGATGACGTCTTCCAGCGGGATGAGGGGAGCCAGGAACTCGTGGAAGGTGAAAATGCCGGCCAGGGCCTGGACGTTCAGCATCCGCCGGTGGTCGAAAAGGCGGCGCCAGAAGGAGCCGGGCCGCTCCCGCAGCCGGTCTTCGCGGTCATCCTCCAGCAGCAGCAGGCCCCCGCAGTCGGGGCAGGTGTAATACAGCTCCCCGGGGGCGTGGGCGTGGCCGCAGTTGAGGCAGTGATAGTTCAAGCCGTCGGCGGGGGAGGGGATGAGATGATCCCGCAGATCTTCCGGAAAATGTTCAAGTTTCATGGCGCCACCAAAACGGGACGGGCTCGGTGAGCCGTCCTGGATATTGACCCGCCGACTAAACTTATTCGGAGTGATTTGGTCAAAGCCCCAAATCACATGACCTTGGTCGTCCGAGAAAGAATATGTTTAGCCGCCGAAGCTATAATCATATAAAAAATAATTCGGGACTAGAAAAGCGGCCTCCCGGAGCGCCGGGAAGCCGCTTTGTTTCCAAAAAGCGCTCGGCGCGACGGATTAGAACAGGCCGGTGACGATGCTGCTCAGCGGGAAGGCGTAGAGCAGAATCAGGGACACGACCAGGCCGTAAATGGTCAGCGATTCCAGAAGGGCCAGACCGATGATCATGTTGGTGCGGATGATGCCGGCGGCTTCCGGGTTGCGGGCCATGCCCTGCAGGGCGCTGAAGACCGACAGGCCCTGGCCGATGCCGGGTCCGATGGTGGCCAGGCCGATGGCCAGGCCGGCGGCCAGGGCGATGGTGCCGATGGTGCCCAGGGCGGCGGCGGCGATGGCCGGTTCGGAGGTCGGCGCGGCCATGGCCACGCCGGCGGTGGCCAGCACGGCCAGGGCGGTGATGGTGAACACAAGCGACTTCTTCATGTCTGACTCCTGACGATAAGATAAATGATATGGCGCGTGGCGCTTCCGGCCGCCGGGGGCGGCGGCTGGCTGGTGGTCGATCAACGCTCGATTAATGGCTGTCCGCCTGGGCGTCGCTGATGTAGATCATGGCCAACAGGGTGATGATGAAAGCCTGGAGGAAGCCGGTGAACAGGCCCAGGAACATCATCGGCAGGGGCGCGAAATAGGCGCCGGCCAGGACGAAGAGGATCAGGATGACCAGGTCCTCGCCCATGACGTTGCCGAAGAGACGCAAAGACAGGGAGATGAGCCGGGAAAGGTGGCTGACCACTTCGATGACGAACATCAGGGGGGCCAGGGCGGGCATGGGCCCCAGGAAGTGCTTGATATAGCTGAAGCCGTGGTTCCTCACGCCTTCCACATGGGTCATGATAAAGATGATGATGGCCAGGCTGGCCGTGGTGTTGAGGTTGGAGGTCGGGGCGAAGCTGCCGGGAATCAGGCCCTGGATGTTGCAGCAGAAGACGTAGATGATGAGGGTGGCGATGAGCGGTAAGAAGGGCCGCCCCTTTTCGCCCATGATGGAGAACTGAAAGTTCTCGATGGTTTCGACGACGAATTCGAAGAGGTTCTGCAGCCCTTTGGGGACCATGGCGATCCGGGCCGTGGCCAGGCGGGCCAGAAGGATCAGGACCAGCATCACCAGCCACGAATAGAGGACGTGAGGATAGTGGTGGGCGAATTCAGCGGCCTTGCCGCCGATCAGGTCGGCCAGCACGGCCAGAAACATTATGGGGTGTTCCATGGGTCCTCGATACCTCCGGCGTGATTCCTCGTCGATACTGTTAAAGTAGCCTGGGCTGATAACTGAAGAATTATAGCAAATCCCGGCGCCGGAATCAAGAGGCGCGGCGCCGGGTTGCAGGGTAATTGCTTGTAAAGTGGGATGTGAATCACGGCGGCGCTTGGCCCCATTCGGGGCATGGAGGCTCCATCGCCGCCATCCCCCTCAAGTCTGCGTGATAAACCGGTGAATCCTGGATAGTATACCCCTTCGAACCCCAAATAACAACCCGGCGCGGGGCCATCATTGCTTGAAAGCGGGGTGATGCATCGCGGCGGTGGGGGGGGTGGCCCCCGCGGGCGGCCCCCCGGGGGCCCCCCGGCGCCCGCGTGGAGCACCCCCCAGAGAAAAACGAACA
>JAVBLB010000094.1:0-26212 GCA_031553735.1 Candidatus Adiutrix sp.
GAATTGAATGCAGGACGCCAAAGTTTTTGAAAAACAGGCGGAGCCTGATTTTTCAAAAACTTGCGGGCGGCGGAAGACCGCCGCCATACCAAGTTGCAATCAAATTCAAAGCAATTTGATTGCAACTTGGTATAAATCGCTCTATGAGCGATGCGAAATGTATCGCCCGGTAGGACGATGACACGATCCGGCCACGGGGGCGGTGTGTTGCGACGCTTCATATTGCTCGGGGTGGCGGTCCGGGGCTCGGGCGGTTCAAAAAAGAGGTCCCAATTTCTGAACTCAGGGCGTTCAAAATATTGTTTTAGTACTAAAATTTGTATTTCGACCCTCAAGTCGGCTAAAAATTTGAACCAGAAAAAATGGAAAGCACTGTGATTCGTTATAATATTTCTATTGAAATCAGCATGTTGTATTAAAATTTTATTTGTCGTGGCATGTGGCACAGGGCTTGCAGTATACTCTGTCAACGGTCATGCCCAAGACCATAGCTAAAACTCCTAAATTCTCCTTGTTGTTGGGAACCGGGACTCCGCCTAAGTCCCGGTTTCTTTTTTATATGATGCCCCATCCTCCGAAGGCCTGGAGTCAGGGGCCGGATTGAAACGAAAACGCCCCGTCGATGCGCATCGACGGGGCGTTTTTTTTGGCCTCGAAACGGGGCCGCTCACGGTCACACCGAGGGTACGGAAGTTCCGCCGGGGCCGTCCTTCGGCTGGCTCAACTGCACCGGGGCCTGATAATCGATGGGGTCAAGGCCCAGGGCCCGCATTTTGAGAATGACGTTTTCCGGGCGCTGACTCAAAAGGCCGGCCACCGTCTCCAGGTCGCCCTGGCAACGGGCCATGGCCCCGATCAACTGATGCCGTTCCGCCTCCCGGATGAGGGGCGGCGGCAGTTCCCCCTCTTCACCCATGAAGCTGTCCGGGGCCATCCGCAAATGGACCGGCAGATCTTCCAGGGCCACCCGGCCGTTGCGGCTGAAAAGCACCAGCAAGCCGGCCTCCATCCGCAGCTCGACGAAGTTGCCCGGCCAGCTGTAGGCCCGCAGGCACTCCATGGCCGCCGGATCCAGGCCGGTGAAGGTCAGCCCCATTTCCAGAGCCGACCGGGACATGATGTTGGTCAGGAGGCTTTCCAGGTCGTGCTTGATTTCCCGCAAGGGGGGCATGGAGATATTGACGTGGTTCAGCCGGGAATAGAGATCCTCGCGGAAATAGCCGGCCTGGACCCGGGCCCAGAGGTCGATGGAGGTGGAACTGACCACCCGCAGATCCACGGCCTTGGGCCGGGGGGCCCCCAGGGTGAAGAACAGCCCTTCTTCCAGGGTCATCAACAGGAGTTTCTGGACGGCCGGGGGCAGGAATTCGACGTGCCGCAGAAACAGGGTGCCGCCGTCGGCCAGATCCAGCAGCCCGGTGTGGCCGGAACTGGTGCCGGAGGGCATTTCGCCGAACAGGGTGGCCTCGACGTCGGCCGGGGGCAGGGCGGCCAGGTTCACCGGCACCAGGCGTCCGTTCTTCCGGCCGCTGACGTTATGAATGTATTCGGCCAGGGCCGATTTGCCGGTGCCGGCCTCGCCGGTGACCAGGATGGCCCCCGAATCGGAGGCCGCCTGCGCGGCGGTGGAAAAAAGTATTTTAATCTGGGTGTCGGTGGAAGACATGAAAAATTCGCTGGCGGCCGAGGGCTCGGGCTTCCAGCCCGCGGGCCGGCTGCGTTCGGCGGCCAGCCGGGCGATGGCCGGGCTGATGATCCCCAGGAGGGCGGCGAAGCACCGCAGGTCCTTTTCCGTGAAGAGCCGGTCCTGATTTTCCAGGTAGACCAGGCCGGCCTGGCCGTCTTCCGCGGCCAGGGGCCCCACCAGCGAGGGCCAGTCGGTCTGGGCCACGTGGCGGTGGCCGTCGCTGAACGACAGTTCGGTGATGCTCTTGGGCCACAACAGGACCTCCCGATCCCGGACGGCCCGGATGAAGGGGGTGTGGCTCAGGAGCAGCCGTTTGTCCTCATGGGAGGTCAACAGCGAAATCAGGCGCCGGGTCGGCGGCTTGGAAGGCCACAGGAAGGCGCCGAAGGTCAGTTCGAAGCGCTCGTGGAGGTAGTGCAGCAGGATGGCCTCGATCGACTCCATCTCCACGGCCTGGTTCAACTGGTGGGCCAGGGCCATCAGGGCCGGCACGTCGTCCGGGTCGACCGCCGCGGCCGCTTCGGCCGCCGGCGAGGTCATCAGATCGTGCACGTCCTCGTGGAGCGATTCGATGATGAGGGCCGACGGGGCCGGGCCGACCACCACCTGGAGGCCCGGCTCGAAAATGAAAAGCTCCTGGCCGATCTTGATGGAATCGAAGGGAGCCAGGCGGGTCTGGAGGGTGATGGGCTGTTCGTTGACCAGGGTGCCGTTGGTGCTGCCCATGTCGGCGATGTAATAGGTCTCGTCCACCATGAATATTTCGGCATGGTGGCGGGAGGCGCTCCGGTCGAAGATCAGGAGGTCGCACTCCGGGGCTCGTCCCAGAATCGCCTTCTGGCCCAGTTCGTAGTGAAACCCAAGCCGATCCTCTCGAAATGCGAAAATTTGTGCCATCTTCCACCCGTTTCCACCAATTAGGTTGCTGCGCCGCCAATACTCCCCGGGACGCCGCCGCGACCGCGTCATGGCCGGATCGCGGCGGCCAGGACAAAGGTTCAATCGCCTCCATCCTACAATAAATAACTAGCTTTGAATTGTGACAAAAAACCCGCCGCCTGTCAATCTCTAAATACGGAGCCTCCGGGGAGTTTGACCTCAAAACCCCTTGTCCGGCAAGCACCGGATAGCGGGTATCCCGGAACACCCCCTAAACGGTGGGTCGCCGGGCTCCGAAAAGGCCGGGCGCCGCCGCGATTTCGCCCCGGCGGGCGGGGTGAAAAGTTGACCGCCCCCGGCCCGGGAGCGTTTCACAATACATCTGTCCTTCATACATTGTAAAACGCGTAAACAACCAGGCGCTTTTCATTTCCTGCTCATTATCCTTTAAATGGAAAAGCGCTCTAGAGTCTTGACCGGAGTTCGGGGTTGCGTTATAGTGCTATTTTACGTGTATTCAATCTGAGGGAAGCGATTTCCTTGAAGTTTTTCGATTCAGGCGGAGTGTTATGGCCAAGTACGAACCCGGAGCGGTGGAAGCCAAATGGCGAAAAAAATGGGAGGAACGGGGCACCGATCGCCTCGACCTGGACGCGGCGGAGAAGCCGTTTTATAATTTAATGATGTTTCCCTACCCTTCGGCTGAAGGACTCCACGTCGGCAACGTCTTCGCCTTCGTCGGCTCCGACATCCAGGGCCGCTATCACCGCCTCTTGGGTTACGACGTCTTCGAACCCATGGGCTTCGACGCCTTCGGCATGCACTCCGAAAACTTCGCTTTGAAGCACGGCCGCCACCCGGCGGAAATGGTGCCGAAAAATATCGAGAATTTCCGCGAAAACCAGTTGAAGAAGGTCGGCCTGATGCTCGACTGGAGCCGGGCCGTGGACACCACCAGCCCCGACTATTACCGCTGGACCCAGTGGATGTTCGTCACCCTGTACAAGAACGGCTTCGCTTACAAAAAAAAGGCGCCGGTGAACTGGTGCCCCGACTGCAAGACCGTCCTGGCCGCCGAACAGGTCGTCGACGGCGAGTGCGAGCGCTGCTCCTCGCCGGTGACCAAAAAGGAAATGGAGCAGTGGTATTTCAAGACCACCGCCTTCGCTCAGGAACTCCTCGATGAGCTGGATCACATCGACTGGTCGGAGCGGACCAAGATCGCCCAGCGCAACTGGATCGGCCGCAGCCAGGGCGCGGAGGTGACCTTCCGGATCGACGGCGGGCCGGAGTTCAAGATATTCACCACCCGCCCCGACACCCTGTTCGGGGTGACCTACATGGTCTTTTCCCCGGAACATCCCCTGCTGGATACGATAACCGCGCCCGACCGCCGGACCGATCTGGAGGAATACCGCCGGGGCGCGGCCCGCCTTTCGGAGGTCGACCGGCAGGCCGAGGGCCGCGACAAGACCGGGGTCTTCACCGGGGCCTATGCCGTCAACCCGGTCAACGGGGAGAAAATTCCGGTCTGGGCCGCGGATTACGTGCTCATGGGCTACGGCACCGGGGCCATCATGGCCGTGCCGGCCCACGATCAGCGCGACTTCGACTTCGCCACCCGCTTCCAATTGCCCATCCGCCAGGTGGTCTCCCCGGACGGCAGCCTGTTCGAACGGCTGGAAGAAGCTTACAACGGCGAGGGCCGGCTGGTGAACAGCGGCGAATTCGACGGCCTGCCGGCCAAGGACGAGGGCGGGGCGGCCATCACCCGCCGGCTGGAGGAAAAGGGGCTGGCCGAATTCAAGATCAATTACCGGCTGCGGGACTGGTGCGTCAGCCGCCAGCGCTACTGGGGGCCGCCCATTCCCGTCATTTATTGCGAGCACTGCGGGGCGGTGCCGGTGCCGGAGAAGGACCTGCCGGTGGTTCTGCCCTATCTGGAGGACTACCGGCCCGACGGCAGCGGCTTTTCGCCGCTCAAGCGCGACGAGACGTTCTTCCACACCACCTGCCCGACCTGCGGCGGCCCGGCCACCCGGGAGACCGACGTCTCCGACAATTTCCTCTGCTCGGCCTGGTATTTCTATCGCTACCCCTCGGCCGAGTTCGGCGACCGCCCCTTCGACGCCGCCCGCACCCGCAAATGGCTGCCGGTGGACCTGTATGTGGGCGGGAACGAACACGCGGTGCTGCACCTCCTCTACAGCCGCTGGCTCTGCAAGGCCTTGAAGCAGTGCGGCTTTCTGGATTTCGACGAACCCTACAAGCGCTTCGTGGCCCACGGCATGATCGTGCGCGACGGCAACAAGATGTCCAAATCCCGCGGCAACGTGGTCAACCCCGATGAATACATCGCCGCCTACGGGGCCGACGCCTTCCGGATGTATCTGATGTTCATGGGAGCCTACCTGGAGGGCGGCGACTTCCGGGACGGCGGGGTCCGGGCCATGAAGAGCTTCCTGGACCGTCTCTGGGCGGCGGTGCTGCCGGAGGACGGCGAGGCCCTGGCGGAAACCGGGCCTGAAGACCGGGAAACCCGCTTCTGGCTCCATTCCACGGTCAAGGCGGTCACGGGCGACCTGGCCCGCTTCTCCTACAACACGGCCATCGCCCGGCTGATGGAGCTCATCAACCACGTCACCAAAAACCGGGTCAAAAACCGGGTCGTTTCCGAGGCGGTGGTGCGGATGGTGGCCCCCCTGGCCCCGCATATGGCCGAAGAGATGTGGGAACTGCTCGGCCACGGCGACACGGTCTTCAGCGGCGGCTGGCCGACCTACGACGAGGCGGAGACCCTCCGTTCGACCGTCGAATACGTCATCCAGATCAACGGCAAGGTCCGGGCCAAGCTGGAACTGCCGGCCGGCCTGGACCAGGAGGCCATCGAACCCCAGGTGCTGGAGCATCCGGCGGTGGCCAAGTGGCTGGAAGGGCAGGTCATCGTCAAAAAAGTCTACGTGCCGGATAAGCTGGCCAATCTGGTGGTCAAGCCGGCCTGAGCCCGGCGGCCGGGTTGACAAATGCTGGAAAATAGCTGAAAATATATCGAATACAGTTTTTGACGCCTGGGGTTTGTGCCCCGGAGGAGCCAGACGCTTCCCGCCGGGCGATAGTCGGGAATCGTTCGTGGAGCGATGAGGCCGGGATGACGCGCCGCCTCCGACTTTCCCCGAAGGGGCGAGCGGCCGTCGCTGCGGTGTCGTCATGGCCGGGTCACGGCGTCCGGGGCGAAGGTTCCATCGCCTTGGCCTAAAGGAGGCCCCGAGGTGGCCGAATTGTGAAGCAACTCACCCTGAGCGCCAAATTCGTTTTCGGTTTCGCCCTGGTTTTCGTGGCCGTGGCTTCGCTTCTGGGCTTCATCCTCCAGCGGGTCAACACCATCCGGTCTCTGGCCGACAATCTGGGTCGGGACCTGGTGCCGACGCTCATCGCCTCCCAGGAACTGACCGGCGGCGTCGGCTCGGCCCTGGACCAGGTGGCCCGTTACGCCGCTTCCGGAGACGAGGTTCATCTCGAAAAGTGGCGGGAACACATCCAGGCGGTGGATGAGACCGGGCGGGGCTTGGTGGCCAGCCTGGATGCCCCCCATGCGCTGCACCGGCTCCAGCCCGGGCTGGCCGCCCTGCTGGAGGACCTGGGCGGCTTGCGGGCCGGGGTGGAGGCGCTGACCCTGACTTTGGGCGCCCAGGTCAAGATCCGGAGGGAACTCGAGGGGATCGACCGGGAGAGCGCGGAGCTGCTCCGGCCGTTCACCGAAGTCGGCAGCCGGGAGGGCCGGCGGCGCGAAGCCCTGGAAGCTTTGAGCCTGGTCCAGTGGCGTCTGGCCCTGCTGTGGGGGGGCGACGCCCGGACCGAGCCGGACATCCGGCCTGAAGCGGCGGCCGAATATGCCGCCCTGGATCAGGACACTCGGGAAAAACTGCGGGCCTTGTTCGGCCGCCTGGATACTCTGGACCGGCAACTGACCGGGGCCATCCGGGAAAAAGTCCGGATTCAAACCGACCTGGCCCGGGGCGGGGAGAAGATCCTGGCCGAGTTGGCCCGGTTCAATCAGGAGGCCCGGACGCTGACCGCCCGGGCCATGGAGGACAGCGAGGCCGCCGGCCGCTGGATCGTCCGCCTGATGCTCGCGGGTCTGGCTCTGACCCTGGCGCTGGTCATCGTTCTGGCCCTGGCGCTCTTGCGCGGCGCGATCCGGCCTCTGGGCGGGGTGATCGGGCACTTTCAGGACGGGGCGGCGGAGGTTACCCAGACCGCCGATCAACTCTCCAGTTCCAGCCGGCTCCTGGCCCAGGGGGTGTCCGAGAACACCGCCGCGGTGCTGGAAGCCATCGGCAGCCTGGAAGAAATGCTGACCATGGCCAAGCGCAACGCCGGCCATTCGGCCCAGGCCAATGACCTGATGGCCGAGGCCAAGGGTCATGTGGAAGAGGCCAACGAGGCCATGAGCGAAATTTCCAAGGCCATGGAGGAGATCCGCGATTCGAGCCGGGCTTCGAGCCAGATCATCAAAACGGTGGAGGAAATTGCCTTCCAGACCAACATTCTGGCCTTGAACGCGGCTGTGGAGGCGGCCCGGGCCGGCGAGGCCGGGGTGGGCTTCGCCGTGGTGGCCGACGAGGTGCGCAACCTGGCCAACCGGTCGGCCGAGGCCGCCAAGAGCACCGCGCTGATCCTGGCCGGCAGCATGGACCGCATCAACCAGGGGGCCCGGCTGGTGGGCGACGCCGAAGAGAGCTTTGCTTCCGTGGTGGCCAACAGCGACCATATGAGCGCCATCATCGGGGAGATCGCCCTGGCCAGTCAGAGTCAGGCCCTGGACATTCAAAACATTCACCAGTCCATCGCCCAGATGGACAAGGTGACCCAGGAAAACGCGGCCGAGGCCGGTCAGATCCAGTCGCTTTCCGCCAGCCTGAACCGGCAGGCGGCCCTCCTGGGCGAGGCTTTGACCGAAATGACCATCATCGTGAAGGGTTCGGCCGAAGCGGCCCCGCATCGCCGGCCGGCACCGTCGGCCGCCGTGAAAAAATTGGCGGCGATGGAATTCTCGTCCCGCCCGTCGAGGCCCGACCGGGGCCGGGCCGCCGTCCACGGCGCTTCAACGGCGGAGGCCCCCGGGCTTTCGGAAGCCCGGCCCGTCGGGCGTCCGGCCGGGGCCTATCGATCGCCGGTCGAGGACCGGGAACGGAAATCGCGGCTGGAGGCCGCCATTCCCATGGATGACGACGATTTTTAACGCGGCCTCCAAAGCGCTTCGCCGGCCATGCGCCGCCCCGGCGGGAACTTGATCGCCGCAAGTCTTGTAAAAAAGGGGGGAGACGGTTGAGCCTTCGCCCCGGCCTCCGCGACCCGGCCATAACGAGGTCGCGGCGGCGCATTGCCCCCCCGGGGCATTGTTGCGCCTGTTTTTTAAGCCACCGAGAACTGGCTAATTTTTAGAGGTTCCCAAAGGTAGGACAATGAAAATTTTGTGGAAAAAACGCAGCTCCGGGGAAGCGGCGCGCCGCCGCGACGTCGCCACGGCCGGGCCGCCTCATCGCCTCGCCGGCCGGTCTCAAGGCTCCGCTTGCGGAACGGATAAGGCGGGATCGAGCTTCAATCGCCTCCACTCTTGTCTGGCCGTGACGGCCCTGGGGCTGGCCTCGGCGCTTCTGGGGCTTTGCTGGTCCGCCGGACCGCTGGCGGCCCAGCCCGAGGCGAGCTTCACCACCTCCAATCCGGCGCTCATCAGCCCGACCGCTCCGGCCCAGCCGGCCGCCCAGCCCCAGCCGGCGGCTCCGGCTCAATCGGCCCCTCCGGCCCAGCCGTCAGTGGACCATACCATGACCTTGATCAAGGAAGTGGAGGTCGACGGGTCCGAACACCTCAAGGCGCAGGTGGAGCAATATCAGATCCAGCGGGGCGACAGCCTGTACAAGATCATGAAAAGTCGCGGCCTTCTGACTTCCAGGCGCGACGAACCCCAGATGATGCGCCTGATCAAGAGCCTGAATCCCGAACTCAAAAATATCAATGCCCTCGTCCCCGGACAGATGCTGAATCTGCCGGCCAAGCCGGGGACCCAGGCCGCCCAGGCCGCGCCGGCCCCGGAACAGACCGCCGGGACCGCCCCGAGTACGGCCCCCCCCCTCCCGGTGATGGAAACGGTCAAAGTGATTCATCGCACCCAGCCCCGCCAGCAGCCGGCCGTGGTGACGGTGATGCGTCAAGGTGAAGGACAGCCCCAGCCGGAAGGGCCGGCCGCCGCAACTCAACCGACCCAGGTGATACCCGAAGCGCCGCCGGTCCAGGTGGCCGAGGGACCGACCGGGCCGGCGGGCGGAAGCGCGCCGGCCTCGGCTCCGGCGCCGGCGGCGGCTCCCGATCTGGATTTCCCTTCCGGCAATCCCGGCGCGCTGGCCATGGAATCGGACAGCCGGGTGGTTTACCGGACCGTTCAGGTGCGGAAGGGGGATTCACTGGAAAAACTTCTGCGGCGTGAGGGGCTGCATCGCGATCTCATTTACAGCCACCTTCTGAAAGTCACCCTGCGGTTGAACCCCGAAATCAAAAATCCCAACCTGATCATGGTGGGTGCGGAGATCCGGATTCCGGCCGCCGGGGATTACCTGACGGCCATGGCCGGCGTGGACCCCAAAGATGTCCGGGCCGCGGCCGCGGCCGTGGCCGAGGGCCGGCGGACGGCCGGGGCCGGCGCCGGGGCCACGGGCTCGAGCGAACGGGCCGGGGTGCTCGAACTGCCGGACGAGGCGACCGAAACGGCCAAAAACACCCTGGCCCTCCTGTTTACCCGGCTGGGAGAAAAAGTGGACAGCCAGGGCCAACTGCTGATTCCCGAAGGCGACGGGGGCGTGGAGCTGGATACCGCCGCCTTCCCGCTGGTGGCCCTGTCGGGCGGCGGCCGGGTGGTGCTGGACCCCGGTTCGCGGATGCCCCGGGAGGTCATGAGAAAACTGCGCGGCCTCACCCCGCCGTATCAAATCTTCCGCACCGGCCGCGGCGAGACCGTGGACCGGGTCCTGGGCCGCCTGTTTTCGATGTGCGGCTATTTCCGCGTGTATACCCGCGAGCAGGCCTATGAGGGCGGCGGCGACATCCTGCTGAAAATAGCCGCCGACTGGATGGTCTGGCCGACCCAGGCCGCCTGGAACTCCGGCCAGCCCCTGGTCATCAACCGGGCCCGGGCTCTCGACCGCCGCACCGACCCGGCCTGGACCCGCTTTCTGGAAGACCATGGCATCAAGGTGATGGATATTCACCGCAATCTTCTCTTGCCAGGCCCCGAGGCCCCGTCCGGTCCCCCGGCCGAGTTGTCGGTGATCGATCTCAGCGATCCCAACCCGGCCCTCATGGCCGCCAAACTGGTGCGGGCTCTGGGCGGGGAGCCCCGGGAGGGCGTCCAGCTCGACCTGGCCAGCCGCGCGGGTGAGACGGTGGCTCCCGGCCTGACCGCCCCGGTCCTCTGGGAGACGGGCAAGGCCAAAGTGGTGCTGGAATTCGGCGAGCTGCCGGCCGAGGCCCGCCAGACCCTGCGCCGAAACGGCTATAAAGTGATCACCAGCGGCAAGGAAAGCCCGGCGGTCATCGACGCCGTTCTGAAGGGCTTCGACCTGACGGCCCGCCGCAATCTGGTGCTGACCGCCCCGGCCGGGGGCCCGACCATGTCCCTGACCATCACCGGCCGGGTGGTGACCGCGGGCGGCCGGAAATACCTCATCACCCCGGCGACCCTGCCTTCCGGCCTGGCCAATCTGGCCGAACCGGGGCTGAAGGTTCTTAAATATTGAGTTCACGGACCGGCGAGGGCTGGACCGGGCTCCGTCCCGGGCGGTCGGGACCTTAAATGGGGCCCTGCGCCGCCGCAATTTCGACATGGTTGGATCGCATCATCGTCCTAAAAAAACCTGGAAAAATCAGATTGATTTTTCCAGGTTTTTTTGTTGTTTGACCGGAGGTTGTTTTTTTCGCCGGCTGGTGAAAGAATCCCAGGGGGGGCGGGATTGAAAAGCGCGATTTTTCAAAACCGGAGGGGCCATTCGCCGCCGCAACTTCGTCATGGTCGGATCACATCATCGCCCTACCAGCCGATAGGCAAATATCACTCGTAGAACGATTCGGCCGGGACGAGGGCTCAATCACCTCCATCCGCAGCCTGTACCGGAACCGGCGCATCGGCCGCCTGGCGCCGGTTGGATGCGGTTGACTCTCCGTCCCGGCGCGATCGCTCGGCGCTCGACGGGCTCCATCTCCGACAGGGTGACGGCGCCATTCGCCTATGATGTCGCGCATTTAGAGCACTTTTCAATGCAAAGTTCATGGCTTGAAATGAAAAGCGCCCGGGTGTTGGCGCGTTTTGCTTTTATATATGACCATTAAAGCGCAAACGCTCAAGCCTTCGGATTCAGCATTCTTCCTTGATTCTACTTATGAAATATGATAACTATATATCTAATTTTGTTTTTTGATTATTCCTTGAAAGCGGCCTGAAAAGGCCGGGAGGGAGGGAAAAAAGGCTGTAGTCGGCCCCGCCTGACGCTGGTTGCCGCCGGTGGTGGTTGCGTCTCACTAAAAATTGTTTTTAAAATTGTATTTTTATGGGTTATGGCCAGGTTTTGATGGTGTTCGGGGTACAAGGATGGGATGGTGAAGCCCCCGTCCCGGCCGCCGCGATCCGGGCTTGGCATGGTGGGCCGGGTGTCCGCGCCCTGGGTGTGTACTTTGAGGGCCGGCCGTCAGGGCCGGTCGGCGGGCCGTGAAACGGCGGCCGCGGGAGTTTTTCATGAAACTGGGAACCAGAATCGTAATGGGTTTTGTTCTGACCAATGCCATATTGGTCGCGCTTGTCGGTGTCGTCTATTATTTTATGCGGCCGGTTCAGTTCGGCTCCAACGATTTGAGTGAAAACGTCCTGCCGCTCCTGGACGAGGCGGCCGCGATCCGGTACAACTCGGCCCGCCAGGTCGCCGAGGTGCGCAATTTCATGATGAAAAACGACGACGGCATCTGGCGGAAGGCCGAAGGGTTCGGGGCGGCCGTCCTGGAGACGTTCAAAGGCGTCGAGGACAATCTGAAAACACCCAACGCCTGGACCATCAACATTCCCGAAATCCTGGATCCTTTCCGGGCCCTGCGCGAGGACTACGCCGGCTACACCAAACTGGTCGGGGAAGTGCCGACGCGGCAGAAGCGGCTGGCCGTCGGCCGGGCCGGCCTGATCAACGGGCAGGCCGGCCTGGTCGCCGACATTGAAACCAACCTGGCCCGGGAGACTGAGCTCCAGAAACAGGAATTCGACAGTGGCGCTCCGCCGGCCGACCTGGCCCGGCGCCTGGGACGCATCGAGAGCCTGCACGACATTCAGGAGGGGTCGTACCAGATGCTCGTGCTCACCCTGCGGGGGCTCATCGAGGGGCAACCGGACTTTTTCGCCGAAGCCCGGAAAAAATTGGCCGCGGTCCAGTCCGCCGCCGATGCCCTGCGGGCCGATGCCCGTACTGATGCGACCCGGGATAACGTCACTAAACTGGCGGACTCCCTGAAAACCCTGGAGAGCACCCTGGACCAGATCGCCCGGGACAGCGTCGAGTCGGCTCAAAAGGCTCTGGAACGCAATGTGTTGCTTGAACGCATCGCCGACAACGCCGACACCTTGAGCCGGGTCGGAAACGACATGGCCTTCAAAACGTCCGTCAATTCGACCCGGGCGGCCGACCGGGTCGTCCTGGTGCTGCTCCTGGGGGCCGGGGTGGCCCTGATCATCAGTATGGTCATGGCCGTGTTCATCACCCGGAGCATCACCGGGTCGGTCAACCGCCTCATAGACACCCTTTCCCAGGGGGCCCACGAAGTGGACGGCGCGGCCGGCCAGTTGTCCGCGGCTTCCGGCACCCTGGCCGAAGGGGCCACGGAAAACGCGGCCAGCCTGGAAGAAACCAGCGCCGCCCTGGAGGAATTGTCCTCCATGACCAAACGCAATGCCGACAACGCCACGGAAGCCAATTCGCTCATGTCCCAGGCCAACGTCGCCGTGACCAAGGCCGACACTTCCATGGCCAGCGTCATTCGGGCCATGGAGGAGATTTCCGTCTCCGGCAACGAAATCGGAAAAATCATCAAAACCATTGATGAAATCGCCTTCCAGACCAATCTCCTGGCCCTGAACGCGGCCGTGGAGGCGGCCCGGGCCGGGGAGGCCGGGGCCGGTTTCGCCGTGGTGGCCGACGAGGTGAGGAACCTGGCCATCCGCTCGGCCGAGGCGGCCAAGAACACGGCCGATCTCATCGCCTCCACCATCTCCAACATCCATTCCGGTTCGGAGATGGTCAACGCCACGGCTGAAAATTTCCGGACCGTGGAATCGCACGCGGCCAAAATGGGCGAACTGCTGGCCGAAGTGGCCGCGGCCTCCCAGGAACAGTCCCAGGGCATCGGCCAGATCACCATCGCCATGGACCAGATGGACAAGGTCACCCAGTCCAACGCCGCTTCGGCCGAGGAGGCGGCCAGCGCGGCCGGCCAGCTGTCGCTCCAGGCCGGCACCCTCCTGGAGGCGGTGGACGCGATGACCGCCCTGGTGCACGGGGCCGGGCACCGCCCGGACCTGAACCCAACCCCGGTGCGGAAACCGATGGAGGGCTCCCGGTCCCCCCGGGCCCTGCCTCGCCATCACGACGACCACCTCGATTTCTGACCCGCGATCGGCGCCGGGCGGGACGGTGGGTATCTCCCGCCCCGCCCGGTTGCGCTTCAGGAACCGGCCGATCCGGGGCCGGCGATTCCCAGCCAGTCGGGAATGAGGTTCTCGGTCTGGCTGGTGATGGCCGCCAGGGCCAGGTGGGCCAGGGTCAGGCGCCCGCATTCCTTTTCTCCCAGCTCGCTGGCGTCCAGGGTGTCGCCGATGAGCTGGCGGAGCCCGTGGAGGGCCAGGCAGGTCCGGGCCAGGATGTCGTTGAGGGCTCCGAGGCTGAGTTCGCGCCCGTCGATGGTGACGTAGGTGTTCATGGTCTCCCCTTTCTGACCGGCAGGCCGGTGCGTCCGCCGGTTTTCCGACGGCCGGCGTTCAATGATGACTGGTTGGCGGTCCGGGCGGCCCGGACCGTGACGCTCCTCTTTATTCCGCCCACTGTGCCGGTGGCCTGGTGATGGTCGCGACACATTGGGGATAGGTTTTTTTAAGCAGATAGTATGCTAATAGAGTAACTTTGTCAATCGAAAAATATGCTAATAGATAAAATTATATGCCACAAGTTAATTGCATTTTTACTCTAATGGCATATAATAGATTACGAGTACGCCGTAAGGCGGGCCCAAACGGGGCGGGCGCCGCTGCGACAGAGTCACGGGCGGGCGTATTATCGCCCGGCCGGGCGAATCCGCCTTGTCTGGGGGGCGGTCAGGCCGGATCGGAGGAGAGCGCCGTGAACAACATCTTTCAGGCGGCTTTGCGGAAGGCGAACGACGGGCGGTATAAACAGCGGGAGCTGGCGGAAATGATCGGCATTTCCCCGCCGTATCTCAACGATCTGTTTCAGGGCCGGAAGAGCGGCTCGGAGGAGTTGCGGCGGCGGATCGCCGAGGCCCTGGATTATCAGGATTACGAAACGTTTCTGGATCTCGGGCGGGCGGAGCTGGGGCTGCCGCGGCTGCGGCGGGATATCCCGACGGGAGAGGAATCCCGGGACGAGGAGCCGGCCGGCTTTTTTCGGGTGCCCTTTTCCGACCACATGCGCCTGGCCGCCGGTTCCGGGGGCTCCATTCCCGTGACCGACGACGAAAACACCAGCACGGTGGCGGTGCACGGGCCCTCGCTGGGCCGGCGCAACGCCAAGAATCTTCAGGCCTTCCGGGTGGGCGGGGATTCCATGGAACCGCTCATCGCCAAAGGGGGCATCGTTTTGGCCGATTTGGCCCAAAACGACATCCACAATTTGCGGGAGGGCCGCATCTACGTGCTCTGCTGGGATTTTGACGAGGGCGAGTGCGCGGTCAAGCGCCTGAAATGGGCCGCCCCGGGCACGCTTCTGGCCATTGAATCGGAAAATAGTTTTTACGAGACCATCTACCGCCGCCCGGGCGAAGTCCACCTGATCGGCCGGGTGATCCTGAGCTGGCGGGAACACCCCTGAGGGTGACGGGACGCGGGGGCTGGTCATTTTGACGGGCGAAGGTTCAAGCGCTTCCATCGCAGGAGTTGTTTCGCGAAAACCGCAATCTTCTCCGTCAGGTTTGCTTTTGCCGGAACGAGGGGGCTTTCTCTCTGTTTACAGGGAATTTCATCTTTGATGATTTTCGCAAAACAGCGTATGGCTCAAGCAAAAATTGGGACAAGAGGCAGCTATGGAACATGGCGGCGAAAAATCAACAGCCCCAGGTTTGAAAAGTGGAGGCGTCCGGCCAATACTTCGGAAGATAGGCTGGGCACTAGTCCTTATAGTATTTCTTTTGGGGCTTCGGCAGTTGTTTATAGAATCCCCTCTTTGGACTGTTTCATTAATCGGCCTGACCATTCTTATTCTGGGCCTGTGTTTTCTGGCCATTGAAATTTCAGCGGTCAGCGATTTTTTTTGGAGCCGGGGCTATTATCAGGCGGCCGAGTTTTTTCTGAAAAGAATGACGGTAAATCTTGATAAGAATGCCGATGCCCAGACTAAATTGGGCGACTTGTATTTTCACGGCCTGGGCCGCAAAAAGAATTGGACGAAAGCGACTGCTTATTACGGGCGGGTTCTGGCCCTGGACACGGTCGCCAAGAATGCGCTGATCAACGCTTTCGGTTCAATGATGGCCGAAGACGCGATTATTGACTGGATGGAACCGGCTTGCCTGCCCAAGCTGAAGGCGATTGCCGAAAGCGGTCAGACCGAAGCCGCCCGCTTTTTGGATTCCTGGTCAAAGGATGATCCCTTCAAGTCCGGTTCTTTCTACGTTCGGCCAGGCGGCGGTTCAGCGGAAAAATGATACATCGAATGAGTGGCTCACGTTCGCGGCCTGTTCTGCCGGGTGCCGCCTGGTCGGCACGGAAGAGAGGACTTATGAAACGAGTTTTCAGTCTGCTGCTGTTCGCCCTGGTGCTGGCCGGCTGCGGCCCCCGGGCCACGGAATCCGGATACCGGGCGCTGTTGGAGGGCTATCGGGGCCAGCACATCGATCAACTGGTGAACGCCTGGGGCCCGCCCCAGGACGAGTACGTCTATGCCGACGGCCGGCGGCTGTATTCTTTCATTCGGCACCGTCGGGAATACGTGCAATCGGTGTATCCCGTGTTCGGCCTCGGCTTTTACAGCGGGAATTTTTTCGGCGCTTATTACCCGGGCTTTTATCCGAACCGGGCCGAGATCCGGGATTATGCCTGCGAGACCCGGGTCACCACCGACCGGAAGGGATATATCACTGATTACAATTTCCGGGGCGAGGCCTGCCGGGCCCTGCCTCCGGAGCAGGGTCGCCCGGCGGATTACCGGGCGCGCGGCCGGTAATCCGCCCGGCCACGGCGCGCATCGGCTTTTTATAGCTTCGGCGGCTAAACATATTCCTTCTCGGACGACCAAGGTCTTGTGATTTGGGGCTTTGACCAAATCACTCCGAATACGTTTCGTCGGCGGGTCAATATCCCGGTGCCAGGCGCTCCGGAAAAGATAAAGGCATGGTTCCCGGTGAAAATCGGGCTCCATGCCTTTATCAGTCATTACGCCGGTTTTTATGGTGCCGGCCGGACCCCAAGCCCCCGACGATCCGATGCCGCCTTCACCGTGTGGACGGAAGGCGCCGTATTGGGGCGCCAGCGATATTATTGGCCGGCGTCCGGGGCGGGTGTTTCGGGCAGGATGCGGGCGCCGACGACCAGGCGGACCTGGGGGGACAGCGGGTCGTTGGTCAGCAGCCAGGCGGTCCGGCGCAGGGTCTGTCCGGCCCATTCCGGATACACCTTGAGGGTCAGGGTGATGCGCCCCGTCTCCCCCGGGGCGATGGTCGGCTCGAAGGAAGACACCAGGCAGGCACAGCCGGCCTGCACCCCTTCGATGACCAGATCGGCCCGGCCTTCGTTTTTGAAGGTGAACTCGTGAGTGACTTCGCTCCCCGGCCGTACGTCGCCGGCCTCGAAAACCGGGGCCTCCAGAATCAGGCGGGGCAGGGGAGTCTGGCTTTCGCCGGCCGGAACCTTGGCCGCGGGCAACTGCTGCGCCGCGACCGGCCCGGCAAGGGCCGCGACCGCCAGCCAGGCCAGGGCGAACAGGGCGGCTTTTTTCATGGCCGGTTCCCTTCGTCCGGCGGAACGCCGGCCGTCCAGGCTTCCACCAGGGTTGCTTTGGCCATTTCAAAGCTCAGGGCTTCGCTTTCCAGGGCCGCATTGTACTGCCGCTCGGTCATGGTCTCCGAAGCCAGGCTGCTGGTCAGGTTTTTGACGCAGAACAGAGGGCCGAGAGCCCCGGCCAGATCCAGGCGAAAATTCGGGCCGGCCGTCTTGAAGGCCAGGGCGGCCTCGCAGATTACCCGGCACCACAGGTCGATGGGCATGGTCGGCAGGCCGCCGCTCACGGCGGTGGTCAGTTCCCGCTCCACCGCGGCCAGCACCGGGGGCGAGAAGATGTCGACCCAGACCCCCCGGAACTCCCGGCCGCAATCGATGAAGCTGGCCAGAAGATAGTCGCGGTCGACTTCCACCAGGGGGGCCGGATTCATGGGGGCCTCGTTCACCCCGGCCAGGATGGTGGGCCGGGACCGCTTGACCTGGCTCCAGAAATCCCAGGTTTCCAGCATCAGGGTGAAGAGGGCGCCGGCGACATAACTGAAGGCCTTGGACAGGTCGTAATCCAGGCTCCCGAGGGTGGTGACCCGAGGGTGGGCCATGAAGGATTGACAGATGGGGGCCTGGTGAATAATGGCGGTGGACAGGAGCCCCAGGTCGGATTTGTAGCCCCGGTCGTCGATCTCCCAGGCCCGCTGGCGGAAAATTTCATTCAGCCGGCCCGAAAAGGCGTGATCGACGCAGATGGGCTGGAGCACCCGGCGGCCGAACAGGGAGCGGGTGAGGGGATAGGCCAGGGCCTGGGAGATGGGCGCGTCGTGCCTGTGCCGCACATACAGCGGGGCCACATATTCCGCGCTTCCGGCCAAGACCGGCTCCACCAGGCTTTTTATCCAGGTGGTTTTGATGCTGATGAGGTTGGCGTCCACCACCACCACCACCCGGGCTGAGAAGTCGGCGGCCAGCTGGAAGATGTTCCGCAGGTTGGCCCCCTTGCCCCGGATGCCGGGGGGGGTGGAGACATACACGCGCGGCACTTCGCATTCGGCCTCGAAAAAAGCCGTCCGGGTGCCGTCGCCGGAGCCGTTGTCGCAGTTGACGATGACCGAGGAGAGGTCCGGGTAGAATTTCTTGAGTCCGGCCGCCGCCTTTTTGGTCGGCAGGGCGATATTGTCGGCTTCCTGGTACGAGGGTATGAATACCGCGATGTCCGCGCGGGTCACCTCTTCAGGGTTTATCACTTCATGAACCATATTCACGTAATCCAGTTTCTCCAGGCCGGTGGGGAAAGCGTCGGCGCGGCTTCGTCAGCCGGGCCGCGCCCGTCGTCCCGCCGGCTCCCAATCGGCCTTCGCAGGGGGCAATCAGCCGAGGCGAGGCTCAAGGGCCTTCATCATTCAGGGTCGGGCGTTCACGGCCAACGGGCCGGGAAGGATGTTCGATGCCGCGGAGTGGCTCTGCCGGCCGGAATGCTTCCGGACCGGGACGCAAAGGTCGACAGCCCGCCGTAGTATCACTGAAGGCTGGTGGCTCTTGGTGTCACATTTCGGCCGCCACGGTTCAGCCACCAGGATGTCGCGGCGACGCGGCCCCTTCGGGGCTTCGTCAGACATCTTTATATTTTCCTAAAATACTACATTTTTAACCGATAGTCAAAGCCTCCGATCGCGGCCCGGGGGCGGAGCGGTTGTTTTTTTGCTGGTTTCATTATATAAAACGATATCTCGCAATAAGATTCGATCAGGGGGCCGCCTCGTCGGAGCCGGCGGCGCGGTCCTTAGGGTTTATTGCGAGGGCAGGCGACCGGCCCTCCGCTTCGATCGCCGCGGCCCGGCCCTGACAAGACCCCGGCGGCGGCCTGGTCTCCCGGGGCCTTGAGGGCGGGGCGGAAGCGGCCGCTGAAATACTCGTTGCTCCAGTCGGTCAGATTCTGGCGGGTGGCGACCCAACTGCCCCGGGCGGTGGTTTTGCTGGCCGGGATTTTGGACTCGGGATCGGCCAGCCAAGCCAGGAGCTGATTGCGGCCGACCCCCAGGGCTTCGGCCAGGGCCCGGGTGCCGACGATGAGGATGGTATCGGTCATGATTCCTCCTTTATACAGATATTCTAACTATAAATCGGTTTCATTAATAAGTCAAGAATAGATCTATTAAATTTATTTAACGGCATTGATTCAAAAGCTGTGCTCAGTAAATTTAGAAATAATTTATTTTAATATTGACTTTATACATAAAATATGTAATTAATAATTCCGGATCGCACTTCAACGCCGGAGAAGGCCATGCTCGCTCGATATCTCGAAGATTTGTCCGCCCAGACCCTGGCCGAGGCCGCCGACGGCGGCTGGCCCGGCGACGGATTGGTCGAAGCCGTTTACGAATTGGAACGAAACCTGGCAACGCGCTGGCGGGTGGGCGATTTTTTGGTCCACTGCCGTCGGTTGGGCCTGCCGACCCGGGACCTGGAACTGGCGCTGCGGTATCGGGCTCTGGCTTATTGTGAACGGGACCGGGTTTTCGCCGGCGATGGTTGGACTTGACCCGCCGCGCTTTGACCGGATCGCGACGGCGCCGGGTTCAATTGACTTCACCAGTTTAAAAAACGCCTCAGGAGGCCTCCATGCGTAATTTTTCGGATTCTTTGGCCACATCCGCCGTCGAAGAGGCGGCCCGGAAGAAACGACCATCACGAGCCCGGGGCCGGGGCTTTCGGCTCGGGGTGCGGCGCGACGACGACAATCTCATCACTCTGGCCACGGCGGCCAGGATCCATCATGAAATAGTCGGCCGCCGCAGAAGTCTCAAGGTGCTGGCCGGAATCGTCCACGCCCGCCCGCATCTGGGCGTCTTCGACTTCGATATCACCAGCGACCGGCCCCGGTTTTTGGGGGTGCGGCGCGACCGCTGGATTTATTTCCTGAAAACGCGCCTGCTGCTCTACAGCTCCCGGACGGTTTTCCACACCAACGGCCTGTGAGTCGAACGCTTCACTCGCAATCTTCGCCGGGGGGCAAGGCGGCGTCGCAACTTCACCGTGATCTGATTGTGGCGGCCGGGACGGAAGGTCAGTCGCTTCCGTCCTTCGAAACTGGATACAGGGGGAACGCATTCATGGCCATTGAGTATTTCTGGTGTGAGAATGATTTTCTGATCTTCGGCGGGGCCGCCGGGTCTGAATCGTCGAGACCGGTTCCCGACGACGCCCGGCCGCTGTCATTCACCGAGTTTCGGGATCTGGTCCAGTGCCGGGCCCGGGGCGGACGTCTCGTCACTCTGCCCGGAGGGCGGCCGGCGGTGCGGGGCCGGGAAAAACCGGTGGGAGGGCCGGCCTTCCGGGAGTCTGGAGCGAAGGGTGGCTATTTTTTTATTAATGATGATCAAGTGTTGCCAGGGGGCTTGCAATTTGAACGGACCTGAGGTATATTGTAATCACGAAAGACGCCTCGCTCCCATTCCAGGATATTGGTAAAGTGTCGGTCTGGAACGAGTAGGCCGGGGTAGATACCACACCGCCCGGTACGACGATGCGTCTTTCAGGGAGAAAGGACTCCCGCCCGAGACCGGATTAATCCCCGGCCAGCGGACGGGGGGCGTGAGCGGGAAAGGTATTGCGCGCACCACCGGTTCACGTTGTTGAGTAACCCACTCTTCGCCCTTGGTCTTAGCTGAGAAGGCCAAGGGCATTTTTATATCCCCGGGCGGAGACTAATATTTTAGCCAGGTCTTTGCTTTTTCGGCGAAGTATGGCATACTACCTCAAGTTCAAGGCTTCGCTCCGCTCGGATCCCGTTGGGGCCGGGTCAGGGCGCGCTTCCGTTTTTTTCATCACTTCATGAATCGCTGGAGTAGCCTTATGCACATCAACCCTTCCGCATCCAACGGCCCGCCGGTGGTCAAGGGCCGGTCGGCCGGTCAGGAAGGCAAATTCCTGACTTTTTCCCTGGCCAATGAGGAATACGGCATCAGCATTCTCAAAGTGCGGGAAATCATCGGCATGATGCCCATCCGCACCGTGCCCCAGACCCCCGGCTTTGTCAAGGGCGTGATCAACCTGCGGGGCCAGGTCATCCCGGTGGTGGATCTGCGCCTCAAGTTCGGCATGGAGGAGTTGGATTACACGGACCGCACCAGCATCATCGTGGTGGACGTCGGGGGCGGCGGCGAGACCTTCGTCCGGATCGGCATCGTGGTGGATTTCGTCTCCGAGGTGGCCAACATCAAAGGCGAGGACGTGGAGGACACCCCCACCTTCGGCTCTCAGTTGAATACCGAATACATCCTGGGCATGGCCAAAATCGGCAAAGGCGTGAAGATTCTTCTGGATATCGACCGCATCCTGGCTGTGGAGGATCTCGGCGGGATGGGGATGGACCTGGGCTTTTAAGTGGCCGGCGGCGAAGGCCCGCCCCACGGAAGAACCGTCGCTCCATTGAAACGCGGCGAAGCGATCAACTAGTTGCCGGACGATCAATTCGGCTGAACCGCTTTTCGGCTGCTCGCCAACTTTGTTGGTCGAGGGCGCATGGCCCCTTTCGGGGCCGACCGCCGGGATGGAGACGCCTGAGTCGTCGCCCCGGCCGCCGCGACCGCGTTTCGCCCCCGGCCGGCTCTTTTTTCGTGAGCCGGCCGGGGGCGTTTCGTTTATTGAGGCCGACGACGGTTCCCGGTCGGCCCACCCGGGCGAACGCTGATGGCGCTCGTTTTGATGAAAAATTGACACTAATTCGACTTACTATTGAAGCCGCTTTTTTTTTCACGGCCCGGGCCGGAGGTTTTTCGCATGAGCCAAATGAAACTATCGTCACGGATCCGCCTGGGATTCGCCTCGCTGATCGTCATTATGTTGGTTTTCTCCGCCGTCTCTTTGTATCTGCTGGCCCCGGTCCGCATCTCGTCGGAAACCATCAGGGAGGAATGCCTGCCGGCCGTCGAAGCCGTTTCCAAACTCAATGGGGCCCTCTCCCAGGCCATCTATGAAGTTCGCGGCTACGCCTTCAACGAGGAGGCCCGCTACATGGCCGCGGCCCTGGCGCACCACCAGGAGGCCGTGACGGCTCTGGCCGCCCTGCGGCGGCTCGTGGACCGCAAGGATGGCTTCGGTCCCCTGCGCCCGCTGGCCGGCGAGGCGGACGGCTTTCTGGTTCAAATGGGCGACAATTTCACGAAACTGGAGGCCATCGGCCGGGATATCGTCAATTCCCGCACCCGGCTGATGGAACTGAGCGATACCTATGTCCGCGAGGCCATGGCCTTCCAGACCTTTCAGGCCGGCCGGGCCCGGTCGGAGCTGGTCGAGCACGGCTTCGACATCGGCAGCACGACCGCCAAAAGGGAATACCGCCTAAGCCGGTTGCTTCTGACCTCCGAACTTCTGGAATTGGGCGCCCGGGTGCAGTTGGACATCTGGGAGGCCTACGGCAACCATTCGGCGGCCCTGGTCGAGCGCCTGGAAAAAAACGCGGCCGCCATTGAAATCAACGTCCGCAAAGACCTGGAGACGGCCGTGGACGAGGAGGCCCGGCGGATTTTGGACCGGATGGCCGCCGCCGCCGGCGGGATGCGCCAGGAAGCGGCCGGGTATAAACAGGCCATGGCCGACTGGGCCGACAGCCTGACCCGGCGGGTGGCCCTGATCAACGATCTGACCGGCCGAACCGGCCAGCTCCTGGCGGGCGTCCTCGAAACCACCGGCCGTCTTTCCGGCGATAATTACGCCGCCGTGACCCGGGTCACCCGGGCCCAGGTCGCCGGGTCCCTCGCGGCCCTGGCGCTGAGTCTGCTTCTGGGCTGGCTCATCACCGCCAACGTCAACCGCCGGATCGGCCGGGTCATCGACGCCCTTTCCGAGGGCTCCCTGGAAGTCGACGAAGCTTCCACCATGCTGGCCGACGCTTCCGGCCAACTGGCCGAAGGGGCCACCGAAAACGCGGCCAGCCTGGAGGAGACCTCGGCCGCCCTGGAGGAATTGTCCTCCATGACCGCCCGCAACGCGGAACATTCCGGCGAGGCCGACGGGCTGATGCGGGAGGCCGTCGGGGCGGTCCAGACGGCCCTGGCCGCCATGACCGATCTGGGCCGGGCCATGGGCGACATCGCCGCCTCCGGGGAGAAGATCGGCCGCATCATCAAGACCATCGATGAAATCGCCTTCCAGACCAATCTTCTGGCCTTGAACGCGGCCGTGGAGGCGGCCCGGGCCGGCGAGGCCGGGGCCGGCTTCGCCGTGGTGGCCGAAGAGGTGCGTAACCTGGCCATCCGTTCGGCCGAGGCGGCCAAGAATACGGCCGAGCTCATCAACTACACCATCGGCAACATCAAGTCCGGCGCTTGTCTGGTGGAGACGGCCAACAACCGGTTCGGCTCGGTGGCCGACTACAGCCGGAAGGTCGGGGATCTCCTGGGCGACGTGGCCGCGGCCTCCAGGGAGCAGGCCCAGGGTATCGACCAGATCACCACGGCCATGACCCAGATGGATAAGGTCACCCAGGGCAACGCCGCCGCCGCCGAAGAATCGGCCAGCGCGGCCTCGGATCTCAAACGGCAGGCCGGCCTGCTTTTGGATGCCGTCGACGCCCTGGCCCAACTGGCCCGGGGCGCCCAGGCCGGGCCGCCCAGGCCCCCGGTTTCCGGCCGCCGCCGGCCGGGGCTCGCGGCGCCGAAGCCCCCGGCCCTGGCCGCTCCGGTCCGGACCGCCGGCCGGCCGGCGGTTCGGAGTCTGCCCACCGCATCTCCGACGGCCCCTCCCGCGACGCCCAAAACGGCCACTAAGCCAGCCGCCAAAGCCGACGAGGAATTTCCGATGGATGACGATTTTTCCGATTTTTAAGCCCGCTCATCACCCCAAAAGAAAGCGGACGGCGGGATTCCCGCCGTCCGCTTTCTTTTGGGGCTTTCGCGAAAAATCAATCCAAAAGGCCCCCGGCGCGCCGGTTTTTCGGGGGCAGGTAGATTCTGACCGTGGCCAGGAGCAGCCGGGCGGAGGCCAACAGGCCCAGCCCCCCGGCCAGGGCGGGCATGAAGGCTCCGTCGTGACCCCAATAGGCCAGGGCGAACAGGAGGCTGTTGAGGCTCAGCCAGGTCAGGGTCAGGCTGGAGCAAGAGAGGATCAAGAGTTTCATCGGCCTATCCGGATGTGGGAGCAATCATGGGTTGATGGGGCCGCCAGGCTCAAAACAGGCCGAAATTCTGCACGGCCAGGGTGGTTATCAGAACCAGCATCAATATCTTCAGTGGTTTCGGCGGCAAATACCGCTGCAGGGCCGAACCGATGTAGACCCCCAGCATGCCCCCGGCGCCGAAGAAGAGGCCCAGCCGCAGGTCGGGGGCGACGGCGGCCTGGCCGGAAACCAGGGGCCAGAACACCTCGTAGGAAAACAGGCCGAAGAGCGCGCCGGCCCAACCGGCCAACAGCGCGGCCCCGTTGACCACATAGATCGGCAGGTGAAAGCGGCTGATCAGAAGCGGGGCGATGATGGCCGCGCCGCCGATGCCGTAAATTCCCCCGGCCAGCCCGACGACCAGCGACACCAGCACCAGGCCGCTCATGGAGACGCTGAAATCCTGGCCCGCGAACTGGAATTGGATGTGCCCGCCGTGATAGGAGCAGACCAGGTCGGCCGGCTTCTGCCCCCGGCTCTGGAGGAAGGTCCGCTCGGCCCGGAAGACGTGGGCCCGGGTCCGCCTGAGGCCGCGCAAGAGTCCCCAGGCCAGGGCGGCCAGGACCAGGGCCACGAAGATTTTGAAGTCGGCGACGTCCTGAAGCCAGGTGCAGCGCAGGATCGTGCCCACGAAGATGCCCGGCAGGCTCCCCAGCATCAACAGGCCCCCCAGGCCCCACATCAGGCGTTTTTCCCGGTGCAGCCGCCACAGGCCCGGAGGCATGGCCACGACGTTGAAGATGAAATTGGTGGGGCTCACCGCCAGGCCGGTGAACCCCAGGAAATTCACGCAGATCGGCAGAATCAGAAAGCCGCCGGAAATGCCCGTCGGGGAACTGACCACCGACACCGCCAGCCCGATCACCAGCGGGATCAGGGGACTCAACTCTATGCCGGCCACCGGGAAGTACATAATCCAGATTAGTTCCAAGCCCCGGAGGGCGTCGCTTTCGTATTTGCGGCTTGAAGGCCCGGCCGGGCTCAGAAGAGGTCGTCGCCCCGCAGGCGGTCCAGGCCGGGGCCGGGGCGGTGATAGCCCTCGGGGCCGAGATAGCCGTTGATCAGATGGGCCACGCAATGACCGGAGGGGTAGAGATCGGCCACGTTGACGGCGGCGAAATCCTGCCGGATGGCCTGCCAGGCCACCTGGTGGGGCATTTTAAGCAGGCTTCCCCACAGAGCCTTGCAGACGCCGCCGTGGGCCACCAGGGCCACCCGGCCGCCGTCGGGATGCCGCCGACCAAGATCGGCCAGGGCCTCCTCCACCCGGCGGGCGAAAGTCAGGGCGCTCTCCCCGCCGCCGGGGAAGGGCACCTCGGCGCCCTCGTCCGAGAAGATCCGGTGGATCAGGTCGTGGTCATCGGCCGCGATCTGCTGATAGTTCCAGCCTTCCCAGCGCCCGAAATGCATTTCCCGCCAGCGGGGATCCCTGACCAGGGGACGTCCGGTCAGGGCCGCCAGCCGTTCGCCGCCGTAGACGGCCCGGCTGAGGTCACTGGAGTAGACGGCCTCGAAATCGATGCTCCCCAGGGCCGCCGCCACTTCGTCGAGCTGCCGCTGGCCCGTCGGGGTCAGAGGGGCGTCCAGCCAGCCGTTGAAAGGCGGCCGGTCAAAGTGCTCCGTCTGACCGTGGCGAATAAAAAAAAGGCGCAAAGGCCTGACTTTGGGCATGGAATCTCCACGCGGCCGGCCCGTCGCGCCGTCGTTCGATCCCGAAGCGCGGGGGGCGCCCGGTCTTCGGGGGGGCCAAAATGTATTAAGCCGCCACAGCCGCCGCGATCCGCCCCGGCGCGGCCCCGGCCTCAGCAGGCGTGGATGGCGTCGAGGTTGTGGTTGTGCTTGGCCAGCACCATGTGCTGTTCGGCCTGGGCGGTGGTCCAGAGCTTGATGATCTCCGGCAGGGAATTCATGAAAATGTCCACCACGACCGGGTCGAAATGAGTGCCCCGGCCGGCGCGGATGATGTCCACGGTCTGCTCGAGAGTCAGGGGCGGCTTGTAGGGCCGTTTGGACATCAGGGCGTCGAAGACGTCGGCCACGGCCACGATGCGCCCGGCCATGGGAATTTGTTTGCCGACCAGGCCGTGCGGATAGCCCGAACCGTCCCACTTTTCATGGTGGGTCAGGGCGATGACCTCGCCGAGACGCAGAAAGCCGATGTTCGAGCCTTCCAGTATCTGCCCGCCGAAGACCGTGTGCAGACGCATGATGGTCCACTCTTCGTCGTTTAGGGGGCCGT
>JAVBLB010000005.1:0-14962 GCA_031553735.1 Candidatus Adiutrix sp.
GGTCCCGCTGTCATTAGACGTAACCGGAGCCAATGTTCATGACGTCAGGAACATCAACTCCATGGTGTAGGGAGCTGTAATACCGAGACCGGACAGCCCGCAAAATCTTTGTTTAGACAATGGGTATACTGGACAAAAAGCTCGGCTGATTGTTGAGTCGGCTGATTATATCCCGCATGTGCGCGGCCGGAGCACAGAACGGCAAGACAAAGTCGTCAACCCTGACTATAAGCCCCGCCGATGGATCGTGGAGGTCGCGCATTCATGGTTCAATCGCTTCAGAAAGCTGTTGATACGGTTTGAAAAGAAAGCTGGCCCACATATCGCGCTACTGCATTTGGCCGCTGCTATTATTGCATTTAGAAAAGTTAATATTATTTACGAATAAGCTCTTAATGCCGAATCTCCCGCAAGATGGCGATATCTGTGTTCGCCCGGTGAGGCGGGTCGGTAAAACTTCGCCGGTTGGCCGCTGCCCAACCACGCCGCCAGCGACGGCGTTGACCTCCGAAACTTCGCGTCGGCGACGCGGTCGGGGCCCACGCGTCCGCCCTCTGAAGTATTACTCCGGCAACTAAATAAGTCACACTCGCGATTTCGCCAAAGCCCGAAATCGCTGGACTTGGCCGTCCGAGAATCGACTTCGTCAGCTGCCGGGTTAATATTACCGGCCCGCCTCACCTGACTGACTTGGCCGACGAAATAAAAGCAATCCTGATGGAGAATCGGTATAAGCCGGCGTCGCCGGCTTTGTTCATTTCAACGGGCCGATGGTCCCGGCGGCCCAAACGTTGCGGCCTCGGCTACCCAGCGAAGCGGGTTCGGGGCGGATGCGCCGCCAGGCGCATCCGGTGGGTCCAGGGCTCAGCCCTGGTGGAGGAGGGCGGCGAGGGTGGCGAGGGTGGGGGGAGGGAGGACTTCGGCGCGGAGGGACGGGTCCAGGCCGAGAGAGGCCAGGGCCGCGATGGTCCGGTCCCGGCCGTAGGGTTTGAGGAGGTTGTTGAAGAGGGTCTTGCGGCGGGCGGCGAAGGCGGCGGCGGTGAAGCGCCCCAGGGTCTCCGGGGTGATGGTCGGCTCTTCGGCCTCCGGCACCGGGGTCAGGGCCACCACCGCGCTGTCCACCTGCGGGCGGGGGTGGAAGGCCGAGGGCGGCACGGTCATCACGTCGTCGATGCGGCACCACAGATTGAGCGCCACGGCCAGGCGGCCGTAATCGCGGGTCCCCGGTTTGGCGGTGAGCCGCCGGGCCATTTCTTTCTGGAGCATGAACACGGCCCCGGAGAAAAAACGGCGGTGCTCCAGAAACCAGAAGAGCACCGGGCTGGAGATGTTGTAGGGCAGGTTGCCGCAGAGGTGGAAAGGCCGTTCCGAGGCCAGGTCGGCGGCGGTCAGGCTGAGTATGTCGCGATGGATAATAGTCAGGCGTTCCGGGTATTTAACGGCCAGGGTGTGACTCAGGTGATCGGCCAGGCCCCGGTCCAGTTCCACGGCCCGCACCCGGGCCCCGGCTTCCAGGAGCGGCCGGGTCAGGGCCCCCAGGCCGGGGCCGATTTCAAGAATATCGGCCGTCGGCCCGGCGGCGGCCAGGATGGCTCCGACCAGGCGGGCGACGACCTGCTCATCTTTCAGAAAATTCTGGCCCCGGCTTTTGGAGGCGGCCAGGCCCAGTTCTTTCAGGGTATCGCGGATCAGGGGGGCGGTCATGTCAGGCCACCGGCCAGCGGGGGTAGGCCTCGGCGGCCAGGTTCAGAAGGTTTTCCCCGACCGCCAGTTGCCGGGCGCCCAGAGCCGCGATCATGGCCGCGTTGTCGGCGCACCAGGCCGGGGGCGGGACATACAGCGGCAGGTCCAACTCGGCCAGGGCCGCTTCGGCCGCCCGGCGCAGGGCCCCGTTGGCGGCCACCCCGCCGGCCAGGACCGCTCCCCGGGCCCCGATCTGGCGGCAGGCCCGCACCAGCTTGGTCACCAGCACTTCCACCACCGCCGCCTGGAAGCCGGCGGCCAGGTCGGCCAGGCTCCGGTCGTCGGCGGGTTTGGCGGCCAGGTTGCCGTCCCTGTAGAGGGTGAGCACCTGGGTTTTGAGGCCGCTGAAGGAAAAATCCAGGCCCTCGTGCAGCATCGGCCGGGCCAGGCGAAAAACCTCCGGATCGCCCCGTCGGGCCATCTGTTCGATGACCTGGCCGCCGGGGTAGCCGAGGCCCATCAGTTTGGCCGTCTTGTCGAAGGCTTCGCCGGCCGCGTCGTCGCGGGTGCGGCCCAGGGGCTTGAAATCCAGATAGCTGTCCATCCGGTAAAGATTGGTGTGGCCGCCGGAGACCACCAGGGCGGCCAGGGGAAAATCCGGCACCGCCGCCGGGTCGCCGCCGGGCCGGCTCATGAAGGGGGCCAGGGCGTGGGCCTTGACGTGGTTGACCCCGGTGAGGGGGAGGCCCGTGGCCAAGGCCAGGCCTTTGGCGAAGCTTAAGGCCACCAAAAGCGCCCCGACCAGGCCCGGTCCCTGGGTCACGGCCAGGCCGTCGAGATCGGCCAGGGTCCGGCCGGCCGCTTTCAGGGCCTCGCGGCTGATGACGTCCACCGCTTCCAGGTGGGCCCGGCTGGCGATTTCCGGCACCACGCCGCCGTATTGGCGGTGCAGGTCCACCTGGCTCCGCACCACGCCGGAGAGCACCACCCCATGCCCCGAATGGGGCACTACGCCGCGGAACAGCGGTCTAGTTGAAATTGATCGTCCGGGAGCGGGTTTTATCGCTTCCCCGCCGTCCTCGAACACCGCCGCGGCCGTCTCGTCGCAGGAACTTTCCAAACCCAGGATCAGCATGGTTCCGTCAATGCACCGAAACCTGTTCCAGGCGGGCTTCCAGATGGGCCTGGATGACGCCGGCCCCGTCCAGCAGCATGATTTCCAGCTTGTGTTTGGCCGCGAAATTGCCCACCTCGCTGAGGCGCATGGCCTGCTCGGCGTATTCGCCGGGCTTGTCCGCGCACAGCTTGGGTTTCAGCGCGACCGCGTCGTCGCGGTTTTCGAAGATCGGCACGATGCGGCGGGCCGGGCGGCCCTCTTCGCTCATCTCGATGACGAAAATGGATTCGCGCTGCTTGGTGATGGGGTGGGTCAGGACCCAGACCCATTCCAACTCGGCCATGGCCGGGGGAATGATGACCTCTTTGTCGTCCGTTTGATCGCTCATGTTGTCGGTTACGCCTCGTTCGGGTCGTTTTATGATCCACTGAGTTGTATCACAACGCCGGTCCAATAGCAACCGGGGCGGGATGTAAGGGCCGGCGGAGGTTTCGGTGGAGGCAATGAACCGATGCGATGAACGGCATATTTCCATTCCTTCTTTGCCCCGAATGGGGCCATGCGCCGCCGAAGAGCGGTCTGGCTGACATTTGGTCGTCCGGGAACAGGCTGAATCGTCTCCTTCTTTATTTAAATTATTATATGACCTTTCCGCGCTGCCACAACCGGCTGTAAAAATAGATTCCGCCGACCAAAGCCGGCAGGAAAGCGGATAGGGCCTGCCCCAGGTAAATCCCGGTCAAGCCGTAGCCGGACCAGCTCAAAAACCCGATCAGCACCAGGCGCATCAACACTGAATCCAAAAGCGAGTTGAACATGGCCACCGAGGCCGCACCCGCGCCCGTGGCCAAACAGTTACAAGTATACATGACCGCATACAGCACGACTCCCAGCGAGCAGCAGAGGCGAAGATACGTCACTCCCTCTTTGACGACCTCCGGCTCGTTGGGGTTGAAAACGGCCATCAGCGGCTGAGCCGAGATCTGAACAGCGGCCACGACCAAACCGGTGATGACGATGTTGAGCTTCAGAGCGGCTTTCCCCAACGATTCGGTTTCCGGGATATTGCCGGCTCCCAGGCTGTTGGACGCCATGGCCGTCAAGGCCTGACCGACGGCCCAGCAGGGCATGACGGCCAGGGTGCATATCTTGATGCCGACCCCGGCCGCGGCGGCCGCGGTTACTCCATACCCGTTGATCAGGGCGGTTATCGCCAGGTATGAAAAGTTGATCAGCAACAGTTGAGCCATGGAGGGGATACCGATGCGCAATATGCGCCGAACCTGGTCAAACCGCAGGCGGAAATCGGAGAGTTTCAGGTCGAGGATGAGTCGTCGCTTTTTCAGATAGGCAACCGAAAACAGCAGGGCTCCCCCCTGGGCGGCCACCGTGGCCACGGCCGCTCCCCTGACGCCCATGGACAATGGGCCGACCAGAACGAGGTCCAGGACGATATTAATGACGCCGCCGACCATCATAAAATACAGTGGACCGCGTGAATCCCCCAGGCTTCTCAAGCTAAAGCTCAAAGCCGTGCCACAAAAAAAGAAAATGTTACCCAGGCAGATGATGGAAAGGTAGGCCACGGCCTCCGGGAGCACCGTCGTCGAGACGGCAAGCAGACGGAAAATAGGTTCGGCATACACTACGGCGAACGGGGAAATGATGACCGCCGCCAGGACCGACAGAATCAAAAGAACAGAGAGACTGTCCTTGAGGCCGATTGTATCCGCGGCGCCGTTATAGTGGCCGATGATGACCGCTCCGCCCACCGCCAGGCCGGTGCCGATGGAGCCGATGAGATACGCGATAATGGAACCGTTGGCGATGATGGCCAGACCGGTGCCGCCGACGAATCGCCCCACCACGGCCATATCCGTCAGGGCGTAAAATACCTGCAAAAAATTGGTGAAAAAAATAGGGATGCTGAAACTGAGAAGTCGGCGAACCGCGCTTCTTTCGGTATCGCGGGGAGACATAAAACAGGGCCTTTCTTTACCTCAGAGAGGTTTTGATCAAGACAAACGCGGCCCTTATTCAGCCCCCGACCAGGGAGCGCGCCGCCCGGTGCCGGCGATGAACCGACAACGGGCGGCCGCAGGGAACATGCATACTCCCCGCCCTGGAAAAGCCAAGGCCGCGAACGAAACATCGCTCACGGCCTGACAGGTATACAACGAATCGACCGGGGCGACCGGCGCCCTGGTCAGCGTTCGTAATTGCACGTATGTTCGCAAGCTCCGGGCAATGTCAGCGACGTATGACCGGAGCCTCATCAATTGTAAATTTCATAGTTCTCTCCGTTCTTGCGGGGTGAAAGAATTTATTGCTATTTTTACCAATCGAATAGATCTTTGTCAAGGTGGCGGCTCCTTATCGCTTCAAACACACGTGCATTCCAGGGCCGCTCAGGGCCGCCGTTTGCGGGCGCTGAACCAGGCCGCCAGGCCGAACAGGCCGGCCAGCCAGCCCAGGCCCCCGACGATCTCCCGCACGCCCGGCTCGCCCCCGCCCCGGCTTTCGGCCAGAACCTGGCGGCAGGGGCCGAACTGGGCCTCCAGTTCCTCCCGCACGATGTGGCGCAGGGCTTCTTCCGAACCGGCAGGGGCCGCCGCCGGGAGGGCGGCCGTCGTGGCGGCCGGGGGCCCCGCCGCCGGGGGAGTCGCCTCTTCAGCGGCCGCGGGGGCCGTCTTCGCCGGCCAGTCCTCGGCCCGCAGCCGGAACTCGGCCCGGTGGCCCTGGCCGGCCTCGACGGCCACGGTCAGGTCCTGGGGCCGGTCGGGGCGGGCGAAGCAGAAGCGCCCGTCCTCCCCGGTGAGGCCGTTCTGCAGTTCCCGGCCGGCCGGGTCGTGGAGGCTGATCCGGCCGCCGCGCACCGGGCTGTTTTTGGAGAAATAGCTGTCGGTGCAGATTTGATTCCCTTCCACCCAGGCGAAGGTATATACCCCGTGGGCCCCGGCGGTGGCCGTCGGGCTCCAGAGGGCCAACCCGCCGGCCAGGAGCAGCGTTCGCGTCGCGGCCTGAATCCATCCCTTGCTTGTCATGGCGGTCACTTCAGGGGGACGGCCGGGGCCATCTCGTGGAAATAGACCCAGATCACCGCCCCCAGTTCCACGTCTTTGTCCTGACCGTCGGCTTTCAGTTTATAGTCGGCGGTGTTCAGGGCCGCGAAGCCCCACCAGCCGGCCCGGGGCGCGACATAGCTGAACACCCCGGCCTCGTCGGCCTTGACCGCCTGGGTGATCATGGTCTCGTAGGGGGCCCGTCCTTGGAAATCCGGGCCGGGATACCACTCGATCTCCACCTCGGCCCCGGGCACGGGCCGGCCGTCGAGGAGCACCCGGCCGGTGAAGACGTTGCCGGCATACAGCCCGCCGGGCTTGGCCAGGGGCACGATTTCGGTCTTGAGGCCCTCGGTCGGCTGGTCCCAGCCCTCGTCGTCGCCGAAGGCGTCCACGGAGACTTTCGTGTAATGGATGATGAAGCAGTCCTCGGCCGGCTCCCAGTAGGGCGTGGGCTCCATGACGAAAGTGTACAGGCCGGGCCGGGCCAGGCGGTAATCGGCCGCCCAGGTGGTGAAGCCCCGCTCTTTGGTTTCTTTCAGCGTCGGGAGCAGGTCGACGGCTTTTCCCTGGCTCCGGACCTGGAAGCTCTTGGGCTTGGCCAGGTTCATGCCGACGTTTTCGAAGGGGTGCCAGAACTTGAGATCGAGCTTGATTCCGGCGTCTTTGGTCTCCATGACCGTTGGGGCCGAGGGTATGACCATGCCGAAGTGGGCCCGGGCGGGCCCGGCCGTCGCCAGAACCAGGGTCAGCCCGCAGAACAGACCGATGAGTTTTTTCATGGACCTAAATCTCCTTAATGCCCCGAAAGGGGCGGGAGACCGCCGAAAGCCGGCGAAGCCTGGTCGCGGCGGTCGGGGTGAGAGGCTTTTCCCCGCCTACCCCGGAAATGAACAAAAAAGGCCGTTTCCCGGCAGGTTGCGGGAAACGGCCTTCGTGACCATATTATATGAGGAGGGCGGGATAAACACTGGAACACGGCCTTCATGGCCGGTTAAAGTGACTATAACCGTTTCCGGGCGCCTTGTCAATGCCGGACCGGGACGCCGGGCGGCGCTGAAATTTATACAAATAATATTGGCTAGTTATGTTGTTGAATAAAATTTGGTCGATGGCCCCTCTTTACAGGGCCGCTGGACGTGCTTATTTTTAAGCCTATGAACGGGGCATCGATGGGCGGCGTGCCGCCATGGCCCTTTCATTCCCGGCCCCGAATGGGGCAATGCGCCGCCGAAAAGCGGTCTGGCAGGACTTGATCGTCCGGGAACAGGCCCCCGCAAACTTGTTTTGTCGGGCTTAATCGCCTCCCCACCACTTACCCCAACCTTCCCCGCTTTCGCGGGGCTCCACTTCCCCCGCCCGGTGAGCGCGACCGCACGACCGCCAGGTCAGTCGGATTCGTGCGTTTTTTTTGGGCGGAATATATATAGCGGTTCGGCGGATGCGACCGAGCCGGAAAGAGTGTAATCCATGAAACCCGAAGATTATGACCAGACAAAAACAGCGGCTGAAGAAGGATGCGCCGGCGAACTGATGCCCACCCTGGAAACCGGCGGTCTGACCCTTCCTCGGCAAATGGATATCCTGCCCATGGTGGAATTGAACATCTTTCCCCAGTTGGTCTACCCGATCGCGGTGGAGGACGCCCGGTCCAGGCAGGCGGTGCGGCGCAGCCTGGAAACCGGCGCCCCCCTGGCCCTGTTCGCGGTCCGGGATCCCAAATGCGACCCGGACAGTCTGTGGGAGGGCGACTTCCACCTGGTGGGCCTGGCCGTGACGGTGCACAAGATATGGGAAGGCGAGGGCGGCCGCCTGAAGGTGGTGGCCCAGGGGCTGTCCCGCATCCGGATGCTGGGCCTGTTGGGCGACGAGCGGAACCGGGTGGCGGTGGAGCCTTTGATCGACATCCCGGGCGACCCGGACGCCCTGCGTCCTCTGGTTCTGGAAGCCAAGCGGCTTTTCGGGCAGGTGGCCGAAATGTCGCCGGTTCTGCCGTTCAACCCCATCCAGTTCGGCGGGCGGCTGGATGAGAAGCCGGGCCTGATGGCCGACCTGATGATGGCCGCCCTGCCGCTCAAGCCGGAGGCCAAGATCGAATTTTTGAGCCTGTTGGACGTCGAAGAGCGGCTGATGAAGCTCCTGGAACACCTGACCCTGGAAGCGGTCAACTTGGAAGCCGGCCGGGCGGTTGGCGCCCGGATGAAGGAAAGCCTGGATCAGCGCCAGCGGGAAATGCACCTGCGCGAACAGCTCAAAGCCATCGAAGCCGAACTGGGCGAGAGCGGGGACGGCGACGACCTCGACGACCTGGCCGACCGTCTGCACGCCAAGGCCCTGCCCGACGAAGCCCGGGAAGTGGCCGAGCGGGAGCTCAAGCGCCTGAGGAAGCTGGGGCCCCAATCGGCCGAGTCCGGGGTGGTGCGCAATTATATCGAATTGATCCTGGATCTGCCCTGGCTGGAATCCACTTTCGACCAGCACGACCTGGTCCGGGCCCGGGAGATCCTGGAACGGGATCACTGCGGCCTGGAAAAAGTGAAAAAGCGGATCGTGGAATACCTGGCCGTCCGCAAGCTCACCGGCGGGGTCAAAAGCCCCATTCTCTGCCTGGTGGGGCCGCCGGGCGTGGGCAAGACCTCCCTGGGGCGCTCGGTGGCCGAGGCCCTGGGGCGGGAGTTCGTGCGCCTGTCGCTGGGCGGCGTGCGCGATGAAGCCGAGATCCGGGGGCACCGCCGCACCTATGTGGGCGCCCTGCCGGGGCGGGTGATCAGCGGCCTGAAAAAGGCCAAGAGCAACAACCCCGTCTTTCTGCTGGACGAACTGGACAAGATGACCCAGAACATGATGGGCGACCCGGCCGCGGCGCTTCTGGAAGTGCTGGATCCGGAGCAGAACCACACTTTTTCCGACCATTACCTGGAGGTGCCCTTCAACCTGTCCAACGTTCTCTTCATCCTCACCGCCAACGTGCTGGAGAGCGTCCCCGGCCCGCTGCGGGACCGGCTGGAAGTGGTGGAACTCAGCGGCTACACCCTGGAAGAGAAGCTGGAGATCGCCCGACGCCACCTGTGGCCCAAGGAATTGGAGCGCCACGGCCTGACGGCCGACGATCTGACCCTGACCGACGAGGCCCTGAAGGAACTGGTGGAATCCTATACCCGGGAGGCCGGCGTTCGCGACCTGACCCGTCGCCTGGGGGCCCTGGCCCGCAGCGTGGCCGTGGAAAAGGCCGAAGGGCTCAGCGGGGTCAAAGCGCTCGGCCGGGACGACCTGGCCGCCATTCTCGGCCCCCCGCGTCACCAGAAGGAACTGAAGGCCACCCAGCCCCAGGCGGGGGTGGTCACCGGGCTGGCCTGGACGGCGGCCGGGGGGGATATCCTGTTCATCGAGGCCGTGGCCATGCCCGGCAAAGGCCAGCTCTCGCTGACCGGCCAACTGGGCGAGGTGATGCAGGAATCAGCCCGGGCGGCCGTCAGCTACGTGCGCTCCCGGGCGGCGGACTGGAACCTGGATCCGGAGTGGTTCAGCACTCATGACCTCCATCTCCACCTGCCCCAGGGGGCCATCCCCAAAGACGGTCCCTCGGCCGGGGTGACCCTGGCCACGGCCATCGTTTCTCTGGCTCGGGGCCGGAAGGTCCGGCCGGACGTGGCCATGACCGGGGAGATATCCCTGCGGGGTCTGGCGCTGCCCGTCGGCGGCATCAAGGAAAAACTGCTGGCCGCCAAACGGGCCGGGCTGAAACGGGTGCTGATCCCGGAGAAAAACCGGGCCGACCTGGCGGAACTGCCGGAGAACCTCCTGGCGGGCCTGGCCGTGACCCCCATCCAAACCCTGGACGAGGCCCTGGAAGCGGTGCTGATTCCCGAATCGCCCGAACCCCGCAAGGGCAATGCGCCGTCGCAGATTTGCGGCGACCGGGACGCGACGACCGGGACGAAGGCGCAATCGCCCCCGGTTTTTTGGGATTCGACGTGGGAGGATCGGATCGAGCCGGTCATCCGGCCCGAATTTCAGGGGGATTTCCCCTTGGCGCCCGGCGGCCTGTCGCTGGACGGCGGCTGGGGCGGTCAGCCCGGCGCCTTCTGATTCACAAAAAAGTATCATATCCAACCGAAACGCCGCCCGGAATTTTCCGGGCGGCGTTTTTTATGGCTTTCAGACGAATGTTCGTCGTGTCGGGGGCGGGGCTTCACTTGGCCGTTTTTTTGAAATCGGCGTCCAGGTCCTTGAGTCGCTCGACATAAAGATCGGCCCAGGCGTCGATGGTGCCCAGGCCTTTGAGGTGGGTCTTGACGGTGAAGCCCTCCTTTTTCAGTTGCGAAACCCAGCTGTCCTCCTCCTCGCCGGCCAGGTCGTTTTTGGCGTGGTCGCCGGCCACCAGCATGAAGGGGGTCAGCATGACGCTCTTGACCTTGGCCTTTTTCAGCTCTCCCAAAACGGTCTCATACCCGGGGTCGCCTTCCACCAGGCCGAGGAAGACGGGGTAGTCATACATCACCCTCATGGCCGTCGCGAAATCGCGGTAGGATTTGACGTCGAGGTGCTCGTTGCCGTGGCCCATCAGCACCAGGGCCGAGCCGTCGGCCTTGGCCAGATCGACCAGGGATTTCAAGGCCTCGGCCGCCCGACCCAAATTGACGGCGCCGCCGTCGCCCAGGGCCGAATAGCCCAGGGCCAGATAGGGGAAGGGCCGCTTGGATTCCTGCAGGGCCCGGATGCCGCCCAACTGGGTGACGATGCTTTCGAGGTCGCCGTACTCCGAGCCGTTGGTGACGTGCAGCGACTGCACCACGATGGGCCGCGATCCTTCCTCCTGAATCAGGGCCATGGTGGTCAGGGGGTTGGTGATGGCGTACAGTTCCTCCAGCCCCGGGTGCTCTTTCTTGAACTCGGCGTCGTCGGCCCGCTGGTGCCAGATGTCGCGGATGATGTTGGAGGTGAAGGCCAGGTGGACGTCGTAGTCCGGAAAGGCGGCCTTGACCCGTTTTTCCACGTTCATGATTCCCTCCAGGGCCTCGACGTCGGTGGTGCCGAAGGCGGCCAGCACGATGGCCGGCTTCCGGGGCTTTCTTTCGTAAGCCCGGGCCAGGGCCGGGAAGAGAACCGCCAGGGCCAGAACAACGGCCAGGACCAGATGGAATTTCGACGACGGTTGAGACATGCGCACACTCCTTGCGGTGGGGTTGAGGCCGGAAACCCATAGACCGGCCATTAAAAAAGGCATAAAAAAAGGACCCGCCTCGAAACGAGGGGAGTCCGCGAATCCGCTTTCAAACGCGACGAGTCCCTGTTGGCCAAACACCGGGCCGGGACGACTATGGACAGGCAGGTCTTCTGACTTCCGGGCTCTTGGTCGAGGCGGCCGGCCTTCCCATCTCCGCGCCCCCTTCGTGAGGGTATTGGAAACAGTGGCGTACAGGCGGTCTCTACCCGGTTACAGCGGCGGGTCCGTGCCGGATTCCCACCGGCTTCCCTATTATGTTCCCCCTGGGAACACCTGTGCGGCCATAATAGGGCATCTCCGGCGGCATGTCAAGATTTGACGGACCGCTTTAAAGCGGACACCGCCTCTCTGGGAATTGTTTTTATCCTCCTCATGTGTTACACTGTAACACATGAGGAGGTGCACCATGAGCGCCGTCAGATCGATACGAATCAACGAAGACCTGCGGAGTCGCCTGGAAGCCTTCGCCAGCCGCCACCAGCGCACGCCCAATTTCATCATCAATGAGGCCCTGCAAAGTTACCTGGAGATGAAGGAGCGGGAGGAAGCGGTCGTCGAGGCGGCCAGAGAGGCCTGGGCGGAGTTTCAAGCCACCGGCCAGGGCGTTGATTGGGGCGACGTGCGCGAGTGGATCGCTTCCTGGGGCGACTCTTCTGAGTCGCCGGTGCCGAAGTGCCGCAAATTGTAATCACCTCCCGGGCGCTGGATGACCTGATCCGCCTGCGGGAGCTCCTGTTGGAAAAAGACAGGGTGGCCGCCGACAAAGCCCGGCGCGTTCTGATCGCCGCCATTGACCGGCTGGCCCAAAACCCCAACCTGGGCCGGGTGCTGGAAAACGGTCTGCGGGTGCTGACCGTCAGTTTCGGCAAATATGGCTACCAGGTCGCCTACCGGCATGGCGAAGAAAAGGTGTATATCCTGGCGGTCAGAGGCGGTCGGGAAGATGGTTTCAGGGCGGGGTAACTTCATTGTTTCCGGACCGGAAGGGGTTGGACATGCGCAAGGCACTGATTTGTATAGTAGCGTCTATTGGCCGGCGGGCACTATGTCGCCGCAATGCCGCCACGGTTGAATAAAACGGCCGGGACGAAGGCCGGCCGCCTCATGAGTTGCAAGCCTGAAGGGGGGACAGCATCGACGCCATGACCGCTCCGCCCCCCACAAGACGCATCATCCACCTGGACATGGACGCCTTTTACGCCTCGGTGGAGGTGCTGGACCATCCGGAATTCAAAGGGTTGCCGGTCATCGTCGGCGGCCTGGGCCCCCGGGGGGTGGTCTCCACGGCTTCCTACGAGGCCCGGGCCTTCGGGGTCCATTCGGCCCTGCCGATGGCCACCGCCCGCCGCCTCTGCCCGCACGGGGTGTATATCCAGCCCCGCCACCGGCGATACCTGGAAATATCCAGGCGCATCATGGACATCTTCCGGCGCTATACGCCGCTGGTGGAGCCCCTGTCCCTCGACGAGGCCTTTCTCGACGTCACCGGCTCCGGCCGCCTCTTCGGTCCGGCGGAAGACATCGCCCGGCGCATCAAGGCCGAAGTGCGGGCCGAGACGGGCCTGACCGTCACCGCCGGGGTGGCCTCCCAGAAGCACCTGGCCAAGATCGCCTCCGGCTTGAACAAGCCCGACGGGCTGACCGTGGTGCCGGCGGGCGGGGAACTCGACTTCCTGTGGCCCCGGCCGCTGAAAGACCTTTGGGGTGTCGGCCAGGCCACGCTGGGGAAACTCCAGGGCCTGGGCCTGGTGACCATCGGCGACCTGGCCCGCCTGGACCGGAATTTTTTGGAAAAACGCTTCGGCCGCTCCGGGGGGCACCTGTGGGAACTGGCCAACGCCATCGACGAACGGGCGGTGACCCCCGACGCCCCGCCGAAATCGGTGGGGGCGGAGGAAACTTTCGACACCAACCTCACCCGGCCGGAGGACATCCGGGCCGCGCTCCTGGCCCAGACCCTGGCAGCGACGGGTCGGCTGCGCCGCCAGGGCTGGCTGGCCCGCACCGTGACCGTCAAGTTCCGCGACCACCGCTTCCAGACCCGGACCCGGGCCCGGAGCCTCCCCCGGCCCACCGACCTGCGGGACGAGTTCTACCGAGTGGTCATATCCATTTACGAGGCGGAGGCCGAATCACTGGGGCCAATGCGCCTTCTGGGGGTCACCCTCAGCCGCCTCGACCGCCCCGGCGAGGCGGCCGAGGTTCCTCCGCCGACCCAGCGCACCCTGTTCGACCTGGTGGAAGAGCCGGAACCGCCTCCGGACTTGACGGCCGACGAAAAAACGGCCAAACTGAACCGGGTTCTGGACCAGTTGACCGGCCGTTTCGGCGCCGGCGCGGTCCGCCCGGCCAGTCTGGCCGGGGGAGAAGCCGGGGAGGGCGGGTTCCGCCCGGGGCGGCGGCTGAAATCTTTTAACCAGGGCGAAGATGAAAACCCTGACTGACGACCGGAAAGGCGGGAGACCATGAAGTACGACGACGCGTTTTTTCACCGGCTGATGGACATCGTGGAGGAGGACATCGTTCCCCAGACCCTGCGGGGGGTCAAGATGGGGGCCAAGGTCTTCGGCGCGGCCTTGATCACCCGCAAACGCCTGGGCCTGGTGGTGGCCGCCACCAACCACGAGGCCTCCTCGCCCCTCTGGCACGGCGAGGTCCAGGCCATCAAAGAGTTTTACGAGCTCCAGCGCCACCCCGAACCGGGGGAGTGCCTGATGCTGGCCACCCATCAGCCCTGTTGCATGTGCGCTTCGGCCATCGCCTGGGGCGGCTTTCCGGAGGTCTGGTACATCTTCGGCTATGAGCAGACCGGGGCGGATTTCAACATCCCCCACGATCAGAAGATGATCCGGGAGCTCTTCGGCGCCGCCGCGCCCAACCCGGACAATGCCTATTACACCATGCGCTCCCTGGTCGATCTGATCCCCAGCCTTTCCGACCACGGCCGGGCCCGGGCCCGCTACGAAAAACTGAGAGCCACCTACGCCGAACTGTCGGCCATCTACCAAAACTCCGAAAAAGTCATGGCCCTCAGCTAGCCAGGGCATAGCCCTGGACCCACAGATGCTGGCGCATCTGCCCGCACCCGCTTCGCTGGGCTTCGGTGGCCGCAACGTTTGGGCGGCCGGGACCATTCTGGTCGTTAACGCGGCAAGAGGGACGAGAGCTTCGCTCTCGTCCCTCTTGTAAAATAGGAATCCCGGCGTGTGCCGGGATGATGTTCGCAATTATCCGAAAAGCCGGCGACGCCGGCTTTTTTCTTTGCAGTGATATCGACCTGATGGTCTCGGCCACCCAAACGTTGCGGCCTCGACCGTCCAGCTAATCGCCCTACCGGGCGATAACCAGAGATTGCCCGGTAGGGCAATGATGCGGGTGCGGAGAGGATGCGTCAGCATCCGGTGGGTCCAGGGCTATGCCCTGGTTAGACGTAGATGTTGACGTAGGAGCCTTTGTGGGGGATGACGGGCGGCTTGGAGGCGGCGGTTGGGGTGTCGGGCAATTGGCGGTCCCGCATCTGGTTGATCAACTGGCCCAGCATTTCCTCGCGCCAGGTGGCCCGGGCCTGGTCAACCGGGCGGTAGTCGGCTTGTCCATTGATGCGGGTGCTGAGAGTGTTCATGATCGCCTCCTGATGGCTGCCGGTTTTCGGGTCTGGCCCCGAAGAGCGCGTGTGACCTGGCCATGGAATATACAAGAACCGGGCCAAAAATCATCGCCAAATTGCTGGCGATCGAAATGACATTATCGTTGGCCGTACGGCGGCCGGGGCCGGTGATGCTTCTCCGGGCGACCGCTGCCCAACCGCGCCGCCGGCGACGGCCCTGACTTCCGAGCCTTCCCGTCGGCGACGCGGTCGGGGCCCACGCGGCC
>JAVBLB010000030.1:0-43937 GCA_031553735.1 Candidatus Adiutrix sp.
CCACCGCCGCCGCCGCCACCACCGCCACCGCCGCCGCCTCCGCCGCCTCCTCCGCCGCCGGAACCGCTACCGGACGTGTCGTCTGAGCCGCCGAGGTTGATTTCAGTGATGCCAGAGACGTCGGTACCCGAGAAGCCCGACCCACCGCAATCCAATTGCAGAGCACCGGCCTGAACGGTAATTTTCCCGGTGTATCCTGTAAAAACGCCGCTGGCCCAGGTGCCCCCATACGCGGTTGACCGCCCGATCTCCAGTTTAGCCTCGGGCGCGTTGATGATCAGGTTGCCGCTGCCGGTTATCTTGTTCGCTATATAAAGAGTGGAATTTTTCTTGCCGACGAAGGTCAGCGTGTATTCACCCAAGGCCACCTCACCGGTAATGCGGGCATACTCGCCGTTTTTCAGACCCAGATCGGCCGAGTCGTTGAGGGTCAAATTTGTGGAAGTCGAACCGTCAGGCAATTGGTACCCCGAATTCCGGTTCTCGCCGTCGATGGTCATCTCATTGGCCGCGTTGGCCGGATGCGCCGCCCAAAACATCAGCGCCATGGAAAGCCCGATGCTGAAAATGCCCCTAACCATGCCCGTCATACTATCTCTCTCCTTGGTCAAAATAGGGCCCGCCGCCTTAAGCCGGCCCTTTCTTCAACGAATGCCCCCAAATACATCCAGAGCGACGGCGGAAACAATCGGCCGCCGCCGAACGCGCGAAACTTCCGTGCCGAAGCCGGCCGGGGGCCGCTTCGAAACCAGGCGCGCGCCATCACGGCGGTCTTGAGCCACAAAACCGCCGAACCTCTCCCGTCCCGGCCATCCGGGCTTCGACAGAGTCACGCAGAACAGATGATTTGGAAAAGAAGCCATGGACCAGTAATATATGTCACAGCCGCCATTCCGATGTTAAGGATTATATATATGCTTTTTCAGATATAATGTCCAGTATTTTTTTATAAAAACCTTTTTGGCGAACGATAAAGCAATAGATCGACAGCACATCAGCAACTTTAAATTGATAATTACCTAAATAATAACTAAACTTATAGAAATAAATATACGTATAGACTCGGGCGAAATACAAAATAATCAAAAAATATGCAGAAAGAACTATAATATTAAAAATTATTTGAATAACGCGACCATGTCTATGACGACATATGGAGCCTGGATCACCCCAGCGCCACAAGAGATGGCCGCGAATTATTACTTCTAAACAATGTAATATAATTTATATATAGTTATATAACATTGTTTTGCCATCACCCCTCCGGCCCCAATTCCTCCCCAAACCGCCTTCATTATTTTTCCGGCCGGTTGGTCCGCCGTAGGCCCGCCCCGGGGCAATCGCCTCTTATGTGAGATGATGAATCGAGGCGGTCTTGGCAGTCGCCGGGGTGCTGCCCCGGACCCCGCCACCGGCGCGGCTTCGCCGCCCGGGAGGGGAGGGCCCGGCGCGGGCCCTACCCTGGACCCACCCGCGCCGGGGGCTTCCGCCCCCTGGACCCCCAAAAGGCAATACCGTTGGGTCAGATAGTTGGTCGTAGCGCCGCCACAACTCGCCTGTACGGCTCAAACATGTGGCGGCGCGGTGAGGGTGTGACCATGACGTCTCCGTCTTGCCATCCGAAAACCTTTGTGGTCGCGGCCTGGCTAAAAATGTCGCCGCAGCGCCAGGTGTTTGAGCCGTTCAGGCGAGTTCTGGCGCTGCTTATGGGTCATCGCGGCTTCACTGATGATTCCAAGGGGGTCCAGGGGGCGAAGCCCCCGGCGCGGGTGGGTCCAGGGTAGGGTGCGCGCAGCACCCTCCCCTGGCGGGGTCCGGGGCAGCGCCCCGGCCGGACGCCAAGACCGTTGCGAATCATTCCCCCGCTTTTCAAGCAATCGCCCCACGGCCAGCCCGGTTGGCCGGTTCCTGTTTTTATGGTATAAAGTTGTAATTGTGCAATGAGGAAGACGGGAAGGCGATCAAATCCGTTCCCGCCCCCCAATGCCCCGGAATGGTTTCAATTCCAATCCAAATATACACCACAAAGGAACGCGACATGCGCCCCACCCCCTTTCCGGTCCCCGGCGACGGCATCAGGATTTATTTAAAGCCGGGGCTCCGGCTGACCCTGCTGCTCCTGATGCTCCTGGCCGCCGCCGCCCCGGTCGCCGCCAGGGCCGAAGAGCCCCGCAACCCCCGCTGGGCCCGGCCGGTGGCCCTGCCCCAAACCGAAAATTTTTTCCAGGTGACCCCTGGGCTCTTTCGGGCGGCCCAGCCCACGGCGGCCGCCTTTCGGGAATATGAACATTTCGGCATCAAAACGGTCATCAACCTGCGGGCCCAGCACAGCGACCGCGACCTGGTCCGGGGCTCCTCGCTCAAGCTGATCGAAGTGCCCATCGACACCTGGGACATCGGCGACCGGGAGGTCATCACCGCCCTGCGGCACATCAAAAACGAGCCGGGGCCGGTGCTGGTCCACTGCCAGCACGGGGCCGACCGCACCGGCACCATCATGGCCATGTATCGGATCATCTTCGAAGGCTGGACCCGGGAGGAGGCGATCGACGAACTGCGCAACGGCGGCTACGGTTACCACAGCCTTTGGACCAACATCCCCAAATATATCCGGAACGTCGACCTCAACAGGATCCGGGCCGGGGTCGACTATGAAGAACGGCTGGCCCCCGGCGAAGGCGACGGCCGATGAACGGCGAGCCCCTGTCCCGGGCGGAACTGCTCGAGCGGCCGCTCCTGAAGCGAAACCTGGCCGCCCTGGCCGCCGGCGACCAGCACCGGGCGGCGGCTTGGCTGACCGAGGCGCCCGGCCTCAAAGCCGTCGCCGAGGTGAACGGAGAAAGCGGCGAGCCGATTGTGGTGGCGGGCGGGCAGACCCAGGCCTCCCGGCGCGACCCGGCCCGCGAAGCCGGGCTTTGGCTGGACAAGCTGGCCGGGCAAAACCGGTTGGACGGAGACGGTGAATTGATCCTGTTCGGCCTGGGCGCCCCCTGGCCGGCGGCCCGGCTGCTGGAACGGTTCCCGGGCCGTTCGCTGTGGATTTTTGAGCCCGACCCTCTGGTGGCCCTGGCCGTGCTGAGCCACCACGATTTCAGCGCCCACTTGGCCGGCCCCGAACCCGAGCTGCGGTTTTTGACCCCCTGGCAGGTGGCCGAAGAAAAAGTTCCCGCCGGGGCGGTCCTCCTGATCCACCCCCCGGCCCAGCGGCGGGAGCCGGCCCGGCTCAGCCGCCTGCGGCGGGCCCTGGACCACAGCCATCCTGACCTCGCGCCGCTCTCCGGCCGCAAGCCGCGCCTGATGCTCATCCCCCCGCTCTCCGGCGGCTCCTGGCCGGTGGCCCTCTCCCTGGGCCGGGCGGCGGAAGCCGGCGGCTATCCGTTTTTGTTCCTGGAATGGGGCCCCGAACTGAACCACCTGGAAGAGGCGGCCCAGAAGGCCCCGCCGGCGGAAGCCGGCCGGCTGGCGGCCCGCCTGTTCGAACTGGCCGCCCCCCAAGCCGCCGAGGCGGCCGCCGACTGGCGGCCGGACCTGGTGGTGGCCCTGGCCCAGGCCCCGCTGGACGCCCCGGCCTTGGAGCGCCTGCGGGCGGCCGCCGGGGCTCCGCTGGCCTTCTGGCTGGTGGAGGACTATCGTTTCTTCAACTACGTGGCCGAGGTGGCCCCGGCCTATGACGCGCTCTTCCACATTCAGGAGGGCCTGATCGAGCCGGTCCTGAAAAACTGGGGCCTCTCCCGGGCCTGGTATCTGCCCCTGGCCGCCGACGCCGGGCTCTTCCGCCCCCGGGCCGAGGCGGAAACGGCCGGCTACCGGGCCGACCTGTCCTTCATGGGGGCGGGCTATCCCAACCGGCGGCGCCTGTTGACCCGGCTGGCCGAGCGATACTGGCCCCGGACCGGCCGCCCGGCGGAAGCTTTCCGGGTCTTCGGCTCCGGCTGGTCCGGAGCCGATCCGGCCCTGAAAGGGCACCTCTTTGAAGGCGGCCGCCGGGTGAGCCTCCCGGAGTGCGCCCTGATCTACGCCGGCGGCCGGGTCAATCTCAACATTCACTCCAGCACCCGCCCCAACCCGGAATTCGAACCGGAAAGCCGTTTCGTCAATCCGCGGACCTTTGAAATCGCGGCCGCCGGGGCCCTCCAGATCGTCGATCCCCGCCCGCTCTTGCCGCCGATGTTCCAGGAAGGCCGGGAACTGGTGACGGCCGAACGGCCGGAGGACCTCCCGGACCTGATCGACCACTACCTGGCCCACCCCGAGGAGGCCGAGGCCATCGGCCGGGCCGCCCGGGCCCGGGTGCTGGCCGAGCACACCTACGTCCACCGGCTGGAGCGCCTTTTGGCCTCTCTAGGCTGGACGGAGAGTTGACGGCGGTGAAATGACCAACAAGAAACCCCTCGAAAACCGCCGTTCACAAACGGCTGATTTCCAGGGGGTCGGATATGATCCCCGCCGACCGGAAAAACCGGGGTCAGGCGGGGCGGTTTACACCACCGCCGGTCAGGGCGCGCACCACTTGCCGGTCACGTGTTCCACCGTGATCTCCACCACGCTGAAGGCGTTCCAGAAGGCCTTGGTGGTCTTCTCCACCACTTCGGGATAAGCCCCGGAATACTTCCGGGCGATGAGGGCCATGCCGTGCCCTTTTTCATCGTCCGGCACGATCCGGGCCCGGCCGAAAGCGATGACGCTTTTGAAGCGGACGGAAGTCTTTTCCGGCACCTGCACCGATTCCCCCACCACGCTGAAGGAAACCCGGCCGTCCTTCGCGATGGCGTCCATCTTATAGCCCTTGTTCATGCCGTGTAAATAGATCTTGCCGTCCGCGTAGGCGAAGCTCATGGGCACCGAATACGGATAGCCGTCGTCCCCGTTGACGGCCAGGGTGCCGTCCTGGGTCTCGGTCAGAATCCGAATCACCTCTTCCTTCGACAATACACGGTCTTTCTTCGACAGTTCCCGAAACATGCGCACCTCCGGCGTCTTGGTTTCCTGGGCGGTGGTTGGTTATATCGGGCCGAGGCCCGGGCTCAATAGGTCAAACCAGGTAATCGGCCGGCTGGATGCCGAATTTATAGGGATGCAGGCACTGGATGATGTTGCGCACGAACTTGCCGGTCTGTTCGTCCCGCTTGGCCAGGTCCACATATCGACCCTTCCTGATCCGGCCGTCACGGGTCCGGGTCAGGAGGCAGACGATGGGGCGCCCCGAGTCGGCGTGGTCCGGAGTCTCCGAGGCCAGCCCGACCTCGCGGGAATCCAGAACCAGAAGACTCCCGACCGGATAGACGCCGATCATCTTGATGAACACTTTCAGGACCAGGGGGTCCAGCCGGGTCCCGGCCTCCTCGAGCATGAGCTTCAAGGCCACGTCCGGGCTGATGGGCACGGTCCGGTAGGAGCGGCTGGAGGTCATGGCGTCGTAATTGTCGGCCACGGCCAGAATTCGCCCCAGAAGGCTCAGGGGCGCCTTGCGGTCGGTCTTGGGGTATCCGGCCAGGTCGACCCCCAGGTGATGCTCGAAGGGCGGCAGGATCAGCCGGCTCTTCAGGGCGTGATCGGCGTTCAGCCGGATGATCTGGCGGACGCTGTTGAGGGAGTGCTTCTTGATCTCCTCGTATTCATCGTTGGTCAGGCCGCCGCCCTTGGTGATGAGGTGGATGGGCACATCGACCTTGCCGAGGTCGTGAAACAGCCCGCACAGCCCCAGGAGCTCGACCATCCGCCGGCTCAGGCCCATCCGCCGGCCCAGGCACATCGACAGGATGGCCACGTTGACCGAATGGGTGTAGGTGTAGTCGTCGTAGTTGCGGATGGTGCTCATGCCCAGGAGGATGCTCTCGTCCTTGGTCAGGATTTCAATCATGTTCTGGACGACCCGCTTGGATTTCTGAATGCCCACCCGCTTCTTCAGGGTTTGCTTTCCGGTCATGTCCAGAACCGAGGTCAGGGCGTGGGAATAGGTTTTGCGGGCCATGGAGGCCATGACCTGGGCATAGGTGGCCTGGGCCAGATCGGCCATGGCCGGCGAGTGGCCGTGCTGGGCCATGTAATCTTTCGGCGGGGTCAGGTCCTCGGCGACGGCGGCCCGCAGCCCTTCGAACAGATCGGTCTCGGTGGGGCCGGTCTCCGAAGAGGCGGCCTCCAGTGAGTCCGCCTCCGCCGGACCGGCTCCGGCCTCGCCGTCGCTCCCGGATTCAAAGCCGGCTTCCGGGCTGAACGTCTTGCGGTCCCGGTCGGTCAGAAATTCAATCCAGGTGTAGTTGGCCACGTCCAACTGCACCTGCAGCCAGGACAGGGGGTTTTTCTCCCGGCCAGCCTGGTTCACGAGCTTGGCGAACTGGACTATCTCCTCGTCGGCCAATTGATCTTTTTCATACAGGCGAAGGCCCTGAATATCCCGGGCCTCCAGAAACTCGATCAGCTTGTTGACGGTCACCAGCATGCTGGGCGTGAAATTCAGGCGCTCGTGGTTCAGATAAAAACGCCCCCGGTGCACCCGGATGGAAGCCCCGTCGGCCTGGGCGCAGACAGTGTGAAGGGCCTCCCGGAAATCCCCGAGGGTTTCGATGACCAGCCGGTTGTTGGCCTGATGGATCTTGACCATCTGGAAGAGCTTGAACAGGGAAAAAAGCAGTTTCTGGCCGATGGATAAGGCCTTGCCGGCCTCGCCCACAGCCGCCCGGCCGGCTTCCTCGCCGCCCGGGCGGGCGCCGGGGGCCTGGCCGGCCTCCCCGCTTTCCGGGTGGCCGACGGGCGTCTTGTTGAGGTCGTCGCCGCTCATTGGTCGTGCCTCCTGGCCATGGCCTGATATTCTTCCTCCGCCTGCTGGCAGGCCTGCCGGATATTGCGAAAACGGCTCTGCTGGGCCGCTTTCAACACTTCCCCGGCCCCCCACTCCTTCGGCATCGACATAAGGGCCAAAGCCGCTCCCAGCCGGTGCCAGTGGCCGTCGAGCCCCAGAAGCGACTTCCAGTCCTTCTTCATCAGGATATCCTGGAGAAAACCGATGCTCTGGGCGGAAGCGCAGAGGCCGAAGGCCCGGTAGCAGTTCAGCACATGCTCCTTTTCCTGATTTTTCTTTTCCAAATAGGCGTCGGTCAGGTAATCGGTCAACACCTTTTCCACCAGGGGGCTCCGCTGGCGGCCCAGGTGATCGCAGATCAACTGGTTGATGGCCGGATGGGAATCGTCGATCAGATGAAACAGGCTTTTGATGCTGTCGGGGTGGTATTCGAGCAGAGCCCGGGCGGCCTCTTCCCGCACCTGGGCCGATTCATGGCGGGACAGACCGACCACCAGGGCGGCCGGGAACGCGGGCCGATACGGGGGCGATTTGAAAACCCGGATCATCTCGACGATGGCCGAGGGCTTCAGGACGGCGATCAGTGATGTCGGATTGATGTTCAGCCGGCTGGCCCCGAAGGCCACGGCCTCCACCAGAATCTTTTCGACCCGCTGGTCGGGGGTTCGGCTCAGTATGGGCACCAGCGTGTAAATGGCTTCCGGGGGCAGAATGAACAGGAAGGCGCGCAGTTCGGCGAACCCCGCCTCCGTGGCCCGCGCCGCGGGCCAGGGTTGGGTCAGCACCCCCAGCACTTCGGGGGTGATGATCTTTTTCTGGAATTCGGCCCACAGCGGCCCGAAGCCGGGCTGGGCGTCGACCAGCCCCCGAACCTGTTCGATAAAAAGCCGGGTGAAATGAAAATCGCCCTGACTCAGGGCATATTGAACCTCGTCGGCCAAAAAATCCAGAACCGGAAGGCTTTCGACGGGATCCCGGTTGACCTTGATCATCTCCGTGAGAATCTCCAGGCAATCCCGGGAAAAATCCCGGCCCTCCTCGGCCGCGATCATGGCCCGGAGTTCCTGTTCCTCACCGGGGGCCAGGGGCCACAGGTATTCGCTCTCTTCGCTCTCGTAATAGGAGGAGGCCTTGAAAACCGACCGGGCGGTGGAGGCGTCGGCGGCGCTGGCCCCATCGTCGTCATCGTCATCAGCCATACCGACCAGGGGCATGATCTGGGAGCCGCCCTCCGCGGATTTGTCGAGATACACCGGCCCCTGGGCGACGCGGGGCTTGGTGGTGCCGTCCAGGGAGAGCACCCCGGCCAGGGGCTTTCGGGAGCCGGTGATCCGGGAATCGTCGAGGCCGGCGACCACCTCCTCGAAAAACGCGCCCGCATCGCCTTCGTCATCCGCCGCGTCCCCGGGCCGCGCCCCCGGTTTCACACCCGGTCCGGCGCCAGGAATCTGGCCGGGGCCCGGAGCCTGACCGGCGCCGGTCCCGGGCGCCTCGCCGACGCCTTCGGAGCCGGCCCCGAGGGCGAAGCCGTCAGGTGAAGAACCGCCCGCGCCGAAGCCGGCCGCTTCACCGCCCCCAATGCCTTCTCCGGCCGGAACGCCCTGACCCGGGGCCAGGCCGGTGGATTCCGCTCCGCCGCCCGAACCCTGGTCTTTGGCCAGAGCTCTCAGCACGTAACCGACCGTGTTGCTGGCCGTGCGGATGAACGCCGCGGCCACGCCGTCCCCGGCCTCCTCGCCGGCCGCCTTCAGAGCGGCGATATCGGCCATGGGGTCGCTTTCCCAGAACTCGTCGGCCGTCTTATATTTGATATGGGGGAGATCCGCCTCCCACAGCGCGGTGGCCAGGTCGTCCGCCGCCTCTTCCTTCAGGATGCGAAACCGGTTCACCAGGTTGATGAAGGCCCCAAGTTCCTCTTCGTCGGTCCCGGGCGTGAATTCAAACCACTGGATGCCGTCCCGGAAAAGAGGATACACGAGAGTCTGCTCGCCGGGCTTGTCCTGGAACACGACCTCCGTTCCGACCAGCAGACGGTCCTTCTCCACGGTCAGGGTCAGCTTTTCATATTCCTCCAGGAACGAAGCCAGCCAGGCGATGAAATTGAGGAGGGACTGCCGGCGGATGTGGTTGGCCTCGGGATAGAGGGCGAAATTCTTGACCGCCAGGGCGAACAGCCCCAGGCCGGCTTTCACTCTGATCAAGCCTTCGTCCTGAGTCTTGTTTCCGCCATGCGCCATATTGATCCAGCCACCCTGTCAATCAATGGGAATATCGCCGTCGACCGGGAGAGGGGTTGCGGCGGCCCGACGTCGCTTCCAAACCCGGCCGCCGCGATCCGCGCATAAAACGATCATGGCGCGAGCCCCTTCGGGATGGCGTCCGGTGGGATCCGGGCCTTCCGCGGCCCGACCTATCCTTCTCAAATTACTACTATACTCCCGGCCGGGTTTTATTGCAAGGCGGGAGAAACGACTGAACTTTCAGCCCGGCCGACCGCTCCACCATCAACAGCCGCCCGTCGCCCCGGGCGGAATTTACGGAGCCGCCGTTTCAGCCTTGGGCGGCTCGTCCACCACCCGAATCGAAACCGGGGTCGAACTCAGCATCCCGACCTGACGGGCCGCCCCCCGGGACAGATCAATGATGTAACCATCCGCGAAAGGCCCCCGATCATTGATCCGCACCACCACCGTCCGGTTGGTCTCCAGGTTCCGAACTTCTACCAGCGTATCGAAAGGCAGGGTCCGGTGGGCCGCGGTCAACGCATTCTGATCGAATTTTTCTCCGCTGGCCGTTCGCCGGCCGTGAAGACCCGGACCATACCAGGTGCCCATCCCTTCTTCCTGAAATCCGCGCTCCTCGTCCGCCTCCGGCGGCGTTTCAGGCGGCTGGACGGTCGTCACGGGGATGGAGGCTTTGGGGACCGGGCCGCAGGCGGACAGAACCACCGCCAGCCCGAGCGCCGCCGCCAGCGGAACAAGGCTGGAAAAACGTCCCGTCATGTCAGGCTCCTTCCTTATATAGGTCCAGCGGCTAAACATATTCATTCTCGGACGACCAAGGTCTTGTGATTCGGGCCCTGACCAAATCACTCCGAATACGTTCAGTCGGCGGGTCAATAATCAGCCGCCGGGCAGCGCCTTCCGCCGACCCGCGGAAAACGGGGCGGAGCGAAGGTCGGCCGGGCGGCCGATGATCCGGCCCAGGTCCTGCACCGCTTCATACAGGCCCGCGGCGCGGGCGCTGAGGGCGTCGCTGGCCGAGGCCGCATCCTTGGCGTTGGCCACGTTTTCTCCGGCCACTTTGTCGATCATGGTCACGCTGGAGCTGATCTGGCTCATGCCCTGGGCCTGATCGGCGGTGGCCTGGTTGATGTCGTTGATCATCCGTCCCACCTCCACCGTGGAATCGGTGAGGCGGGAGAAGAATTCCTCGATGGTCCGGGTCAGGGTCCGGCCGGCGGCCACCCGGTTGACGGTATCTTCAATGAGACCGCGGGTATCCTGGGAAGCCTGGGCCGAACGCTGGGCCAGATTGCGCACTTCGTCGGCCACCACCGCGAATCCCTGGCCGGCTTCGCCCGCCCGGGCGGCCTCCACCGCCGCGTTCAAAGCCAGAATGTTGGTCTGAAACGCGATATCCTCGATGGTCTTGATGATGCGCCCGATCTCCTCGGATGACTGGTTGATGGCCTCCATGGCCGCGGCCATCTGTTCCACGGTGGTGAAGCCGCTTTTGACCTGGGCGGCGTTTTCGGACATCATCGAGTCGGCCCGGCTGGAACTCTCCGCGTTTCGCGCGGTCATGGATGACATTTCCTCGATGGCCGCCGAGCTTTCCTCCAGCGAGGCCGCCTGCTCGCCGGCTCCCTCGGACAGGGCCGAACTGGTCGCGGCCAGACGGTTGGAGACGGAGGACAGTTCCTCGGCGTCGACGCTCAGGGTGTCGATGATCCGATTCAGGGGGCCGGTGAGGAGCTTCTTGATGGAGCGGCCGACGAAAGCCGCCAGGATGACGCTCAGGGCCAGGGCCAGGCCGACGGCCCACTCCAGGATGGTCACGTTCCGCTCGCCGGATTCGATGAACAGGCCCTTGCTCCAGCGGTCATAAGCGGCCTTGGCCGCGAGCACCCGCTTGAAATTGTCCGCGCAGGTGGCCCGCTCGGTCTCCAGCCGCCCCTGGGACAGGCCGGCGGCTTCCTGGTAGATCGCCGCGGCCTTGGTCGCCTCGTCGATCATCATCGAAAATTTGCCCACCACATTATCGGCCTCCTGCAGCAGCTGTTCTAAAAGCGGCCGGGCCCGGTCGGCGCCGTCCGCCGGGTCCCGGACGACCAGGGCGTAGATCTGGCCGGCCAGGGCGTGGAAGTTGCGATGATGCTCCCTGATCTCCTCCATGGCCCGGCCGATGTTTTTATTCCGGCCGAGCAGGTCGCTCTCGGCTTCAAGATTTTTCCTCCATTTCCCGAAACCGCACTGGTCGTCCGCCGTGGTTATTTCAGGACCGATCGCCTTCCCCTGGACCACCATTTCGGCCACCCGGCGCGCCAGCACGTAATGATCCCCCCGATACCGCTGCAGGTCGCCCAAAAGGGCGGTGGGGTTGAGAATGCTGGTTTCCTCCCACTGGCTATACAATTCGAACATCCGGCCGTCCGTCGTCAGCCAGTCCTGAAGAGCTTTCTGATATTCGCCCCAGGCCTGAATCAGGTCGGCCGCCTCGGGGCCGCCGTCACGGGGGATCTGCTTTATGTAACCGTCAAATTCCTTCCTGGCCGTCTCCAGGGCCTCCAGATCGGCTTTGTTGGTCGCCCATACCCTTTGGCGTTCCGGTAGGGTCAAGTTGGGGTTCAGAAGAAAATTCTTGTTGGAGCGCAGCGAATCGAAGCCGCGCCCAATCGTCCCCAGGTGTGTCTCCGCCGGCAGGTCCTCGGCGATGACTTTCGACAGAATCTCATTGGAGGACACGGCGCCTGACAAGCCCAACCAGGCGATGGCGATGACCACGACAGCCATCAGAGCGAAGGACACAAAAATTCTGCTATTGAGGCTCATTTGGAATCTCCTGAATTATGCGGGCACGGGAAGCGGGTTGGGGACTCGGCTGTTTTGGTTCGCATTCCCAGGCTTTCCCCCGGCAACGCGGCTCAGCCACAAAATAAGGTTTCGGCGGTGCGCCGCCTTCGCCACAAACGGCTACTGTTTCGCAATTCTTTGATATGTATTATTTTAATATATAAAAAGGCTTATTTATTCTATCAGGCGACCTTTTGAAATGTCAAGAGTCCGCCGCTTTCAAGACCGGCGGCTTCCGCGCTTTCGGGCCCGATTTCTCCGAAGCCACCGCCATTATGTATTGTAAAATGGCGCCATTGAGAGTACAATACTACCCATTGGATGATTCCGCGACGAGGCCACCCCAAAGGGAGAATCTATATGTCTGAACGGACCTACATGGTCAATTCGGTGGTCAAATGTCTGGCCATCATGGAAGCCCTGGCCGGCCAGGGCCCTTCCTCGCTGTCGGATCTCAAATCCTCCCTGGGGCTGGACAAGGCCACCCTGCACCGCATACTGAGCACGCTCAAGGCCCTGGGCTACGTCAAGCAGAACCAGAGCGATCAACGGTATTTCCTGACCTTCAAGATGTTCCAGACCGGGAACCTGGTGGTGGAGCGCGGCGGCCTCAAGGCCCTGATCCATCCCTACCTGGAAAGGATTTCCGCCGACTTTCAGGAACTCATCTACGCCTCGGTCATGACCGAGCCGGGCCAGGCCATCTGCATCGACAAAACGGAGGTGGACCTGTATCAACAGCTGCGCCTCAACGTCTCCATCGGCGGCCAGGTCAGCATGCACGCCTCCAGCATGGGCCGCTGCTTTCTGGCTTTCATGAACCCCGCCCTGCTTTCCGATGTCATGGCCGGCCTGCGCTTTGAACAGTATACCCCCACCACCCTGATGGACATCAAGGCCCTGGGCCGGGAACTGGAAAAAATTCGCCGGGAAGGTTACGCCATCGAAGAAGGCGAACGCATTGAAGGGGCCATGTGCATCGGGGTGCCGGTGCTGAACAGCCAGGGCCACGCCCACGCGGCCATCAGCGCCACCGGCCCCAAGGCCCGCATGCTGGTGAAGAAGGAAGGGCTGATCCGGTCCCTGACCGAAGCCTCCAAGGAACTGTCCGTCATCTGCGGCCTGCCCCTCGAACGCTGGCCCATCTCCGGCTGAAAACCATGACGCAAATGAACAGGCGGTCGATGCTCCATGAGGCGGCCGAACTGAAAAAAAGCCTGCGCGGCCTTCGGGTCGACCCGGCGCCGGAACCCGCCGGCCGCCGGGCCGGGGCGGTGCTTCTGGTCTTCATGGATACATCCGACGGCCCGGGACTTTTGTTCACCAAGCGGGCCGCCAACCTCGAAGAGCACCCCGGCCAGATATCCTTCCCCGGCGGCGCGGTGGAACCGGAGGACCGGGATTTCCTGGCCGCCGCCCTGCGCGAGACCCGCGAAGAAGTGGGCCTGGCCAGCGAGGAACTGGAGGTTTTGAGCGCCCTCCCCTCGCAGCCGGTCCTGGATCGCTGGCTGATTCACCCCTTCACCGCCTGGTGGACCGCGCCCCGCCCCCTGGCGCCCGACCCGGTCGAGGTGGACCACGTCATCATCGCCACCCTCTCCGAGTTGCGGGCCCAGCACCAACCCGGCTGCTGGCGAAACCCCGACCCGACCGTCTGCCGCTACCTTATCTCCGGCGAAACCCTCTGGGGCGCCACCGCCCGCATCACCGCCCGCCTCCTCGACCAGGGCTGAGCCCTGGACCCACAGATGCTGTCGCATCTGCCCGCACCCGCTTCGCTGGACGGCTGAGGCCGCAATGTTTGGACGGCCGCGGCCGCTTTGGTCGTTTAATGGGCGGGGCGGGCGCTTGGCGCCCTTTGGAAGACACGATTCCGGCACTCCCGCACCCGCTTCGCCGGACCTGGCCGGCCGCAACGTTTGGGCGGCCGCGACCCTCTTGGTCGTTTAACGGGCGGGGCGGCGGGCGCTTTGCGCCCTTTGGAAAGCGCCGGCCCCGCCCGTTCCCCGGTAGGGCAAGAGCGTCATACAAATTTTTATGTTGGGCTGGCGGATAGTTAGACGGAGTGGATACTAAATTTTTCGGAATGAACCCTTATTTGGGCTCAACTTGTCTGAGCGGAGCGAGTTGTTGAGCCCAAATAAGGAGTGAATGGAGAAAATTTTAGTATCCACTCCGTCGTACGCCCACTTCGACGCCTCCGCCCCCGACGTACGGCCGACGACGTCGCCACCTTGATGGCGAAATGGGGTATAATGCCCAAACGCTCATCAAAAATTGCCTTTAAAGGCCGAGACGCCCGTTCGGGGCAAAAATGAAAGATCAAGGAAGGCCGATGGTCAGAATCATCAGACAGCCGACAGTCGTCAGCGCGGCCGGAAATCTGCCGAAGCGCATCGAGGAATATGTCGGCCGGGTCAACACGGCGACCCGCGAAATCAGCATCGCCAAAATGACCAGCCCGGCCGGCTGGGTCGAACCCGGCCAGAAACCGGAGTTCACTGAATACACGGTGGTGCTGCGGGGTATGCTGCATCTGACGACGCGGGAGGGCGAGTTCGAGGTTGCGGCCGGCGAGGCGGCGGCGGTCGAGGCGGGGACCTGGGTGCGATACAGCACGCCCCACGAGGGCGGCGCCGAATATCTGGCCGTGTGCCTGCCCGCCTTCGCACCGGAAACGGTTCACCGCGACGAGGGCCCGATATCCGACGCGGTCGCGCCGACACCGACCACCTGGTCCGGGCCCTCCGATCCCTTGATCCATGACGATTTCCACATTGTCACCGGCGGACCCGGCTCGGGCAAAAGCAGCCTGGCGGCGGCCCTGTCCGCCAGGGGATTCGCGACCATGCCGGAAGCCGGCCGGGCCATAATTCAGGATCAGCTGCTCATCGGCGGCCAAAGCCTCCCCTGGGCCGATCGAGAGGCGTTCGCCGAACTGATGCTGGCCTGGGAAATGCGTTCCTATCGAGAGGCGGCCGGAACCGGCCGGCCGGTCATCTTCGACCGGGGGCTGCCGGATATCATGGGGTATCTGCGGCTGTGCGGATTGCCCGTGCCGGAACGGGTTCGGCGGGCCTGCCGGGTGATGCGCTATCACCGCAGGGTATTTCTGGCGCCTCCCTGGCGGGCGATATACCAAGAGGACGCGGAACGCAAACAGTCCTGGGCCGAAGCGGAGGCCACCGGCCGGGCCATGATCGATACGTATCGCGAGCTGGGGTATGAAATCGTCCCCCTGCCCTTCGCTTCAGTTGGAGAGCGGGTCGCGTTCGTGGAGAATCTGGTCTGAAGACGACCGGGCCATCTCAGTGAAAATCTGGTATACTGCAAAAAATGCGCGCATCCCTTTAAGGACGCCGCATCAAAAGTGGCGATGGTGGATAAATGGAAGTCCCCATTTTAAAAATACCCTTCGATGAGAGAGATGCCGACTGGATCTGCCGGGAGCTGAAAGATATGCTCCTCTCCGGCCGGCTGGCCCTGGGCGACCACACCCGGGCCTTCGAACAATCCTTCGCCGAGTTCTGCGGCGTGCCCCGGGCCCTGGGCTGCGGCAGCGGCACGGCCGCCCTGGAAATGATCTGCCGGGCCCTGGACCTGGAGGGCGCCTCAGTGGCCGTGCCCGCCAACACCTTCATGGCCACCGCCCTAGCCCCTCTGGCCGCTGGAGCCCGAATCATTCTGGTGGATTGCGATCCGGTTTATTTCCAGATGGATCCGGAAGATCTGGTCCGCAAGATGCGGGCCGACACCCGGGCGGTGATACTGGTTCACCTCGGCGGCTTCATCAGCCCGGCCTGGCGGCGCATCCGGGCCATCGCCGAAAACAACGGGGCCGTCTTCATTGAAGACGCGGCCCACGCCCACGGCGCCGAAGTCGCCGAAGGCCGGGCCGGCGCCCTGGGCACGGCCGCCGCTTTTTCCTTCTATCCCACCAAAGTGCTGACCACCGCCGAGGGCGGCATGATCACCACCGCCGACCCGGACCTGTATCGGCGGCTGACCCGGCTCCGCCAGCACGGCCAGGATCAACCTGGTTCAAACCAGCACCAGAGTTTCGGTCTCAACTTCCGGCCTTCGGAAATCCACGCCCTCCTGGGCCGGGTGATGATGGACAAAGCCGCCGGGATTCTGGAAAGCCGCCGCCGGGCGGCCGCGGTTTACGACCGCCTGCTGGCCGATTCGCCGGTCGGGCCGGTGCGGCCGCCGGAAGACCAGAAGCCGGCCTATTACAAATACCCGGCCCTTCTGCCCGAGGGCGTTTGCCGGGACCGGATCAAGCGGCGCCTGAAAGACGAATGCCGTGTCAGCCTCGCCGGCGAAGTCTACAGCCGGCCCCTGCACCAACAGCCCTTCTGGGCCGCCAATCCGCATCTCTTGGCCTCCCCCGTCGAACCGCTGCCGGTGAGTGAGATGGTGGCCGCCCGGCAGGTGTGCCTGCCGATCTATCCCGGCCTCACGGAAGAAGCCCAGCAGTGCGTGGTGGAAAACCTGCTGCGGACCGTCGACGAAGAATCCGGTCGGCTTGAATGAAGGGCAACAAAAATGCCGGGCAAAAACCTTGTAGCGGTAAGTTTATTGTGTCTGTTGGCCCTGGGCCTCGCGGGCTGTTCGGAGGCCGGCTCGAAAGCCGATGCGGAATTGGGCACGGTCCCTCTCAAAGCGGTCGCCAATGAAATTCCGATAACGTTGAACGATATCAGGGCCTACATTGCCATACTGCCGGAAATCGCGCCCGTGGAATACACCGACGGCCGGGAAGCGGCCAGGATTTATAAAAGACACGGCCTTTCAAGGCTCCGCTATAAATACCTGCAGGCCAAAATCACCTTGTGCGCGGGTCTGAACGCGGGCGCGTCCCATGACTTGTCAAAACTTCCGGCATCTTTAAAGCCGAATGATTCGGAATTGTCTTTGATCGACGACCATTGGGATGCGATTGACGCCGCGCAGCAAGCGTATTCGCAAAAGCTGGTCCGGTAACGATCCCATGGCCTCCGAATTCAATCGGCGGGCAGGCTGATGGTGAAGACGGCCCCGCCTTCGGGCGGGCACTCCAGGCTCACCCTTCCGCCGTGGACCCGGGCCACGTGCTTGACGATGGCCAGGCCCAGACCGGTGCCGCCCCGTCCGCTCCGCCGGCCTTTCTCGCCGCGGTAAAAACGCTCGAAAATCCGCTCCCGGTCTTCCGGGGCGATGGTGGGCCCCTGGTTGACGACCACCAGTTCCACCAGCCCGCCCCGCCGGCGGCCCCGCAGCGCGATCATCCCCTCCGGGGCCCCGTATTTCAAGGCGTTGTCGGCCAGGTTGACCAACGCTCCGGCCAGGGCGGCCCGGTCGCCGAAAATTTCCAGGTCCTCGTCCTCCACGTCGACGGCGAACCGCCCGCCGGCCTCCGCCCCGGCCGAAACCCGCCCCGGTATTTCCGCCAAAAGATCCGCCACCGACAGCCGCTCCCGCCGCAGGGGCTGAACTTTGACCTCCTCCAGCCGGGCCAGTTCCAGAAGGTCCCGGGCCAGTTCGTTGAGCCGCCGGGTCTGGCGGTCCAGCACGTCCAGAAGCGGCCCGGCCTCCGGCGCCCCCTCCAGCCGGTCCCTGAGGGTCTCGGCCGCGCCCATGATCGCGGTCAGGGGGGTGCGCAACTCGTGGGAGATGTTGGCCACGAATTCGCGCCGCATCTGGTAGAGACGCTGGCGGGCGGTCAGGTCGTGAAAGACGGCCACCGTGCCGCCGCCTGGGCCGGCCACCGGGCTGAAGCGGGCCTCGAGGAACCGCTCCGGCGGCCCGTGGTCGTGGATCATCCGGGGGGCCGGCTGTTCCCCGCGCCGAATGGTTTCCAGATCCTCGGCCAGTTCCGACCGCCGGAGGCTTTCGGCCCGCAGTTCGCCGAGGCCCAGCAGAGCCAGGAGCTGCCGGTTGGCCCGCAGGGGCTCCCCGGTCTCGTCCAGGACCAGCACGCCTTCATCCATGGCTTCCAGAACGGCCAGGAGGTGATTGAGGTTGGCCTCGGCCAGCCGCAGTTGGCCGGAGAGGCGCTCGGCCAGAAGGTTGAGGGCCCGGCCGATGTCGCCCAATTCGTTGGCCGGCTGGCCCCGGACCCGGCGGCCGAGCTCGCCGGCGGCCAGGTCGCGGGCCGCGCCGGCGATTTCCCGGATGGAACCGGTCAACCGCCGGGTTCCGGCCCAGGTGGCCAGAAGACCCAGGCCCAGGCCCAGGAGGGCCACCAGGCCGTAAGCGCCCAGGATCCGATGGCGGACCCGGTCGAGACTGTCGAGCGCCACCCCCACCCGCAGCACCCGGGGCGGAGCCGCCGCATAGTCCACCCGAACGGCGGCGTACAGGTACTCCCGGCCCAGGGTGCCGCTCAAACGGCGGCTCCGGCCCCGGCCGGTCAGAAAGGCCGCCCGGACTTCGGGCCGCAGGCCGTGGGGTTCGGCGTCCTTCAGGGATTCCTCCGGCACCAGCGAGTCGCCGTACAGCCGGCCGTCGGCGTCGATCAGGCTGACCCGGTAGCCGCCCAGTTCACCCATGTCCTTGGCCCAGGCGTCCATCCGCCGGGGGAAGGCCGGGGGCGATTGGACTTCCGTCTCAGCTTCGGGGTCGTAATCCTTGACCGCCAGGCGGGCCAGGTCGGCGGCCACCCGGGCCAGTTCGCCCTCTTTTTCGGCCAGGAGATGGCGGGCCAGTTGATCGTTCAGAATCAGGCCCATGACTCCCAGGGCCAGGACCAGGGCCGCGCCGACCACCAGAAACAAAAAACCGCGCACCGTGCGACGCATCGGGGAACCTCGCGCCGGGCCGGCCGACGGCCTCGGCCCGGATTCATTGATAGTCGAATGGTAGCATTATGCTTTTTGAATCGCAAGGTTCAAGCCGTCCGCGCGGAGCGATCGCTTCTTGAAAAGCGGGGTGATGAATCGTAGCGGTTTCAGCCGCCCGCCCGGGGCGCTGCCCCGGACCCCGCCAGGGGAGGGCCCTGCGCGGGCCCTACCCTGGACCCACCCGCGCCGGGGGCTTTCGCCCCCTGGACCCCCTTGGAATCGTCAGTGAAGCCGCGATGATCCATAAGCAGCGCCAGAACTCGCCTGAACGGCTCAAACAACTGGCGCTGCGGCGACATTTGAGTCAGGCCGCGACGGCCAAAGATCTCGACGGGAAGAATTTGGCGTTATCAGCCCAAACCCTCACCGCGCCGCCACATGTTTGAGCCGTACAGGCGAGTTGTGGCGGCGCTACGACCAACTATCTGACCCAACGGTATTGCCTTTCGGGGGTCCAGGGGGCGAAAGCCCCCGGCGCGGGTGGGTCCTAATTACAAACCGACTGAGGTTTGTAATACCCTGAGATTGCCGACAGGGCAACGATGGTAGGGTGCGCGCAGCACCCTCCCCTCCCGGGCGGCGAAGCCGCGCCGGTGGCGGGGTCCGGGTCAGCGCCCCGGCGAACGCCGAAACCGCCGCGATTTATCACCCGGCCGCATAAGAAGCGATTGCCCGGGTCGGGAAAAAAATGCCCCATTTTGACCATTTTGAGGTATAATAAAAAATTGGCCTGGACGTATGCCGGCCCCAGGGGATGAACATGGATCTTTTCGAACAGCAGCGCATAGAGCCCATCAATATCGAAGACGAAATCAAGGTCTCCTACCTCGATTACGCCATGAGCGTCATCATCGGTCGCGCCCTGCCCGACGCCCGGGACGGCCTGAAGCCGGTGCACCGCCGCATTCTCTTCGCCATGAGCGAACTGAGCAACGATTACAACAAGCCCTACAAGAAATCGGCCCGCGTGGTCGGTGACGTCATCGGTAAGTATCACCCCCACGGCGACCAGGCCGTGTATGACGCCCTGGTGCGCCTGGCCCAGGATTTCGCCATGCGCTACCCCCTGGCCGACGGCCAGGGCAACTTCGGCTCGGTGGACGGCGATTCGGCGGCGGCCATGCGGTATACCGAAGTGCGCATGGCCAAGCTGGCCCACGAATTCATGGCCGATCTCGACAAAAAAACCGTCGATTTCGGGCCCAACTACGACGGCTCCCTGGAAGAGCCCCTGGTCTTCCCCACCCGGGTGCCGGGGCTTCTGGTCAACGGTTCGGCGGGCATCGCCGTGGGCATGGCCACCAACATTCCGCCCCACAATCTCGGCGAAGTGGCCACCGGTCTGATGGCCCTGATCGACAACCCCGACCTGACCGTCGAAGACCTGATGCGGTACATCCCGGGCCCCGATTTCCCCACCGGCGGCTATATCCTGGGCCGCGAGGGCCTGCGCGAGGCCTACCACACCGGGCGGGGCATCATCCGCATCCGGGGCCGGGCCACGGTGGAGACCGGGCCCAAGGACACCCGCCGGTCCCTGGTCATCACCGAAATCCCCTACCAGGTCAACAAGGCCAAGCTGGTGGAGGACATTGACGCCCTGATCCGCGACAAGAAACTCGAGGGCGTCTCCGAGGTTCGCGACGAGAGCGACCGCGACGGCTTCCGGGTGGTTCTGGATGTCAAGGCCGCCCAGCGGGAATCCACCGACACCATCCTCAACCAGCTCTATCGCCAGACCCAGCTGGAAATCAGCTTCGGCATGAACATGCTGGCCGTGGTCAACCAGGCCCCGCGCCTTCTGACCCTCAAAGAGGCCCTGGTCCAGTTCCTGGAACACCGCAAGGATGTGGTGCTGCGGCGCACCCGGTTCGAACTGGAGAAGGCCGAAGCCCGGGCCCATATTTTGGAAGGCCTGCGCAAGGCCCTCGACCACCTCGACGAGATCATCAGCCTCATCCGCCAGAGCCGGACCCCGGCCGAAGCCAAACGCTCCCTGATCGACCGCTTCGAGTTCACCGACATCCAGGCCCAGGCCATTCTGGACCTGCGGCTCCAGAAACTGACCCAACTGGAACGCCAGGGCATCGAAGACGAATACCAGGCCCTGATGCGGGACATCGAGCGCTATCGGGCCATCCTGGCTTCGGAAAAGCTGCTCCTGGAAGTCATCAAGGATGAAATCCAGGCCCTGAAGGACGATTTCGCCGACGAGCGGCGCACCCGCATCACCGACGTCCGCCCCGGCGACTACAACCCCGAGGACTTCATCGTCGATGAGGACATGGTGGTGACCTTCAGCCACGGCGGCTACATCAAGCGCAACCCGGTCAGCCTCTACCGCTCCCAGAAACGCGGCGGCAAGGGGGTCACCGCGGCCAAGACCCGGGAAGACGATTTCGTGGAGCGTTTCTACATCGCCTCCACCCACAGCTATCTCTTGTTCCTGACCAACCGGGGGCGGCTGTACTGGCTCAAGGTCCACGAGATACCCCAGGCCGGCCGCATGTCCAAGGGCAAGGCCCTGGTCAACGTCATCGAGTTCGCCGAAGGGGAGAAGGTCTCCACGGTGCTGGCGGTCAAGGATCTGTCGGAGCCGGACCGCTACGTGGTCATGGCCACCCGCCAGGGGATGGTCAAGCGGGTGGAACTGTCCGCCTTCCAGAATCCCCGCCGGGCGGGCATCATCGCCATGAACATCGACGAAGAGGACGAACTGGTTTCGGCCGCCCTGACCGACGGCCAGAGCGCCCTGGTGCTCTCGGCCCGGGAAGGCAAGGCCATCTGCTTCAAGGAGACCGATGTGCGGTCCATGGGCCGGACCGCCGGCGGGGTCAAGGGCCTCAGCCTGGGGCCCAAGGACCGCCTGGTGGGCATGGACGTCATCGCCGCCGACCGCAGCGAAATTCTGATGACCATCACCGAAAAGGGCTTCGGCAAACGCACCCCGGCCTCCGAATACAACCTCCAGGCCCGGGGCGGCATGGGCACCATCACCATCAAGACCTCGAGCCAGAAGGGCCGGGTGGTGCGGGTGCTGAAAGTCACCGAAGAGGACCGCCTGATGCTCATCACCAACACCGGCCGGCTGATCATGTTCAAGGTCAGCGAGGTCTCGGTGCGCCACCGCAACACCGGCGGGGTCAAGCTCATCGAAATCGGCGACGGCGAGATGGTGGTGGACGTGGCCCCGGTGGGCGAGGCCGACGAGGACAACAACGTCCTGGATCAGGATGAAAGCCCGGAGGCCGTCGAAACCGACGAGCCGGACCTCTTGTCCTGAGGCCGCTTGTGAAAAAGCCGGTGACAAAACCTTCGTCCCGCTCGTCCCGGACCGGCGATGACCCGGCCGGGGCCACGCGGCCCGGCCGGCCGGCGGTTCCGAAAAAATCAGCGGACGGGGAATCTCCATCCCGGCCGTCGAAACCCGCGTCCAACAAAGCGGGGGCCCGGCGCCCCAACGGTTCCCGGAAGCCCGCGCCCGTTCCTCTGCTGGATGCCGCCCCGGAGCGGCTCCAAAAAATCATCGCCGAGGCCGGCCTGGCCTCCCGCCGGGCGGCCGAGCGGCTCATCGCCGAAGGCCGGGTGGCCGTGGACGGCCGGGTGGTGGATCAGCCCGGCTTCAAGGTCGATCCCGACAGCCGCGTCACCGTCGACGGCCGGCCCCTGCCCCCGCCCCAGCGGCTCCACTATTACATGTTCAACAAGCCGGCCGGCTTCCTGACCACCCTCTCCGACCCCCAGGGACGCCCCACCATCAAACCGTATCTGGATGCCCTGCCGGTGCGGGTCTTCCCGGTGGGCCGCCTGGACATGGACGTGGAGGGCCTTTTGATTCTGACCAACGACGGCGAACTGGCCAAGCGCTTGATGCACCCGTCCTTCCAGGTGCCCAAGACCTATTGGGTCAAGGTCGCCGGGCACCCCGACGAGGCCGACCTGGAAAAACTGCGCGGCGGCCGCCTGATGATCGGCGAGCGGCCGGCGGCCCCGGCCGAGGCCGAACTGGCCAAGACGGCCGTCGACAAAAGCGGCCAGCCCCGGGCCTGGCTTTGGTTGACCCTGACTGAAGGCCGGCACCATCAGGTCAAACGGATGTGTTCGGCCGTCGGCCACCCGGTGCTGAAGCTCAAGCGGATCAGCTATGCCGGGCTGGAGTTGGGCGCCCTGCGGCGCGAGTTCATCCGGCCGCTGACCAGGGACGAAATCGCCCTTCTGAAGTCGGCCGTCAGCCGGCCGTCTCCGATGTAATCCCGGACCACGCCAAGTCGATATGGCGGGGGCGGCCGGAGCGACTGCGACGGCCGCAAAAAAAATGATCGGGGCTGCTCCCGGTTTTTTTATTTGTGCGCCCCAAAGGGGCGGGCGATCTGGAGTATGGGGCGCTGCCCCATGCCCCGCCAGGGGAGGGTGCTGCGCGCACCCTACCATCTTTGCCCTGTCGGGCAATCTCAGGGTATTACAAACCTCAGTCGGTTTGTAATTAGGACCCACCCGCGCCGGGGGCTTCGCCCCCTGGCCCCCCTTCGGATTCGTGGTGAAGCCGTGATGACCCGTCAGCAGCGCCACAACTCGCCTGAACGGCTCGAACAAGTGGCGCTGCGGCGGCGATCGATGCGGGATGCGCTTGGACAGCCAACACGGAAAAGGTTGGTTCGGGAATCAGTTTGGGTTTAACGACAGTATTCGGCTGCCATTAAACTGTTGATATAGAACGTAACCCGCCTCGCCGACCAGGCCGCCGTCCCATCGGTCCTCCGCGCAGCGCCACTTGTTTGAGCCGAAGGCGAGTTGTGGCGCTGCTGACGGGTCATCACGGCTTCACCACGAATCCGAAGGGGGTCCAGGGGGCGAAGCCCCCGGCGCGGGTGGGTCCTAATTACAAACCGACTGAGGTTTGTAATACCCTGAGATTGCCCGACAGGGCAAAGATGGTAGGGCCCGCGCAGCACCCTCCCCTGGCGGGGCTTGGGGCGGAGCCCCATACTTCTAATCGCCCGCCCCTTTGGGGCGCACAAAAAAAATGAATAGGGGAAACGGCCATGAAAACAATCGGGATATTAGGCGGGATGAGCTGGGAGAGCACGGTGGAATATTACCGGATCCTGAATACCGAGGTCCGGGAAAAGCTGGGCGGGCTCCACTCGGCCCAGTGCCTGATGTACAGCGTGGATTTCGCCGCCCTGGCCGCCTGGCTGGCCGAGGGCCGGTGGGACCGCATCGAGGCCGCCCTGACCGAGGCCGCCCTGAAGCTGGAAAACGCCGGGGCCGACTTCATCATCATCGCCACCAACACCATGCACCAGGTGGCCGACGGCCTGGCCGCCAAACTGCGGGCGCCGCTGTTGCACATAGCCGAAGCCGCCGCCGACGAAGTGGAACGGGCCGGGCTCCGAAAGGTCGGCCTCCTGGGCACCCGGCCGACCATGGAACTGCCCTTTTACCGCGACAAACTGGCCGCGCGGGGCCTGGAGACCCTGACTCCCGAAAAGGAAGACCGCGACACCCTCCATCGAGTCATCTTCGAGGAGCTGTGTCTCGGTCGGGTTACCGAGGAATCCCGCCGGGCGGGCCTGGAGATCATCGACCGCCTGGTGGCGCGGGGCGCGGAAGGCCTGATCCTGGGCTGCACCGAGTTGGGCCTTCTGTTCCGGCCCCAGGATACGAACGCCCCCCTCTTCGACACCGCCGTCATCCACGCCCGGGCCGCTGTGACCCGGGCTTTGGCTTGAGCGGCGGCACGTTCGGAAAACGCCCGTGCGGCCTCAAATGGTCCGGGCGGCGGTCAGAGAGGTGGGGGAATCCTGCCCGGCGGTGACCCGGCTGGCCTCGGCGTCGGCGCAGACCGTCTGCCAGGCCTCGATGAGGCTGCTCATCATTTCGATGACGTCGGCCATGGCCGGGCTGTCCCGCACTACCTTGGCCCGCAGCAGATGGTCGGTCCAGAACTGGTAGATGCGCTTGAGGTTCATGGCGATGTCGCCGCCGTCCTGCATGTTCAGCGACTGGCTCAATTCGCCGATGATGTCCAGGGCCCGGTTGATGAAGTTGGCCTTGGCCGGGATGTCCCCTGCCCGCTGGGCTTCTTCGGCTTCCCGCAGGAACTTGATGGCCCCCTCGTACAGGAGCACGATCAGTCGACCCTTGTCGACCGTGGTCACCTGGGTCTGGCGGTATTGACCGGTTCCATAAGCGTTCATGATGGTATCCTCATATCTCTATACTAAACGGCGACGCGCGGGTTCGGGCGGCGGCCGGCGATCGTCACTTGCTGCTGTTGTTGTTCAGTTTGTCGACCTGGGCCTGGATGCTGGTCGACTGGTTGTTGAGGGTCGACAGAAGCGTTTCCAGGCGGCTGAATTTTTCCTCAAGCCGGGTGCGGACCATCTCGACGCGGCGGGTTTCGCGCGCGATTTTGACGTCGATGCCGCTGATGATGTTGGCGTAGTTCTCGGCCAGAACCACGGTGATGCCCTTGGCTTTCTCAACGAGGTTGCCGTTCTTGTCGTAATCGTCGCTGTTACGGGTCAAATCATTCATGGCAAAGCCCATGTTCACGGCGAAGCCGCCGATCCGGGGGCGAAGGTCTTCATCGGTGAAACGCTGGAACTTGGTTATTTCCGTGTCGTCCGGCTGGAAGGTGAAGAGCTTGATCACCGCCTCCGGATTCTTGGTCAGGGCCTCGGTGAGCTTGGAATTCTCGATGATGTATTGCCCCGACTGCTCCGGGTTGGAGGCGATGCCGATGTCGCTGAGGCGGGTGTAGACCAGGCCGTTCCGGTCGAGATAGGCCCGGTAAAGCCCTTCCTGGGAGGGGCCGTCCTTTTCCTCGTTATCAACCCTGATCGGATATTTGGCCTGCTTGACGCCTTCGGGATCGAGGGCCTTGATGTATTCCTCGCGGGTGAAGATTTCCTTGGTCATCAGCCGGTCGATATTGCTCTGGGAGATCTGGAAGCCGTAGTTGCCGATCATCACCCCGCTGGCGCTCTTGCCGCCCTCGGTTTCACGGGTGAAGGTGCCGTCCTTCAGGACCTTGGAAACGAGCTTGCCCTCGCCCCACTTGGTCTGCTCCTTAATATAACTTTTGCAGAAATTGACCGACTCGACCAGTTCCTTGATCTTCTTGACCATGTCGGAGACGTTGTTCTTGATGGTGATCTGGCTTTCGCCGGGCCCCTCGAGATTGATGACCACCCCGGGCAGGACATCGCCGACCTCGTTGGTCGGGCGCTGGATCCAGCTGCTGCCGTCGTTGGGGTAGCCGTCGATGCGGCTCATGCTGTTGGAGGCTTCGCGGGCGTGGGTCCAGGTCCCGGCCCCGCAGGGCATCTGGCTGAGACTGGTCTTGTCGGAAATGGTGATGGCGTTCTCCGCCCCCTCCCGGGCCCCGGTCAGGACCAGCTTATAAGAAGTGGCCGTGCCCATGCCGTCATTGAGGATGCTGGCGATGACCCCGGGGTTTTTGGAATCGGTGTTGATCTTTTCCACCAGGCCCGACAGGCCGACCTCGCTGGCGATGTTGACCGTGTATTCCTTGCCGGCATAGGTATAGACGAATTTGCCGCCCGCCGTTTTGTTGACCGGGCTGGTCATGTCGGCCACGCCCTGATGGACCCACTTGTCGGTCTGGGCCAGGCCGATGTCGGCGGCTTTCTGCATCACCGGGGCCTGGCAGTCGATGGTGAAGGCTTCGGTCTTTCTCAGATAGTTCGGCCCCGACATGCCGGCCAGGCTGATCTTGACCCCCTGGAGCAGCTCGATGGGATTTTTGAGCTTGTCGGTGGCCTCGTCCCAGTCGGATGAGCGGACGATGAACTTGCCGCTGTTGCCCTCGGTGTCGGCCCAGGTGAACTCGATGTCGTCCACCCCCAGTTCGGCGTTGCCCTTGAAGTTGGTCACCGCCACGGTGATTTTCTTGTTGGTGTGGCCGGTGTAGTTCGAGCTTTCGTCCACGCTGGGAATGGCCCGGGAGCCGACCCAGGAACTGGTGACCGGGGCGTCGATGGAGTTGCGGTCCAGGCACAGGTCGGTGGGGTCGGAGACGGCGATGTGGTTGGCTTGCCCGCCCTCCCCGCCGGTCAGGACCAGGCGGCTGTGGGTATCGGAGCCGCGGGTCTTGTCATAGATGACTTCGGCCTTGATATTGGGCATGGCCGTGGGATCGGAGGCCACGGTATTGTTGATGACCTTGGCCAGGTCGGCCATGGTCATGTTTTCGTGATACAAGCCGACAGACGTGTCGTCGGCCGTGCCGCTCGGGTCGTAATCCAGCACCAGGGTCTTGGCGCCCATGGTGATGGTCAACGGCGGGTGATAGATGGCCGCCGGGTTGGCGTCGGCGGTGGGAATGGTGTGCCCGTTGGCGGTCAGCACGTATTCGCTGCGGCCGGTGGCGTTGTTGTCGGCGACGAGGGCCGCGATCTCGGCGCCGTCGGTAAGGCCGTCGGACACCAGGATCTTGTCGGTCCCGCTGTCGAATCTGGCCACCACCGTCGTGCCGTCGGCGCCCAGATAGTTCTGGGTGCCGCTGTCATAGGTGACGGAGGTTTGCCCCACTTTGGCGGCGATGGCCTTCAGCACATTGGCGTCCGTATGGTCGCTGGTGCCGATGAGCTTCTTGTTCTGGTCCAACAGGTTCCCGCTGGCGTCCTTCAAAACGCCGCCGCCGATGCCTAAGGCGGCGTTATATGATTTCGAACCGACCTTTTCCACCACGTTTTCCCCCACCGCTACGGAATAGACGCCGGTGGCCGCGGTGGAGGTGTTGGTGATGGTGGCCACGTCCTCCTTGGAAGAGGTGGCGGCCCGGCTCAGGAGCTTGTCCCGGGTGTTGTAATCCTGGGCGTTGAGCTTCAGGGAGGTCAGGCGGGAATCGAGATTGTTGATGGCCGTCAGCTTTTCCTGCCATTGCGACTGCCAGGTCTGCTGGCGGGTGATGGTGCGCTGCTCGATGGCGACCAATTGCTCGACCACCGACTTGAAGTCGGTGCCGGAAGCCAGGCCGGTCCATTTGATGGCCCCGGAAATGGTATTGGAAGTGCTGGAGGCAGTGGACATGGCGATACTCCGCTGATGACGGTTCCGTTCCGCCCCCGGAGGGGCGGGCGTCGCCGCGGCCGCGTTAAAGGCCGGATCGCGGCGGACGGGACGAAGGCTTCATCGACTTCATCCATACTTATTATCGGAAAATATTCACCGAACCTTTAAAAAGGCTCTAAGAATCGTTCCAGGCGGACCTTCGGCCGCCGGCTCACCAGGCGATGGGGGTGGCGTTCAAATCCAAACGCAACCCGCCGACTTCGACGATGGCTTCCGGCACCAGCCGGTTCTCTTCCGCGGCCTTGGCCGCCTGGGCCCTGATCCGGCCCTGGATGCTCTTGGCCACGGCGTTGTTGGGGTCCAGCTCCAGGCAGCGCCCGGCCACGTCGGCGGCCAGGTTCTCGCTTTTGAGGTGAAAGCAGACCGCGGCCAGCCGGGCCAGCCCGCCGACATGCTCGGGGTTCTGATGGCTGAAAGTGGCCAGCGGATCATACATCTCCTCCCACTTGCCCAAGGAAGCCCCGACGAAATAGAAGGGATCGACGTTCTTCTCGTCGTCCGGCCCCAGTTCGAAAGCTTTCTGAAGGCACTGGAAGGCCAGGTCCAGATTCTTGCGCTTCTGGCACAGGACGCCCAGCAGCCGGTGGGTTTCCGGATCCTCTTTGCCTTCGCGGCCCGGCAGCTTCTGCAGGGCCACCTCGGCCCGGTCCAACTGCCCGGATTGGAACCACACTTTGGCGAAACCCAGGAAAGGTTTATGGCTGTTGCTCTTCAGCTTGGAAGCCAGGTGGTAGTAATGGGCGGCCTCTCCCAGGTCGTTGATTTCCAGGCAGGATTCGCCCAGGGCCACCAACAGGTGGAAGACCGACAGGTTGCGATCCAGGGCGAAGGGGAAACAGTCGGCCTGAAAATCCTCATCCGCCAGCCCGTGGGCGGCCAGGGCTTCCTTGAGGGCGTCCACCGCCTCCGGCCAGCGGCCCTGTTGGCCCAGCATGTAGCCCAGGCGGATGAGGTTATCCGCCCGATACCCACGGTCGATGAGGCTCCGCAGCTCTTTTTCCAAGGTGGCGTAATCTTTCTGGGCCAGGCAGAGCGGAGCCAGATAGTGGATCAGATACTGGATGGGCGGGACGCCGTCCTTCTCCTTGAGGATGAGATCCATGATCCGCCGGGCTTCGGGGTATTCCTTCTTCTCCCGGTGGCGCTTGAAATCCGAGAACATGGCGTCGAACTTGAAGCCCTTGGCCAGGCGGATGCTGATGGCCTGGATGTTGACCGTGTGGCTCTTGCCGGGCCGGGAGCATTTGAGGAAATATTCCCGGGTGATGAGGCAGTCGAGCAAACTGCCCTTTTCCTCCGGCACATCCCAGCGCACCGCCTGGTGTTCCGGGTTTTCCTGAAAAAACTGGAGCGTGGCGAAGAGCCGTTTGGGGCACTTGGCCGCGGCCAGGCGCGGGGTGACCAGGAACAGATATTTGGCGCTCGACTTCTTGGCCGCCATCCGGGTGGCCATGAGGAGCGATTCCTTCCGGTTCAGGCTCATGATGCTGATGTTCTTGAGCTCGGTAAGGTTCCCCAGGGAAGCGCGGATCTCGTTCATGGTGCGGCCGGTGCCGTTGTTGACCAGGCAGATCTTGAAGGGATGGTCGAAATTGTCGATGATCTCGCGCAGGTGCTGGTTGAGGGTGTCGCCCCATTCATCCACCACGTAGATGAGATCGATGCGCTCGACCTTGTCCCAGGGCTCGGCCGGGAAGTTGCAACGGATCTTGCGGAGGTTGTGCTTGTAGGATTCGCTGTTGCGGCGTTCGCGCACCGAGATGCGGTCGCTTTTGAACACCGGCATATGGTATTCCCCGGTGACTTCCTCGACATGAAGAAAATCGTAGAGGAAGGCCAGGCGGCGGTTAAGGCTCCACTCGATGAGCACTTTGACGTTTTCGTCGAAGCCCCCCACCCTTTTGGCCGCCTCCAGCCGGTGCATGAGGCTGACGTGGAGGACGTGGTTGTAGTGGAACATGAATTCGCGGTTGAAGCTCCGAGAAACGGTGATGCGTTTGTCCAGCACATATCGTTTGCCGGTCCGGCGGTCGGCCAGGGACGAAGCCGCGTAGAGATCGGAATAGGCCAGGGCCACCTCCGGGTGCTCATCCAAGGCTTTGGCCAGCACTTCCAGGTGATTGGGATAGAACAGGTCGTCGTCGCCCAGATAGGCGACGTATTCGCCCCGGGCCAGGGCCAGGCCCTGGTTGAATCGGTGGGCCGCGCCGGTATTCTCGGTATCGGGCACATAGATGATGCGGGGGTCGGCAAATTTGTCCACCACGTCCTTCACGTCCACCCCGCCGTCGTTCAAAACGATCAACTCCCAGTCCCGATACCGCTGATTGACAACGGATTCAATGGCTTCGGCCAGATATTGCGGGCGGTTGTAAGTGGAGATGAGAACCGTCACCTTAGGTTTATCCGATATATTCATGATGCTGTACCTCGTCCGTTTCTTGACGTTTGGCGGAGCCGAATTCTGCTGACGCCAATTTATGCAAATTCGCGGCCAACCAGAATTCGCGATTCTTCATTTTTTTGGATGGTGCGCCCCAATGGGGCGGGCGATCTGGAGTATGGGGCGCCGCCCCATGCCCCGCCACCGGCGCGGCTTTGCCGCCCGGGAGGGGAGGGTGCAGCGCGCACCCTACCCTGGACCCACCCGCGCCGGGGGCTTCGCCCCCTGGACCCCCTTCGGAGTTCCGTTGTTGCAGCGATGACCCGCAAGCAGCGCCACAACTCGCCTGAACGGCTCGAACAAGTGGCGCTGCGGCGGCGACCGATGCGGGATGCGATTGGGACGGCCACCACACAGATGGTTGGTTCGGGAGGCTGTTTGTGTCTGATGACACCACTGGGGTGACATAAACCTGTTGATGTAACACTTAGTTCGTCCCACCGATCAAGCCGCCGTCCCATCGGTCCTCCCGCGCAGCGCCACTTGTTCGAGCCGGTAATCGCCCCACCGGGCGATAGATTGAGATTGCCCGACAGGGCAAAGATGGCGAGTTGTGGCGCTGCTTACGGGTCATTTTGATATTGGCACCCAGCCCAAAGGGGGTCCAGGGGGCGAAGCCCCCGGCGCGGGTGGGTTCCAGGGTAGGGCCCGCGCAGGGCCCTCCCCTCCCGGGCGGCGAAGCCGCGCCGGTGGCGGGGCATGGGGCAGCGCCCCATACTCCAAATCGCCCGCCTCATCGGGGCACACAATCATCGGATCAGCCGAAGGCGGAAAGCTCTGGACAAATCGCTTCCGACCATAGATAATGGACAAGTTTGGGGCGGCGAAACACGAGGGGCCGCCCCCGCATTCACCAAAAGTGAAAACGTTTTCCGATATGACGAAGGAGTCCCGCTTATGCGCTCTCTGACCAGGCTGTATCCACGACTTTTCGTGTTTTTTCTGCTCCTGACCCTGACCGGGTCGCCGGCTCTGGCCCAGAGCAAAAAAGCCGGCGATTTCGAGGCCGGGCGAGAATATGAAACTCTGCCCGCCCCGCCGGTACTGTACGGTGAAGATGACGGCCGGGTCGAAGTGCTCTCCTTTTTCTGGTACAACTGCGGCACCTGCAAACTGGTGGATCCGGAAGTCAGCGCCTGGGCGGCCAAGCTGCCGGCCGACGTCCGCTTCGTCCGCCTGCCGGTCACTTTCAACCCCACCGTGCAGCTGCACGCCCGCATTTTTTTGACCCTCCGGGCCCTGAACCTGGGGCCGGAGGCCGACCAGATCGTTTTCGATCTGTTTCAGGTCCAGCACAAGCCGATCAACCATGCCGAACAGCTGCCCGAACTGGCCCAGGCCCTGAAGGTGGATGAAAAACTGCTGGTCAAGACTTTCAATTCGCCGCAGGTCGAAGCGCAGCTGGCCAAAGTCGAAAAACTGGTTGATACCTATGACCTGCCGGGCGTGCCGGCCATGGTCATCGACGGGAAATACCGCTTCGACATCGGCACGGCCCACGGCCCGAAGGGCTATCTCCAGCTGGCCGACCATCTGATCGACCAAGAGCGGCAAGCCCGTAAAAAGGCGGGCCGTTCCAGCCGGACCAAATAGCGGGGCTTTCCGGCCGCAAGCCGGCCCGCATCCCCCTCGCCTCCCCCCCGACGGCCCCCGGACCTGAAGAAAGTCCGGGGGCCTTTTCAGCAGCCCGCCCTGATTGGCGACCGGTCGTGCCCATGTCTTCAAACCGCCTTTACACCCCGCCGTTCCCCGAACCGGGCCCCGCCGAACCGGCGGGCCTTCTGGTTTTCAACGCCCGCATCCACACCCTCCGGCCGGATACCCCGACGGCTTCCGTCATGGCCGCCCGGGGGGCGGAGCTGGTGTATGTGGGCGACGACCGCCGAAAGGCCGCGGCCCTCCTTCCGCCCCGGGCCGTCAAGCTCGACCTGGAAGGCCGCCCGGTCATCCCCGGCCTGATCGACGGCCACGCCCACGTGGTGTCCGAAGGCCTCCGGCTGGCGGAACTGATCCTTCTGGATAAATCCCGGGCCGAAATACTGGCCCTGATCGGCCGCGAAGCCGCGACCCGGCCGCCGGGCGACTGGATCGTCGGCCAGGGCTGGAACCAGGAACACTGGCCCGGCCAGGACTGGCCGACCAAGGAAGAACTGGACGCGGTGGCCCCGCATCACCCGGTGGCCATGGACCGGGTGGACAAGCACTCCACCTGGGTCAATTCCGAGGCCCTGCGGCGGGCCGGGCTCACCGACCAGAGCCCCGACCCGCCGGGCGGCGAATTCGTGCGGGATCCGGCCGGCCGCCTCAAAGGGGTGCTGGTCGGCCAGGCCATGTGGGCGGTGAAAGACCTGATCCCGCCGCCCGACGAGCGGCGACTCCACCAGGCCCTTTTGCGGGCCCAGGCCGAAATGCTGGGCTTCGGCCTGACCTCGGTGATGGAGGCCGGGGCCACCCTCAAAAAGCTGGAGGTGATGGAGAAGGCCTACCAGGACGGGGAATTGAAACTGCGGATCCGGGCCATGCTGCTGGCCCGGGAAAAACAGGATGAAGCCTACCTGGCCGCCGGCGGGCGCCGGGTTGACGGGCTGTTCGGCGAACGGCTCTCCATCAACGGGGTCAAGATCCACTCGGACGGCTCCCTGGGCTCCCGCAGCGCCTGGCTGTATCGGGATTACGCCGACCGGCCCGGCCACCGGGGCGGCCACAACTACAGCGACCAGGAGCTCCTGGCCATTCTGGAACGGGCCCGGGCTCACGACCTGGGGGTGAGCATCCACGTCATCGGCGACGCCGCGGTGGGTCAGGCGGTGGCGGCCATGGAGCGGGTTCTGCGAAAACGGCCCGGCGACCACCGCTGGCGGTTGGAACATTTTCAAGTGGTCACGGAGCGGGACCTGGAACTGACCCTGGCCCTGAAGCTCATCCCCTCCATCCAAAGCGTGGGCCTGATGTCGGACCTGGAGATGGCCGAAGACCGGCTGGGCCCGAAGCGCCTCAAGCTGAGTTACGCCTGGCGGGAGATACTGAACCGGGGAGGCATCCTGGTCAACGGCTCCGACGCCCCGGTGGAATCGGCCAATCCCTTTTGGGGGATGTATGCGGCCGTGACCCGGCGCAATCTGGCCGGCCGACCGCCGGGCGGCTGGCGGCCGGAAGAGCGGCTCACCCGGGAAGAAGCCTTGAAAACCTACACCACCTGGGCGGCCTGGTCGGAGTTCAACGAGCACCGCAAAGGTTCCCTCGCGGCCGGCATGCTGGCCGATTTCATCGTCCTCGACCGCGACCCCCTGGTCTGTCCCGAAGAAGAAATCAAAGACACCCAAGTCCTCCTAACCATCCTCGGCGGCGAAATCGTCCACCCCAGGGCATAGCCCTGGACCCACAGATGCAAATTACAATTCGGTAGAATTGTAATAAATTTGAGATTGCCCGGCAGGGCAAAGATCGCATCTGCCCGCACCCGCTTCGCTGGACGGCGGTGGCCGCAACAATTGGTCGGCCGGGACCATCTGGGTCGTCCACAGGGCGGGAGCGGGCACTGAAGCGCCCTCTCAATGGAATGAATACGCGACAGCACACGCAAAGAGCCGGCGACGCCGGCTCTTTGCGTGTGCTGTCGAATACTTGTTGCGGGATATTTTGGAATGACATGTGCTTATAAATATCCGCTGGCAAAAAGCGGGAATTTTTTTCCTATAGGGGGGATATGTATGAGCATCGAAAATTTGGAAGCCGGGCGCGCGCCCATGCAGACGGCGGCGGGGCGCGCTTGGGGATTGAAATCCCCCGAAACGCGGGACTCCGATTTTTTTGCGGCCTTGCAAGAGGCCGGCGGGAACGCTGAAAAAGTCTCCGCCGCGGACGAACAGCCGGCGTCGGGCACCAAACTGCGCATTGTAATGCACGATCAATGGGGCCGCCTGGCGGACGAATTGAGCGTCGCCAACATGCAAAAACTTTCAGACGATCTGGGGAAAAAGCTGCGCGCCGCCTTTCGAGAGGCGGGGTTGGGTACGAGTCCCAAAGTCGAGTTTTCGGTTGCCGGCGGCGAGATACAAGCCAAGGGAGCCAGGGGCGATCTGGCCGAAATCGAAAAGCTGGTTAACGGCGATCAGGATATCAAGGAGAATATCCAGCGCCTGGCCTACGTCACCGAGGAGATGTCTTCTTTCGTCAAAAAGGGGCACCTGAACTTCGCCCGGGAATACCGCCAGGCCAGTGATCCGCGCGCGGTGGTGGCTCGCTATTCACATCTTTTCAGCGGCCTGTCCTTGCCGCCGTCTCCCAGCACCATCAGCTTCGACAACGGCGTCTCCATGACCTGGGAGGGGAAAAAAGTATCGGCCAAGGATTTCATCGGCAATCCCGACTGGATCGAGTTTGCCTGACCGCCTTGCTATTCAGATAAAAGAAAAGCCGGCGACGCCGGCTTTTCTTTTGCATTGATAAAGAACTGATGGTCCCGGCCACTCAAATGTTGCGGCCACCGCCGCCCAGCGAAGCGGGTGCGGGGAGGATGCGATCTTTGCCCTGCCGGGCAATCTCAAATTTATTACAATTCTATCGAATTGTAATTTGCATCCGGTGGGTCCTGGGCCCAGCCCTGGTGGAAGAGGGAGACGTCGAAATATTGTTTGCAGTCGGCGCAGCGCAGTTTTTCCTTGGTCCGCAGCTCGTCGGAAAAGTATTCTTGGGTTTTGCCGCACAGGGGGCAGGGCCCTTCCACGCTGACCACCTCACGGGTCTGCCGGTCTTCGCAGGCGGAAACGATCGGGCCCCGGGCGGCGCCGCCCAAATCTTGTTCGTTGTTCATGGTCGGTCTCCTTTAAAAGCCTCCGGCGGAGGCGGGATATTTATCAACATATCAATTGAACAATAGTTCAATTGATTAAATAATACACCTTCGCCCACTTGCTGTCAAGATCCCGCCCGCCCCGGGGCGGACGCATTAAAGTCGTCGAAGCCTGGGACCGGCCCTTGATCGGCCATGGTTTTCTCCGTTCGCCCGTCTTTTTTCGACAACGGCGTCGCTGAGGCGCCGACACGTGTCGAAAAAATACGGCTCTCTCCGAAAACCATGGCCGATCAAGGCCTCGCCATCCGCCAAGGTTCGCCGCCCAAATGGAATGCGTCAGCCCTGCCGCCCGCCCCGCGAACCCTTGACAGCCAGCGCCGGAAACCGTATGCTACAAAACAGTTGAGCAGGTGTTCAAATAACGCCGAAGGAGATGGGGTGGCCGCCGACAAAGCCGTTTGTGAAGTCTGCGTCATTCACCGGGACGCTGTGGACCGGGCGGCCGCGCGCCTGCCCGACCGGGCGGCTTTCGCCCAACTGGGCTCCCTGTACAAGGCCTTCGCCGACCCGACCCGGGTGAAAATTCTCTGGGCCCTGAAAGAGGAATCCCTGTGCGTGTGCGATCTGGCGGCCCTGTTGAACATGACCGCCTCGGCCGTCTCGCACCAGTTGAAGGTGCTGCGCCTGTCCAGCCTGGTCCGGTATGAACGGAAGGGCAAGATCGTCTATTATTCGCTGGCCGACGACCACGTCACCGAGATTCTGGCCTGCGGCTTCAGCCACATCAATGAGTGAGGAAGGGCATCCGATGAAAAGCGCGCTTCGGTTCACACTTCTTCTGACGGCGGCCCTGTTTTGGCTGGCCGGCTCCCAGCCGGCCCGATCCGAAGAAAAACAGTCAATGGAGCAGTTGCCGACATCGACGGATTTCATCGTGCCGGCGGAGATACGTGACCCGCTGAAAACATGGTATATGGGGCGAATAGCTTTGGATATGCCGGAGGCGATCAACTCAAAATTCCCGAAAGTGCGAATCTATCCCGACGATTCGCGAGATACGGTCGACATCAGTTTTTTCGAGGAAATCGACGCGCCGTCGGGAGAAAATTATTGTTTCCTGACCGACCCCATTCCTCTGCTCAGGGATAAGCTGATTCCGTCTGCGCGTTGGGGGGCAAAAAAAATAGCTACCGAGGACCTCAGCGCGCTGCTGGGCCGGCCAGCCGGTCTCATCATTTATTTCGGCCCTGATTACCAGCGCGAAGAACGGCCGATTTTAGGTTTCGATATCCTTGTCAAAGAGAAGCGCGGATGTTTGAAATTCGCCTATACCGAACTGTTGGATGATTCAATAGCTTTGGAGCGGCAAGCCTCCTTCTTCCTGGAGCGGAAGAAGCATTTCGTGAACTGGCTGACCGGCTTTCTGTCCGCGTATCGCTGGACAGGCCGGAACGATCCCCCCGCCCCGAACCAACTGGCTACCCTTTATGGGCATATCAACCTTGAAAACGGCTGGCCAGCACCGAAAATCATAATCGCGGCGAACTACAGCCTGGTCAGCCGTCCTGGAGATTTCATCAGTATTTCGGTAGTCAGCGATTATTTGAAGCCTCATTCTCCCGCTCCCGCCTCTCCCGGAAAATCCGATTTGCTCGATATCGCCTTTAGTCCGAAGGGGACTGAAGATATCCTTATCTGGAAAGACTGGCCGCATTATGTCGATTCTGAAACTTACGGCCGAATACCGGTGGAAGTGAAACTGATGGCGCGCATCGCCAAGGACGACCGCGATTTTCAGTCGTATCTCATGGGGGCCTGCATCATGGCTGAAAAATCAATCCGCCTGATGGCTGACAAATAACACATTCGCATAACCGGTAAAACTGGCGTTTATAATAGATCTCGTTTGAACCGGGAGACGGGCGGTTTATGAAAAAAAAGATCGCGGTGCTCATCCTGATAGCGGCGGTGGCCGGGGCGGTGTATTATTTTGAATACCGCCGGCCGAACGATTCGGCGAATCGCCCGCTGACGCTCTACGGCAACGTGGATATCCGCGAGGTGGCCCTGGGCTTCCGGGTGGCCGGCCGGCTGGAGACCATGAACCTGGAGGAAGGCGACCGGGCCCGCCAGGGCCAGGTGCTGGCCGAACTGGAGAAGACCCCGCTTCAGGAAGCCCTGAACGTGCAGCAGGCCCAGGTGCGGGAAGTCCAGGCCAGCCTGGACAACGCGGAAAAAACCTATACCCGGCAGGCCGGCCTGGTGCGGAAGGGCTCCACCGCCGTCAGTGATTACGACGCCGCCCTGGCCCTGCGCGACGAACTGCGGGCCCGCCTGGAGACGGCCAAGGCCCAGTTGGCCCAGGCGGAAACCAACCTGGCCGACACCGTGCTGACCTCCCCCAGCGACGGCACCATCCTGACCCGGGTGCGCGAGCCGGGCTCGATCCTGGCCGCCGGCACGGTGGTCTATACCCTGAGCCTGGACCGCCCGGTCTGGATCCGGGCCTATGTGGACGAGCCCGATCTCGGCCGGATCCACCCGGGCCAGAAGGTCACCGTGCGGACCGATTCCGGGGGCGTCTATGCCGGGCAGATCGGCTTCATCTCCCCCCGGGCCGAATTCACCCCCAAAACGGTGGAGACCGCCAAGCTCCGCACCGATCTGGTCTACCGGCTCCGGGTGATCGTTGACCAGCCCGACCAGGGGCTGCGCCAGGGCATGCCGGTGACCGTCGAATTCTAAGCCCCGAATGGGGCTATACGCCGCCTCATAGCGGTTTGGCTGAAATTTGGTCGTCCGGGTGCGAGTTGAATCGCATCCCTACTTTCAGGTGCCGCATGACCGAGCCCGCCGTCCGCATCGACGGTCTGACCAAGACCTTCAAAGGCCAGGCCCGGCCGGCTCTGGACGGAATATCCGCCCAAATTCCACCCGGACGGATGACCGGCTTGGTGGGGCCGGACGGCGCCGGCAAGACCACCCTGATGCGCCTGATGGCCGGGCTTCTGGCGGCGGACGCGGGTGAGGTGGCCGTCAAGGCTCCGGAAGGGGCCGGCCCCGCCAAGACCTTGAACCCGGAACTCGAGCCCGAAAAGGTGCACGAATTCACCGGCTACATGCCGCAGAAATTCGGGCTCTACGAGGACCTGACCGTCATCGAGAACCTGACGCTCTACGCCGACCTGCGGGGCGTGGCCGGCGAGCGGCGGCGGGAGCGCTTCGCCGCCCTGCTGGCCTTCACGGACCTCGCGCCGTTTCAAAAACGCCTGGCCGGCCGCCTCTCCGGCGGCATGAAGCAGAAGCTGGGCCTGGCCTGCGCCCTGATGGGCGACCCGGCGCTGTTGCTTTTGGACGAGCCCAGCGTCGGGGTCGACCCCATTTCCCGGCGGGAATTGTGGCGGATGGTGCGGGAGCTGACCTCCCGGGGGCTGGCCGTGGTCTGGTCGACGGCCTATCTGGACGAGGCCGAAAAGTGCGACGCGGTGATCCTCTTGCACGAAGGGCGCAAGCTCTTCGACGGCCCGCCGGCCGAGCTCCTGAAAACCGTCCGGGGCCGGACCTGGCTGATCACCGGGGTGGAGGAGAAGGCCCGCCGCCGGGTGCTCCTGGATCTGCTGAAAGGCGGCGGCGTGGTCGACGGGGTCATCCAGGGCCGCCACATCCGGGTGGTCACCAGCGGTTCCGCCGATGAAAGCGCGCCCGGGCCGGATATTCCCGGCGGGCTCCGGGAACCGGCCGCGCCGTCGTTTGAGGACGCGTTCATCGAAATCCTGGGCGGCGGGCCGCGCGGGGAATCGGCCCTGGCCGCCGAAATGGCCGCCAAACCGGACGACGGCCGCCAGATTATCGAAGCCCATGGGCTGACCAAAAAATTCGGCGACTTCACCGCCGTCGCGGACAACAGTTTCCAGGTCCGGCGCGGGGAGGTCTTCGGCCTCCTGGGCCCCAACGGGGCCGGAAAATCCACCACCTTCAAGATGATGTGCGGCCTTTTGCGGCCCACGGCCGGCCGGGCCCTGGTGGCCGGGCTGGATCTCCAGACCGCCCCCTCCCAGGCCCGCAGCCGCATCGGCTACATGGCCCAAAAATTTTCGCTCTATGACCAACTGAGCGTCTCGCAGAACCTCAACTTCTTCTCCGGGGCCTACGGGCTCCACGGCCGGGCCCAGAAGAGCCGCATCGCCCTGATGCTGGATCTCTTCGATCTCGGCCAATACCGCAACGCCAGCGCCGGGGCCCTCCCCTTGGGCTTCAAGCAGCGCCTGGCCCTGGCCTGCGCGGTCATGCACGAGCCGGACGTTCTGTTTCTCGACGAGCCCACCTCCGGGGTGGACCCCATCACCCGCCGGGAATTCTGGCTGCACATCAACGCCATGGTCATCAAGGGGGTCACGGTCATGGTCACCACCCACTTCATGGACGAATCCGAATACTGCGACCGCATCGGCCTGATCTACCGGGGCCGCTCCATCGCCACCGGCTCGCCCGACGAACTCAAGGCCCTGGTCCGCTCGCCGAACCTCCCGGACCCGACCATGGAGGACGCTTTCGTCACCCTGGTCCGCAGAAGCGACCTGGAAGGGGAGGACGCCGGATGAACAAGCTGCTCGCCCTGGCCCGCAAGGAGTTTCTCCAGGTCCGGCGGGACCCGGGGGCCCTGTTGATCGCCTTCGTGCTGCCGCTGGTGCTCCTGTTCATCTACGGCTACGGGGTCAATCTCGACAGCAGCCGCCTGCGGGTGGGGGTGGTGCTGGAAAAGAGCACCCCCGACGGGCTGTCCCTCCTGGCCGCCTTCCAGGCCTCCCGCTTTTTCGAGGTGACCGTCGGCCGCGACCGCCGGGAGCTGGAAGACGGCCTGACCACCGGCCGCCTGCGGGGCTTGGTGGTCATTCCGGACGATTTTTCGAAAACGTTGTCGGCCAATGGCGGCCAGCCCGTGATCCAGGTGATCGCCGACGGCACCGAACCCAACGTGGCCAACTTCGTCAAGGGCTACGCCGAAGGCGTGGCCGGAGTCTGGCTGGAACAGCGGACGCTCGACCGGGCCCCGGAGACCGGGCCGCCGCCCGTCGGCGTCGAGCCCCGCTTCTGGTACAATCCGGAACTGAGCAGCCGCAACTTTCTCATTCCCGGTTCCCTGGCCATCGTCATGACCCTGATCGGGGTGCTCCTGACCTCGCTGGTCATGGCCCGCGAGTGGGAGCGCGGCACCATGGAGGCCCTGCTTTCCACCCCGGTGACCATCCGCCAGATCATCCTGGCCAAGCTTTTGGTCTATTACCTCCTGGCCCTGGTCTCCATGTTCATGTGCTGGGCCGTGGCCGTGTTCTGGTACGGCATCCCCTTCCGGGGCTCCCCGGGGGCCCTGTGGCTGGTGAGTTCGGTTTTCCTCACGGCCGCCCTGGGCCAGGGCCTTCTCATTTCCTCGGTGGCCCGGGATCAGTTCCTGGCGTCGCAATTGGCCCTGGTGAGCGGCTTTCTGCCGGCCTTCATCCTGTCGGGCTTCATCTTTGAAATCTCCTCCATGCCCCCGGCGGTCCAGGGGGTGAGCCTGATCGTCTCGGCCCGCTATTTCGTCTCCGCGCTCCAGACCATCTTCCTGGCCGGGGACGTCTGGCCGCTCTTCCTGCGGTCGATGGTGGCCATGGGGGCCATCGGCCTCTTCTTCTTCATGGCCGCCGCCCGCAAGACGGGCCGGAGGGTGGCCTGATGCCGCTGGTGTTTCGGAGAATCGCCGCCCTGACGGTCAAGGAGTTCCTGGCCATCTTAAGGGACCCGCGCGGGCGCGTGGTGTTGGTCATGGCCCCGCTCATTCAGCTTTTGGTCTTCAGCTTCGCCGCCACCCTGGAAGTCAAGAACGTCTCCCTTTCGATCCTGAACGAGGACCAGGGGCTCCACAGCGCCGAAATCATCCAGAGGATCGCCGGCAGCCGGACCTTCAGCGACCTGACCTTCGTCAGCGACATCGGGGAGTTCGACACCCTCATCGACCGGCAGAAGGTTCTGGCCGCCATTCACATCCCCCAGGATTTTTCCCGGAACATCGAAAGCGGTCAAGGAGCGGCCCTGCAGATCGTGTATGACGGCCGAAGGTCGAACGCCGCCCAGATCGTCCACTCCTACCTGACCCGCGTAGCGGGACAATACAGCGCCGAACTGACGGCCGGCCGCGAGACCGCCGTGAGCCTCGCGGTTTCCGAACGCTACTGGTTCAACGAAAACCTCGATTACATCTGGTTCACCATCCCGTCCCTGGTGGCCATCCTGACCATGGTCATCACCGTCAGCCAGGCGGGCATGTCGGTGGCCCGGGAACGGGAGCTGGGCACCTTCGACCAGCTTCTGGTCTCCCCCCTGATGCCGGCGGAGATCCTGGCCGGCAAGGTCATCCCGGCCATGGTCATCGGGGTGGCCGAGGCGCTGCTCATATTCTTCATGGGCCGCCTCGTGTTCGGCGTCCCCTTCCGGGGTTCGTTCCCGCTGATGGTCTGGTCCATCGGCCTGTTCGCCTTTTCCATCGTCGGCTTCGGCCTGTTCATCTCCTCTTTGGCCAAGACCCAGCAGCAGGCCATCCTGGGGGCCTTCATCCTGCTGGTGCCGGCCATCAGCCTCTCCGGCTTCGCCGCCCCCGTGGAAAACATGCCCGGCTGGCTCCAGATAGTCACCTGGCCGAACCCCATGCGGCACGCCCTGATCCTGTTCAAGGGCCTTTTTCTCAAGGACATGCCCTTTTCCGAGGTCCTGGCCGAATCCTGGCCCCTGGCCGCGGTCGGCGCGGCGACCCTGGTCTTCGCCGGCTGGATGTTCACCCGCAAACTGGAATAGCCGGTCGTCACCGCCTGAAGAACGGGGCTCCGCCCCGGACTTCGCCCTGCGATACAATTGTGGAGGTAAAAATGCTTGATATGGAACGGCGAAAAAACGTGGAAGACCTCTGTTCCGCGCTGGTTCGGGAAGAAAGTCTTTCCGGCCGCGAGGAGAAGGCGGCGGCCATTTTGAGGGAAGCCATGGTGGCCATGGGCTATGACGAGGTGGTTATAGACGGGTACGGCAACTGCATCGGCCTGATCAAGGGGAAGCGGCCGGGCAAAACCGTTCTTTTCGACGGCCACCTCGATGTCGTTCCGGCCGGAGACGCGTCGCGGTGGACGCGTCCGCCGTATTCCGGCGAGGTGAAAGACGGGAAAATGTGGGGGCGGGGCACCAGCGACATGAAATGCGCCGTCGGCTCCATGGCCTGCGCGGCGGCCTTTTTCGCCGAGGACAATGGCCGCGATTTTCCCGGGGAACTCTACGTCGTCGGCGGCTGCCACGAGGAATGCTTCGAAGGCGTGGCGGCCCGCGAGGTCTCAGCCCGGACCAAACCGGACTATGTGATCATCGGCGAGGCGTCGCAGTTGAACCTGAAGGTGGGGCAGCGCGGCCGGGCGGAAATCCGCCTGGAAACGTTCGGCAGGCCCGTGCATTCCTCCAACCCGGAAACGGGAATCAACGCCGTTTACAAGATGATCGAGCTCATCGATCGGGTCCGTAAAATGCCTTTGGGTGAACACCCGTTGCTGGGGAACGGCATCCTGGAGCTGGTCGACATCAAGTCCGCCCCCTACCCGGGCGATTCGGTGGTTCCCGAATACTGCGTGGCCAATTTCGACCGTCGCCTTCTGGTGGGGGAAACGCCGGAAAGCGTCCTGGCCCCCATCCAGGCGATAATCGACGATCTGGCGAAGGCGGATCCCGACTTCAAGGCGAAGGTCTCGTACGTTCACGGCCGGGAGAAATGCTACACCGGCGAATACATCGAGGCCGACCGGTTCTTTCCCGCCTGGCTTTTTTCTCCCAACGACGCCCACGTGCGGGATGTGCTCCGCGAATTCGCCGCCATGGGGCACGAGCCGGAAATCGGCTGCTGGCACTTCTGCACCAACGGCAGCCATTACGGCGGCGAGGCCGGCATCAAAACCCTCGGCTTCGGCCCCGGCGACCTCCACACCGCCCACATCATCGACGAATACATGCCGATGGAACAGCTCATGCTGGCCACCCGGCTGTATATGGGCATCATGCGCGCGCTCTTGAAATAGGGCGCCGGGGAGGGCCGCGGCCGGCCGCTTTTTCTTTTACGCCAGGGAAAGGCGCATCCCGGTGTAGGGAATCGGGGTGAAGCCGGCCTTTTCATACAGCGGCCGGCCGTCCTCGGTCGCGTTGAGGTCGATGGCCGCCAGGTCCATCTTTTTCGCCTCGGCGATCATGGCCTTCAGCAAAGCGGAGGCGATGCCCCGGCAGCGGAATTCCGGATAGGTCATAACGCTGTAAATCTGCCCCAGGCGATACGTCGCCAATTCCGCGCCGATCGGGCGCTCTATCACGGTCAGAAAAATGGCGCCGGTGACTTTGCCCTCTTCCTCCGCCACCAGCGCGACGAATTCGTTCATCGGCATGCGCCGGGAGAAATAATCCCTGAGCCGCCCGCTCGCGAATTCCGCCACCGCCGGCTCCGTCTTGCGTCCTTCCAGTTCAAAGAAATCAAGACGCAGCTTCACCAGCAGGTCGATCTCGTCATTTTTCACCCGGCGAATGTTCATATTCACTTCTCCTCGATAATAATCGGAGCGGCCAATGTGGAATGAGGCGACGCCCGATCTGTTTTTCATAATTTCACACCGCGCCCAGTATAACAAAAAAAAACATTTTGGGAAGCATAACGGGCCGGGGCCGACGCATTTCCGGGTATCCTCCGTAATGCGCCGGCCCGGGGCGGCCGCCAGGGCGATCGCTTGCAAAGCGGGGTGATGAATCGCGGTGGTTTCGGCGTCCGCGGGGGGGGCGGGCCCCGCGCCCCCCCCCCCCGCGGCCGGGGCCCCCGGGCGGGGGGGGCGCGGCGCGGGCGCGCCCCGCG
>JAVBLB010000001.1:0-31375 GCA_031553735.1 Candidatus Adiutrix sp.
GGCGGGCCGGGAAAACTTCTCCGGCCGGCCACTGCCCAACCGCGTCGGCGGACCGGGCCGAGGCGTTCGATATTTCACATCGGCGACGCGGTCGGGGCCCACGCGGCCGTCCTCCGAAGTATTCCCGGCCCGCCGCCTGACTGGTTGGCTGACGTAAAAAAAGCCATCATGATGGCGAAATAGCATAACCCGATTCAATTTACATTCACAAAAAAGGGCGCTTCAGCGCCCGCCCCCCCTGTGGACGACCCTGATGGTCCCCGCCGCCCGGACGTTCCGGCCACGCCCGCCCACCGAACCGCGTGCGGAGAGGATGCGATCTTTGCCAAATCGCTCTCCGAGCGATAGCCTGAGATCGCCCGGTAGGGCGATGATACGGGCAATCTCACTCTATTACAAGTCTATCGAATTGTAATTATAGCATCCGGTGGGTCCAGGGCTCAGCCCTGGGTGGTTTTTGGGGGGGGTTTGTGGTATGGTGGTGAATGGTTCCGGAGATGGCGGCTGATGGAGACGCCCCGGGGCCTGATATGGAGGCGACTGGGCCTCCGTCCCGGTCGCCGAGGCCGCCCACGAGGCCGGCCGTGGCGGCGCATCGCCCTTCGGGGCTGGAGTTTCAATGCTCGGACAATATTCTTGGTTTGAACTATCCGTTTTTTGCGTCATCGTGGTGGCGGCTCTGCTGGTGGACCTTCTGGCCCATAAAAAGGACGAGCCCATCTCCATGAAAAACGCCGCGATCTGGTCGGTGATCTGGGTGACCCTGGGCCTGGGTTTCGCCGCCTATGTGGGGGTGAACCACGGGCGGGAGCAGAGCTACCTCTACCTGGCCGGCTACCTGTTGGAAAAGAGCCTGTCGGTGGACAACCTCTTCGTCTTCATGGCCATCTTCTCCTCTTTCGCGGTCAGGGACGAATACCAGCACCGGGTGCTGTATTACGGCATCATCGGAGCGTTGATCCTGCGGCTTGTTTTCGTGGCCGCCGGCACCTCGCTTCTGGCCCTGTTCGGCAAATGGGCCCTGACCGCCTTCGGCCTGTTCGTTCTGTGGTCGGCCTGGAAGATGTGGCAGGAAAGCCGCAAGCCGGACCGGGAAATCGAGGATTACACCCACCACTGGGCGGTGAGCCTGGCCCGGCGGTTCATGCCGGTCTCCAACACGTTGGACGGACATAATTTTTTCACCAGGATCGACGGGCGCTGGCACCTGACGCCTTTGTTCCTGTGCCTGATGACGGTGGAAATGGCCGACGTCATGTTCGCCTTCGACAGCGTGCCGGCCATCATCGCCATCACCCAGGAACCGTTTCTGGTGTATACTTCCAACATTTTCGCCATCCTGGGCCTCCGGTCCATGTATTTTCTGCTGGCCGCGGCCCGGCGCTACCTGGTCCACCTGGAAAAGTCGGTCATCGCCATCCTGGCCTACATCGGCCTGAAGATGCTGGTCCAGGTCGTCTTCGGCTGGCACCTCGCCCCCCTCCACAGCCTGGCCGTGGTGTTGGGCCTCCTGGCCGCGGGCGTCATCGGCTCGCTGATTTTTCCGAAACCCGCCAAGCCCGCCCCCGAAGGCGGACCGAAACAGGGAGGGTAACTATGTCCCTTCGCGGCGAATTCACTCCGCCCGGCGACAAGTCGGTCAGTCACCGGGTGACCTTGCTGCCCATCCTGGCCGACGGTGAAATGTCGGTCACCGGCCTTTCCAACTGCGACGACGTCAAAAGCAGTCTGGCCATTTTCCGCACCCTGGGCGGCGAAGCCCGGGGAGGCGGCTCGCAGTGGACCATCAAAGGTCTGGGCGGGCGGCTGCGGCCCGGCCCGGAGGAAATGGTGGAGTTGGACTGCGGCAACTCCGGCACCACCATGCGCCTTTTGGGGGGGCTCCTGTCCGGGCTCCCGGGGCGTTTTCTCCTGGACGGCGACCACCAGTTGCGGCGCCGGCCCATGGAACGCCTGGCCGACCCGCTGCGGCAGATGGGCGCCCACATTGAAACCAGCGACGGCCACGCCCCGCTGCGCCTGTCGGGCGGCGAACTGCGGGGCATCGAATACGTCAACAACGAGGGCAGCGCCCAGTTGAAGGGCGCGATCATCCTGGCCACCCTGTCGGCCTCCGGCCCGTCCCGGATCATCGAACCCATCCCCACCCGCGACCACACCGAACGGCTGGTCACCCTCTGCGGGGGCAAGGTGGTGGACCACGGCTCATGCCTGGAGGTCTTCCCCGGCCGCCTGACCCTGCCGCCGACCTTCGCCGTTCCGGGGGATCCATCGGCGGCGGCCTTTTTCCTGGTCGGGGCGGCCGTCATTCCCGACAGCAGGGTCACGGCCCGCGACGTGCTCCTCTCCGGGGGCCGCATCGGCTTTTTGAAGGTGCTCGACCGGATGGGGGCCTCCATCGCCATCAACCTGGAAAGGGAAAAACCGGAACCAAACGGCCACGTCACGGTGGAATACGCCGGCCCCCTGACGGCCACCGAAGTGACCCGGGAGGAAGTGCCCTCCCTCATCGACGAGATACCTATCCTGGCCCTGGCCGCGGCCCTGGCCGAAGGCACCACCGTCTTCCGCCAGGTGCGCGAACTGCGGGTCAAGGAGACCGACCGCCTGACGGCCATCAAGCATCAACTGGGCGCCCTGGGGGTCCGGGTCTGGGTGGAGAACGACGACCTGTTCGTGGACGGCCCCGCCCATCTGGTGCTGCCCGAGAACCTGGATTCCGGACACGACCACCGCCTGGCCATGACCCTGTATCTGGCCCTGGCCGCCGCCCGGAAGGGGACGGTGCCGATTCTGGGCGACGAATCGATCCCCATCTCCTATCCCTCCTTCCGGGAGGACCTGGCCCGGCTGAGCTCGGGGCACCCATGACGGCGGACCGCACCGACTCCCCGGAGCCGACGGTCCTGAGGGCCGAAGGCCGCGACTGCCGCATCGAAACCGTCCGCGAGGCCCTGGGCGAACGGCTCCGGGCCCTGACCGCCCCCCGCCGGGGAGTGCTGCTCCTGGACCAGGCCTTCCGGAGCGAGGCCGACCGGTGGGCGGACCAACTGCCGGGCTTCCGGGTACTTTTCACCGAAGCGCCGGGCGAGGCGGCCAAAACCTTCGACGAAGCCCAAAGGATCCTTACGGTCCTGGCCGCTGAAAAACTGGCCCGGGACGACTGGTTCCTGGTCCGGGGCGGGGGCAGCCTGACCGACCTGGGGGCTTTCTGCGCCGGCCTGTACCGTCGGGGGATGCGGCTGATCCTCGCCCCCACCACCCTTTTGGGAGCGGTGGACGCGGCGGTGGGCGGCAAGACGGCCGTCAATTTCGGCGGGGCCAAGAACCAGATCGGGCACTTTTATCTGCCCGAACACGTTCTGGTGGACCTGCCCGCCTTCGCCACCCTGGGCCGGGAACGGCTGGCCGAAGGGCTGGTGGAGGCCTACAAGACCGGCCTGTTGTTCGACCCGAGGCTGGTGGACCTGGTGGAAGGCCGGTTGGAAGCCCTGTTGGCCGGCGATCCGGACCTTCTGGCCGAGGTCGTCCGGCGGTCCTATGCGGCCAAGGCGGCCCTGGTGGCCCGCGACTATCGCGAGGAAAAAGGCCTGCGGGACGTCTTGAACCTGGGGCACACCTTCGGCCACGTGGTGGAGAGCTTCCTGGCCCCCAACCTGAGCCACGGTCGGGCCGTGGCCCTGGGGCTGGCCGTGGCGGCCGAGCTGTCGCGAACCCTGGGCGGGCTGCCGGGCGAAAGCGCGGCCCGCATCATCCGGACGGCCGAGCGCCTGGGCGGCCCCTGGCCGGCCTTGCCGCCCGACGAAACCGCCCTGGAGCTTTTGGCGGCCGACAAAAAAATCCGCCAGGGCCGGCTGCGGTTCGTCATCCTGGAAGGAGACGGCCGGCCGCGCCTCATCGAAACGGAGGCTCCGGATCTTCTGGCCGCCGCCCGTCGCCTGGTCGGGCCCGGAGCCTGATTCCGCATTCCCTATCGAACTTCATCGACCGGGAATGCGGAATACGCGCAAAAAGCGAGGTGCGCATCATGTCGAATATTTTTGGACGCAACTTCCGCATCATGACCTTCGGCGAATCCCACGGGCCGGCCCTGGGGGTGGTGATCGACGGTCTGCCGGCCGGCCTGCGCATTGCTCCGCGGAATATCCAGAAAGACCTGGAACGCCGCCGCCCCGGCCGCTCCATCTACGCCACCACCCGGTCGGAACCTGACCAGGTGGAGGTCTTAAGCGGCCTGACCCAGGAAAACCGCACCAACGGCGCCCCCCTGACGCTCCTGATCAAAAACGAAAACGCCGACAGCCGCGATTATGAGAGCATCAGCAAAAAATTTCGGCCCGGGCACGCCGACTGGACCTATTTCCGCAAATACGGGCTGAACCCGCAGCCCGGCGGCGGCCGCTCCAGCGGCCGGGAAACCGTGGCCCGGGTGGCGGCCGGGGCGGTGGCCCGCCTGCTGCTCTCCCCATTGGGGGTCAAGGCCGTGGCCTATACCGTGGCCGTGGGCGGGGTCAAAGCCGAAAGCGCCGACCCCGATTTCGCCGAGACCGACCCCTTGCGCTTCGCCGACCGGCACCTGGCCTCGCGGGCCCATCAGGAAGTGGAAGCGGCCATGAGCGAAGGCGATTCGGTGGGCTCGGTGGTGGAAGTGAACGTCACGGGCGTCCCGGCCGGCTGGGGCGAGCCGGTCTTCGACAAGCTCAACGCCAGCCTGGGCGCGGCCTTTTTTTCCATCGGCGCCGTGCGGGCGGTGGAATTCGGCGACGGAACGGCCCTGGCGGGCCAGCGGGGCTCCGAGGCCAACGATCCCCTGGGACCGGACGGCCCCATGAGCAACCGCCACGGCGGCATCATCGGCGGCATCTCCACGGGCCTGCCGATCGTGGCCCGGCTGTATATCCGGCCCACGCCCTCCATCGCCAAGGACCAGCGCAGCGTCACCGTGAGCGGCCAGGCCACCACCATCGAGACCCACGGCCGCCACGACCCCTGCCTGGGCCCCCGCCTGGCCCCGGTGGCCGAGGCCATGGCCCTGATCTGCCTGGCCGATTTCCATCTGGAGCCCAACCGCCACTATATCGCCATCAACCAGTCGGTGGACAATTAACCGCGGAATGCTTATCATTACCCTGGCCCCTTCGGGGCCTGGAAAAAACACACCGGGCCGCTAGAGGCCCGGCCCGCTTTGAGGGCGACAGGCAACCGGCCGATCAGGCCGCATCCATATAGGTTATCGATTTTGCACTCCAACATCATCATCGTCCGGGGGGCCCGGGAACACAACCTCAAGAACCTGGACGTGGACATACCCCGCGACGCGTTGACCGTCATCACCGGCCTTTCGGGCTCCGGCAAGTCCTCTCTGGCCTTCGACACTTTGTACGCCGAAGGCCAGCGCCGCTATGTCGAATCCCTGTCGGCCTACGCCCGCCAGTTCCTCGAGCAGATGGACAAGCCCGACGTGGACCTCATCGAAGGGCTCTCCCCGGCCATTTCCATCGAGCAGAAAACCACCAGCAAGAACCCGCGCTCCACGGTGGGCACGGTCACCGAGATCCACGACTACCTGCGCCTTTTGTTCGCCCGGGTGGGCGAACCCCACTGCCACAAGTGCGGCCGCCCCATCAAGGCCCAGACCGTGGTGGAGATCGTCGACCGGCTGATGACCCTTCCGGCCGGGACGAAAATGATCCTCCTGGCCCCGGTCATCGGCGCGCGCAAGGGCGAGCACGCCAAGCTTTTCGACAAGCTGCGCAAGAGCGGCTTCGCCCGGGTCCGCGTCGGCGGGGTCATCCACGACCTGGGCGAGGAAATCGCCCTGGACAAGAAAAAGAAGCACGACATCGAGGTGGTGGTGGACCGCCTGGTGATGAAGGACAACCTCGTCAAGCGCCTGACCGACTCGGTGGAACTGGCCCTGCGGACCTCCGAGGGCACCCTGGTCGTGGAACTGCCCGACCAGAAGGAGGAACTGTTCTTCTCCGAGCGCTTCGCCTGCGACTACTGCGGGCTGTCGTTCCCGGAACTGACCCCGCAGTTGTTCTCCTTCAACGCCCCCCAGGGGGCCTGCCCCCAGTGCGACGGCCTGGGGGCCAACGTCTTCTTCGACCCCGACCTGGTGGTGCCCAACCCGGAGCTTTCCCTTCGGGAAGGGGCCGTGGCCCCCTGGGCCAAGAGCTCGGGCAACTATTACTCCTCCCAGCTTCAGGCCCTGGCCGATCATTATAAGTTCGACTATTACCAGCCCTTCGACAAGCTGCCCGAAAAAGTGCGCCAGGTGGTGCTCCACGGCAGCGGCCGCGAGCAGATCGACTTTTATTTCGAAAAGGACGACCGCAAACATTTTTACAAGCGGGCCTTCGAAGGGGTGTTGCCGAGCCTGGAGCGCCGCTTCCGGGAGACCGATTCCCAGACCATCCGCGAGGAACTGGAACAATACATGAGCCACCGGCCCTGCCCGGCCTGCGAAGGCGGGCGCCTGCGGCCGGAGGCCCTGGCCGTGCGGGTGGCCGGCCATACCATCCGCCAGGTTTCGGACCTGCCGGTGGGCGCCGCCCTGGCCTTTTTCAACAGCCTGGAACTGACCCCCAAGGAAGCCGAGATCGGCCAGCGCATCATCAAGGAAATCAAAGAGCGCCTGACCTTCCTCAACGACGTGGGCCTGGGCTACCTGAACCTCAGCCGGGCCTCGGCCACCCTGTCCGGGGGCGAGAGCCAGCGCATCCGCCTGGCCACCCAGATCGGCTCGCGGCTGGTGGGGGTCATGTACATCCTCGACGAACCTTCCATCGGCCTTCACCAACGGGACAACGAAAAGCTCCTGGCCACCCTCAAGCGGATGCGCGACCTGGGCAACACCGTGTTGGTGGTGGAGCACGACGCCGACACCATCGTGGCCGCCGACCACGTGCTCGACCTCGGGCCCGGGGCCGGGGTGCACGGGGGGGAGCTGATCTTCTCCGGCCCGCCGGCCGAGCTGCTCAAAGATGAAAAATCCCTGACCGGGCAGTATCTCTCCGGCCGCCGACGCATCGAGGTGCCGAAAAAACGAAAAGCCTCCGACCGGGGCTTCATCACCGTCAAAGGCGCCCGGAGCCACAACCTCAAGAACATCGACGTGGAATTCCCGGTGGGCCTGTTCACCTGCGTCACCGGGGTCTCGGGCAGCGGCAAATCCACGCTGGTGCTGGAAACCCTCTACAAGGCCCTGGCCCAGAAGCTCTACCGCACCCGGCAAAAGAGCGGCGAGGTGGACGACATCACCGGGCTGGAGCTGGTGGACAAGGTCATCGACATCGACCAGAGCCCCATCGGCCGCACGCCGCGCTCCAACCCGGCCACCTACACCGGCATCTTCACCCCCATCCGCGACCTCTTCTCGCGCCTCCCGGAGGCCCGGGCCCGGGGCTACGCCCCCGGCCGCTTCTCGTTCAACGTCAACGGCGGGCGCTGCGAAAGCTGCCAGGGCGACGGCATCATCAAGATCGAGATGCACTTCCTGCCCGACGTCTACGTCAAGTGCGACGCCTGCCAGGGGCTTCGCTACAACCGCGACACCCTGGAGGTGAAGTACCGCGACGCCTCCATCGCCGACGTCCTGGACCTGACCGTCAGCGCGGCGGTGAAGTTCTTCGAGAACATCCCGGCCATCCGGGAAAAGCTCCTCACCCTCGAAGAGGTGGGGCTGGGCTACATCCGCCTCGGCCAGCCGGCCACCACCCTTTCCGGGGGCGAAGCCCAGCGCATCAAGCTCTCCAAGGAACTCAGCCGCCGGGCCACCGGCCGCACCGTCTACATCCTCGACGAGCCCACCACCGGGCTCCACTTCGAAGACGTGCGCAAACTCCTGGAAGTGCTCCAGCGGCTGGTGGACCAGGGCAACACGGTCATCGTCATCGAGCACAACCTCGACGTCATCAAAAACGCCGACTACGTCATCGACCTCGGCCCCGAGGGCGGCGACGGCGGCGGCCAGGTCGTGGCCCGGGGCACCCCCGAAGAGGTGGCCAAGGTTTCGGGGTCCCATACCGGCCGCTTCTTGAGCCGAGAGCTGAAGACCGGGAACGGCCGCAAAAGCAACGGGAAAAATGCCGGGGGCCAGGCATGACCACCGGCGCGGATACGAACACGGCCCGGCTGGTGGATTTCCTCTTCGAAGCCATGATGCTCAAGCGCACCCCGCGCACCGGCTACCAGTTCCTGGGCCACGGCCGGGAAAACGTGGCCGAGCACAGCTTCGGGGTGGCCGTGCTGGCCTTCACCCTGGCCCGGATGAACGGCCGGGCCGACCTGACCCGCACCTTGACCCTGGCCCTGTTCCACGACCTGGCCGAGGCCCGCACGGGCGACCTGAATTACATGAACAAGCGTTACGCCACCATGGACGAGGACCGGGCCATGCGCGACGCCTCCGAAGGCCTGCCCTTCGGCCCGGAGCTCCGCGACGGCTGGACGGAATGGCGGGAGGGCCGGACCCTGGAAGCCCGTCTGGCCGCCGACGCCGACCAGTTGGATATGATTCTGGAACTGCGGCGGCTGGAAACCCTGGGGAGTGAACAGGCCGCCGACTGGCTGTTTTACGCCGAAAAGCGTCTCCGGACCGACGAGGGCCGGCGGCTGTTCGAAGAGATCGTCCACACCGACCCCACCCGCTGGTGGTTTGAAAAGCGTGAAGAATACTGGGTCAAAAAATGAGCGCCATCAGATATCGACTTTTGACCGACGAACGGGAATCGGCGGATTACAAGCGCGGCCTGGGGCTGGGCCTGTTGTGCATCATGATTTCCATCTGGTTTCACCTGGTGGGGTTCGTCATCTGGCAGTCCCTGGACCGGGAAGCGGTGAATGATTTTTATTTCTCGCTGCAGAACGAGGCGCCGCCCCTGGAATTGACCCTGGTCATGAACGAACCGATCCAGGTCGAGGAGGTGGAAGCCGGGCCGGGCGCGGCTGACGAAGCCCCCCCTGTCGAAGACGCCGACCCGGCTGTTGGCGCGGAAACGGAAACGGCGCCGGAGGAAGGGGCGATGGTCGCCGAACCGGCCGAAGCGCCCGATGATCTGGCAACCGGTGAGATTCTGTCGGCCGCGGAATCCGCCGCCGCCGGGGTCGACCCCGACCCGCCCATCAGCGTGGAAGGCGAAGCCCCCGAACGGCGGTCATACTATACAGCCATCCGCCGGGCGGTCAACACCCGCTGGATCATGCCGCCGGACGCCCGGCACCAGTTCCGGCCGGGGCGCCTGACCGTGGATTTCACCATCGGCCGCGAAGGAACCCTCTTGCGGATGGTGGTCATCCAGAGCACCGGCAACCCCAGCCTGGACCATGCCGGCTTCGAGGCCATCCGCTCGGCCGCCCCCTTCCCTCCCCTCCCCGAAGAGCTGCAAAAATTCAGTCAGTTGGACATCCGAATGCACTTCGATTACAAAGCCCATTACGTCTCATCCGGAGAAATGAAAAGCACGGCGGAATTGGGCGTTGCCACACGGTGAGGCGGGCCGGTTCCCCCCAAAGAAACGAAAAGCGCGGCGGAGCCGGGGTGTGGCCGCACGGTGGGGCGGGCCGGTAAAACTTCTCCGGACGGCCGCTGCCCAACCGCGCCGCCGGTGACGGCATAGGCTTCCGAAACTTCACATTGGCGACGCGGTCGGGGCCCACGCGGCCGTCCTCCGAAGTATTACCGGCCCGCCCCACCTGAGAGTCGTGGATAACGGACAAAGGCACTCTGTGAAAAAAACGGCGTTATACCAAGCCGCAATTATTGACCCGCCGACTAAACTTATTCGGAGTGATTTGGTCAAAGCCCCAAATCACAAGACCTTGGTCGTCCGAGAAGAAATATGTTTAGCCGCCGAAGCTATAAACTCAAAGCTCTTTGATTGCGGCTTGGTTTTGACGGCGTCACTCAGCAACAGACACAAAAAAGCCGGCGACGCCGGCTTTTTTCATTTCAACGGGTCGATGGTCCCGGCCGCCCAAACGTTGCGGCCACCGAAGCCCAGCGAAGCGGGTTCGGGGAGGATGCGGCAGCATCCGCCGGTGGGTCCAGGGCTCAGCCCTGGTAGAGGTTGAAGCGGCGGCCGCGGGCGAAGCCGATGAGGGTGAGGCCGAGATCGCGGGCCAGGGTGACGGCCTGATCGGTGGGGGCGCTGCGGGAGATGAGCACTCGGACTCCGGCCCGATGGACTTTGAGCAGGATTTCCGAGGAAATGCGGCCGGTGGTCAGGATCAGGCCCCGGGCGGGGTCGATTCCGGAGGCCAGCAGACGACCAATGACCTTATCCAGGGCGTTGTGACGGCCGACATCGTCATATATGACGTCGACGGACCGGTCGTCGGGGTCGACGAAACTGACGCTGTGCACCGCGCCGGTGGCCCGGAAGAGGCCGGAACTCTGATTGAATTCCTCCATCAGGTCGCAGATCGTCTCCGGATTGAGCGGGAGGCCGAAAGGGAACGGCCGCGCCGATGTCCCGGCCTCCGCGAGCTGACCGTGATCAGGCGGTGACGGCGGCGTCGCGCCTTCTTTCCGGGACTCCAGGGTCTTGGCCGTGGCCAGGCCGGCGCCGAAACCGGAGAGCCGGACCAGAGTTTCCAGAGCCGGCGGCGGCCCGGGGGTGGTCAAGGTCACCTCCACCCGGCTTCGGTCCTCCGAGACCACGACGGAGGCCACCTCGGCCGCGCTTTTGATGAGGCCTTCGCTGAACAAAATTCCCAAAGCCAGGTAATTGAGATGCTGGGGCGTGGCCATGACCGAAAACCAGCGCTCGCCGTTGACCATGAGGTCCAGGCGACGCTCGGCCACGGTCAGGTCGTCTTCCTCGGTGAAGCGGCCGTTGTCGTAACGCTGTATGGTGACCGTCTTCAGGCCCATCAGTTGAAAGCCCTCCCGGTAGGCGTCGGAAATGGAATTGATGTTGGTGAACAGGTCGGCGGCCAGGTTTTCCCGGTCCAGATCCAGGTAGACGGTTTTCAACAGGGGGAAATTATCGCGCACGGCCAGGCGGCCGGCGGCCGGAGCGTCGCGGAAGACCGGCTCGGCCTCGGGGCCGTAAAAGGCATAGAGCGGCTCCAGAAGAGAACCGTGACGGGGGACGACCGCCTCGACCCGCCCGTCGTCCAACAACTCTCTCATCTTTTCGATGACCGCCCAGTCGAGCACCGGCATGTCGCAGCCCATGATGAAGACCGGGCGCCCCGGCAGGGCGGCCAAGGCGGTGTGGATGGCCCCGACCGGCCCGGTCAGGGCCTGGAGATCCTCCACCAGACGGCAGTTGGCGAATTCGGCCACCTGGGCCAGCTTGGCCCGCTCGTTGGTGACCAGGACAACCTCGCCGAAGCGGGCGGCCAGTTCCTCGGCTAGGGCCGACAGCAAGAGCCGGCCATCCGGGCGGCCCAGCAGCAGGGCCTTGTCGAAGCCCATCCGGCGGCTCCGGCCGCCGCAAAGAATGGCCGCCCCGCAGCCCCCCAGGGCGATACGGGAATCGACCGCCGCCGAAGCGCGTTGCGGAACGCGCTCCGGCGGTCGGGATGGCGGCTTATGGGGCTGACAGTGTTTCACCTCAGCAGAAAGGCAGGTACTTCCGGCCGTGCTGTTCCATCAACACGAGAGCCACGGCCAGATAGATGGCCGAGAAGCCGCAGACGAGGCCCACCCAGCCGGCCAGGACGCCGATGGCCGCGCTGCCCAGAAAGCAGCTGAGGGCCAGGAGCCAGAAGAGCGCCAACAGGGTGAGGAAGACGAACTGCAACAGCTTGGGACCCGGGAGCGTCCCGAGCAGCATGAAGAACGTGTAGAGGCCCCAGAGAGCCAGATAGGCCCCCACGAAGCCCGCCGACGGAGCCTCGGTCCAGCCCAGCACCGGCAGCACCCAGATGGCCACCAGACTCAGCCAGAAACAACCATAGGAAACGAAAGCCACGGTGCCGAAGGTGTTGCCCCGGGGATATTCCATAAGACCGGCAATAGTCTGGGCCACCCCCCCGATGAAGATGCCCATGGCCAGAACCACGGAAGTGTTGGGGAAAAAGCCGGCGTTATGGAGATTCAGCAGCACGGTGGTCACGCCGAAGGCCAGCAGACCGAGGGGAGTGGGATCGGCGAATTTGATCGGCTCGTTAGAGGACATACGCAATTTTCCTTCCGTTTTTGGCTGGTGTTACGGCGGTTCCAAGACTGCCGGCATTGTTTTTTGTTTACATGAGTCAGGCGTACGGGCGAGTTTGATGCAAGCCGCCTTCCATCTCCCTCCCCCAACCGCCGGCGCCGGTATCGTCAGCCCCCGTTCAGTCACTTCGGAAACTTGGGGACAGCAGGCTTCCGAAGCGTGATCCGGGAGTGAAGAAGGGGGCGCGCGGCCCCCTTCTTCAGCGGATCAGCCAACTTTTTCAATGCGGGCCTTGGAGACCTTGAACTCGGGGATGCGGCAGATCGGGTCCAGGTTGGCTTCGGTCAACACATTGGCGGCTCCTTCGACATAGTGGAAGGGCACGAAAATGAGGCCGTCGCGCACCCGGGGCAGAACCCGGGCCTGAACTTCGATGCTGCCCCGGGGAGAGCTGATCCGAACCATCTCCCCATGTTCGATGCCGTACTGGGCGGCGGTGTTGGGGCCAATCTCCACATACGCTTCCCCGGCCTTGGCGGTCAGGCCCTCGACCTTGCCGGTCATGGTCCGGGTGTGGTACTGGTAGAGGTTGCGGCCGGTGGTCAGGGCCAGGGGGTAATCCGGATCGACCTCCTCCACCGGCGGAGTGTAGTTCTGGGGTTTGAAAATGGCCTTCCCCCGGCTGAACTTGCCGTCCCGGTGCAAGAACTTGGTGCCGGGGTGCTCTTCGTTGGGGCAGGGCCACTGCAGGCCCGCCAGGGTGTCGAGCCGCTTGTAGGTCATGCCGGCGTAAGACGGCGTGAGCGCCCGCATTTCGTTGAAAATGTCTTCGGCTTTTTCGTATTCCGGGGAATCGTAGCCGAAGGTCTTCATGAGCCGGGTCAGGATCTGCCAATCGGGCAGAGCCTGGCCCGGAGGGTTGATGCCCCTGCGCACCAACTGCACCCGGCGTTCGGTGTTGCTGAAGGTGCCGTCCTTCTCGGCGAAGGCGGCCGCCGGCAGAACCACGTCGGCCAATTCGGCGGTTTCGGTCAGGAAGATGTCCTGCACCACCAACAGATCCAGAGAGGAAAGAGCCTTCCGGATATGATGGGTGTTGGGGTCCGAAACCAGCGGGTTTTCACCCATGATGTAAAGGAAACGAAGATGATCGGGATCGATCGATTCCATCATCTGGGTCAGGGTCAGGCCCACCTTGTCATCCAGCCCGGTCACGTTCCAGGCTTTTTCGAATTTCTCCCGGACGGCCGGATCGGTGACCGGCTGGTAGGCGGTGAAGACATTCGGGAGCGCACCCATGTCGCAGGCGCCCTGAACATTGTTCTGGCCGCGCAGGGGGTTGACCCCGACCGATTCCCGGCCCAACTGGCCGCACAGGAGGGCCAGGTTGGAAACGCTCATCACCCCGGCGGTGCCGCTGGCGAACTGGGTCACGCCCATGGCGTAGTACAGGCCGGCGGTCTTGGCCGTGGCGTACATCCGGGCGGCCTGGCGCACCAGGTCCGGCTCCACCCCGCAGACGGCGCAGGTGGCTTCGAAGTCGAGCTTGCCCAGGTGTTCGGCCAGGGCGGCGAAGTCTTCGGTGTTGGCCTCGACGAAGGCCTGGTCGTGGAGCTTTTCCTCGAGGATGACCTTCATCATGGCGTTGAGCAGGGCGATGTTGGAACCTGCCTTGATGGGCAGATAGAGATCGGCCGTGATGGCCAGGTCGATTTTACGGGGATCGGCCACGATAACCTTGGCCCCGTTTTTCATCTGGGCCTGACGGATGTGGGCCCCGATGACCGGGTGGTTTTCGCTGGGGTTGGAGCCGATGATGAAGACCACTTCCGAACCCAGGACTTCCTGGATGGAGTTGGTCATGGCGCCGGAGCCTAACGTGGCGGCCAGACCGGCCACCGTGGAGCTGTGTCAGAGACGGGCGCAGTGATCAATGTTGTTGGTCTTGAACACCGCCCGGGCCATCTTCTGCATCAGGTAGTTTTCCTCGTTGGTGCAGCGGGCCGAAGACAGGCCGGCGAAACGCCAGCCGCCGTATTTCTTGTGGATACCCTCGGCCTTGTCCTTGATGAAGGTCAGGGCCTCGTCCCAGGTGGCTTCCTCGAATTTGCCGTCGCGCTTGATCAAAGGGGTCTTCAGGCGGTCGGGGTGACCGAGAAAGCGGTGGCCGAACTTGCCCTTGACGCACAACAGCCCGTTATTGGCGGCCCCGCGCAGGGGCTCGATGTCGATGACCCGGTTGCCCTTGACCACCAGATCCATCTGGCAGCCCACGCCGCAATAGGGGCAGGTGGTGCTGACGCGCCGGGGCTCGCGGCTGAAATACATGGCTTCGGCCTCCGGGGTATCCTCGAACCCCTGGCTGGGCTGCTTTTTGAGGGTCAGGGCCCCGGTGGGGCAGTTCGACACGCAGTTGCCGCAGGAGACGCAGCGGCCGATGTTGATGTCCTCCAGGCAGGGGGTCGAGACCACGGTCTTGTGGCCGCGCCGGCCCATGTTGATGGCCCCCACGCCCATGAGTTCGTTGCAGATGCGCACGCACTTGCCGCACAGGATGCAGAGGCGGCGGTCGATGCGGAAGAAGGGGTTGGAATCGTCGATATCCCGTTCGGAGCGGTGCTCGTCCTCACCCAGCCAGCCGAAGCGGTTTTCATCGATGCCGTACTGGCGGCAGTAATTCTGCAGCAGACAGGTGCCGTTGCGGTCGCAGGTCAGGCAGTTTTTGGGGTGGTCGCTCAGAAGGAGCATCAGGATATCCCGCCGGGCCTTGATGATCTGGGGGCTGTGGGTCAGTATGGTCATACCCTCGGCGATTTCGGTGGCGCAGGCCGGCATCAGGCTGCGGGCCCCGGCCACCTCCACCACGCAGAGGCGGCAGGAACCGTCCAGCTTCAGCCGTTCGTCAAAGCAGAGAGTGGGCACGAACACGCCGTTTTTGCGGCAGACCGTCAATATGGTCTGCCCTCGTTCGGCCTGAACCGGTTTTTCATTCAGGATGATATTTATAGTGTCGCTCATCAGTTACCACTCCTTGACGATGGCGTCGAATTTACAGGAATCGATACAGAGGCCGCAACGGACGCACAGGTCGTTGTCGACGACGTGCACGGTCTTATTGGCCCCGGTGATGGCCTTGGCCGGGCAGGCCGAGGCGCATTTGCGGCAGCCCTTGCAGGCGTCGGTGATGACGTAGCGGGCCATGTACTTGCAATCCCGGGACGGGCAGCGCTTTTCCTTGACGTGGGCTTCGTATTCATGGCGGAAATAGCGCAGGGTGGACAAAACCGGGTTGGCCGAGGTCTGCCCCAGGGCGCACAGGGAGGCGCCGCGCATAGTGATGGCCAGGCTTTCCATGGCCTCGATGTCGGCCATCTCGCCCTGGCCGCGAGTGATCTTCTCCAGAAAATGCAAAAGCTGCTTGGTGCCCAGCCGGCAGGGGGTGCATTTGCCGCAACTCTCTTCGACCATGAACTCCATGAAGAACTTGGCGATGCCCACCATGCACTTGTCTTCGTTCATGACGATGAGACCGCCGGACCCCATCATGGAGCCGATCCGGGCCAGGCTCTCGTAATCCACCGGGGTGTCGAGATGCTCGGGCGGGATGCAGCCGCCGGAGGGGCCGCCGGTCTGGGCGGCCTTGAAGGCCCGGCCCCCGGGGATGCCCTCGCCGATGTCATAGATGATCTGGCGGAGGGTGGTGCCCATGGGCACTTCCACCAGGCCGCCGCTGGTGACGTTGCCGCCCAGGGCGAAGACCTTGGTGCCCTTGGAGCCTTCGGTGCCGATGCTGTTGAACCAGGCCGCCCCCTTGCGGATGATGCTCGGGACGTTGGCGTAGGTTTCGACGTTGTTCAGAACGGTGGGCTTGCCGAACAGGCCCTTGACGGCCGGGAAGGGCGGCCGCAGGCGGGGGGTGCCGCGCTTGCCCTCGACGCTGTTCAAGAGGGCGGTTTCCTCGCCGCAGACGAAGGCCCCGGCCCCCAGGCGGATGTGCAGGTCGAAGTTGAAGCCCCGGCCCAGGATGTTTTGACCCAGAAGCCCGTATTCGCGGGCCTGGCCGATGGCCCGGTAGAGGCGCTTGACGGCCACGGGATATTCGGCCCGGATGTAGACGTAACCCTCGTCGGCCCCGATGGCGTAGGCGGCGATGGCCATGGCCTCGATGACCTGGTGGGGGTCGAGTTCCAGGACGCTGCGGTCCATGAAGGCCCCGGGGTCGCCTTCGTCGGCGTTGCAGGCCACGTATTTTTTCTCGCCGGGGGTGTCGTGGGCGAAGAGCCACTTGCGGCCGGTGGGGAAACCGGCCCCGCCCCGGCCCCGCAGGCCCGAATCGAGCACGACCTGGATGACCTCGCGGGGGGTGTATTGTTCCAGGGCCATATCCAGCGCCGCATAGCCGCCGACTTCCATGAAGGCGTCGATGCTTTCCGGGTCGATGTGGCCGCAGTTGACCAGGGCGATGCGGGTCTGTTTTTCAATGGAAGGGTGGTCGGAGCCCAGATCCTTGACCGGGTGCGGCTTGGCCTTGGCGGCCAGTTCCTTGAGCTGGGCCGAGGTCATGGGCTTGGCGTACCGGAGCGCTGCTCCGGCGGTTTTCGTTTCGCTGCTGCTCGTGCCGCTCATGCCCGGGCCTCCTCGCGCTCTTCGGGGCGGGCCGCGCCGGCGGCTTCACCCGGCTGATCGTCGTAATATGGCTTCAACACGTCCACCACCGTCTCCGGGGTCAGATAATCGTGCTGGTCCTCGTCGATAAAAATGACCGGGGCCTTGTTGCAGGCGCCCACGCAGCGGCAGACGTCCAGGGTGAACTGGCCGTCCTCGGTGGTTCCGCCGCTGCCCACCTTCAGGTGCTTTTGGAGCTTTTCCAGAATCATCTCCGCGCCCTTGACGTAGCAGGCCGTACCCAGGCAAACGGAGATGATGTGCTTGCCCTTGGGCGTCATGGTGAAGCGCGAGTAGAAAGTCACCACGCTGTAGACTTCGGCCGGGGGGATTCTCAGCTCCTCGGCGATGATGCTCTGGACGTCCTGGGGCAGATAGCCCAGGGCCTCCTGAGTTTCGTGCAGTATCTGAATCAGCATCGACGTCTCGCGACCGTTGCGCTCGACGATCGGCAGAATGATTTCCCTGAGCTGGTTCTGTCCGCACGGGCAGACTGTTTCCATATGGAGCCTCCTGGTTGAAAAATACATTGGCGGGAGCGGTCTCGCTGAAACCTGGGTGTTCTCCAAAAATACCGGGGCGTTATTCCCGACGGCCCCGATGGCCGGCCTGTTGGCCGCCGACCGGGAGCCTTCAAAATATCCCCGGCCGTCAGCCCCTTTTCCACCAGTCAACACCCTCCCGCCGCCAACCGAATCGCCAGGGGCGTTCTTTGGCCGGGCTCTGGTGTCTGGAACAGACGGGTGCCGGATGTTTTCAGATTGGGTGTTATTATAAAGGTATTCATTCGATTTTGCAAGTTCATAATGTAATCCCGCTCTTACGGAGAGCGAATCCGCCGGGGAGGCGAATCGCCGGAAAATAGTTCGACGGACCGGGAAAAGAAGGGTACAATATGAATACAAAAAAGGAAAGCCCCCCGTGGCCTCCACCCCCCAATTTATACCAAACCAACCGCCGCCCCTGTTATTTCCACCCCCAACCCAAAGGAGATCCACCATGCCGGCCACCCCGGAATCAAAAGAGCGCACCCGGATCTTCGCCCGGGCCATCGGGCCTTTTCTGGCCATCCTGGCCGTCGTCCTCCTCCGGCTGCCGGAGATGAACTGGCCGGCGGAGGCCTTTTTCAGCAACCCGGCCCTGGTCTGGATCACGGGGGCTTTATTGTTGTTATGCGGCCTTTTTATCATCGCCATTCATCAATACTGGTCCAGCCCGGCCGCGATCGCGGTTTCCCTGTTCGGCTGGCTTACGGGCCTGAAGGGGCTGGCCTTACTGATCGCGCCCGAATGGCTCGCCCGGGCCACCGAAGGGGCGATGGCTTCGCCGGGCCCGGTCCGGGCCGGCTTTGGTCTGCTCACCCTGATCGGCCTGGGGCTGACCTGGGAAGGCTGGCGCGCTTCCCGCTCCGAGCCTTCCGAAAAACCGGCCAAACGGACATCGGCGGCCCAACGTAAAAAACGTTAAAATCGGGGGAGGCGATGGAGCCTCACCCGGCCCTTCGGGTCCAGGAGGACATCATGCGCAAGCCCTGGCCGCAAATGCTGATCTGGACGATTTTCCTGGCCGTCCTGATGCTCTGGTCGGCCGGCACCGTGGCCTTTCCCGGCGGCTGGATGTTCATCCTGCTGTTCGGCGGCGGCGGTTCGGCCATCACCGGGTGGATGGCCCGGCACAGTCCCCATCTTCTGCGGGAGCGCCTGGCCTGGCCGGATCGGGAAGGCCAGAAGCCCTGGGACCGCGTTTTTCTGGCGGTCTTCATCGTTATTTTTTTCGTCTGGCTGGCGTTCATGAGTTGGGACGCCGGCCGCACCGGCTTCGCCGCCGTGCCGCTCTGGCTTCAGGTCCTGGGATGCCTGGCCGTGATGGCCTACGGCTTCGGCGCCTGGCTGGTCTTCCGGGAAAACGCCTTCGCCGCGCCGGCGGTGAAGATTCAGGAGGGTCAGCGGGTAATCGACACCGGCCCCTACGCCGTGGTGCGCCACCCCATGTACGCCAGCGCCCTGTTGCTTTTCCTGGGCCTGCCGTTACTGCTGGGCTCCTGGTGGGGCCTGGCCTTTTGCGCGCTCTTCATTCCGGGCCTGGCTTGGCGGGCCTTGCGGGAAGAGGAGACCCTGCGCCGGGAACTGCCCGGCTACGCCGAATACACTGAACGGGTGCACTGTCGCTTCATTCCCCGGGTCTGGTAGGCTCGGAACAGAGGGAAAATATGCGAATCTCAACTTTTCTGATCTTCAACGGAAACTGCGCCGAAGCCCTCGAGTTTTACCAGCGGGCCTTCGATGCCCCCGAGCCGGAAATCATGCGCTATGGCCAGATGCCGCCGGACCCGGCCTTCATCCTGCCGCCGGGGGCCCGAAACCTGATCCTGCACGCCACCTTGCGGGTGGGCGAAAGCATTCTCTATCTCTCCGACAACGTCCCGGGGCAGCCCTTCGAGGAACGGGTCGGCGACCGGATGTTCATCACCCTGGAAAAGCTCGATGTGAAGACGGCCACCCGTCTTTACGATCGCCTCCGAGAGGGCGGCACCGACCTGATGCCCCTAAAGAAAACCTTCTGGAGCCCGGCCTTCGCCATGCTGATCGACCGCTTCGGCATCAAGTGGATGATCGGCGCCGACTGAAACCGGGGGCCGCTCCGTTCGTCGCCGCGCTCTACCTAAAGCGGGGAGGCGATTGAACCCGACAAAACAAGTTTGCGGGTGCCTGTTCCCGGACGATCAGTTTCAGCCAGACCGCTTTTCGGCGGCGCATTGCCCCATTCGGGGCTATGGTTAAGGAGGTCTTCATGCCGTCACGTATCGCCCAAGAGTTGTCGCTGCGTCATCCGCCGCTGACCCTGTCGTACGCCCCCGAAGCGCCCCCGGAAGCCAAAAGCTTCAAAGCCGGGGGCGGCTGGGGCTGTGTTATGTTTCTGTTGGCCCAGGCGGCCCGGGGCGCCGCCGTCTCTTTCAGCCGGGAGACCTGCCTCTGCCCGGGGGCGGTCAACGGAATGGGCCTGGGGCTGACCGGAAATGAGGATTTCCCCGGCGGACCGGAAGCCTTCGCGCGTTTTCTTTCCACCGGCAACCAGGATTGGGAACCGGGACGGGCCGCGGCCGAACAGATGCGGGCCAACGGCGCCGACCGGGAAATGCTGGAGGAATACCTCCACGGAGAGGGCTTCAAAAAAAGCCCCGAACTGACCTGGGAGTTTATGAAAGGTTCGCCGGTCATTGAACCCGAAGGGCCGGTGGTGCTTGTCAAGCCCCTGGAGGAGGCCGATTACGCGGCCCCGCCCAAAGTGGTCATTCTCCTGGCCGATGCCGAACAGTTGTCGGCCCTGGTGGTGCTGGCCAATTACGGCCGCTCCGGAATCGACAACGTGCGCATTCCCTTCGGTTCCGGCTGCCAGAGCCTCGGGCTGTATCCTTTATATGAGGCCGCCCGGGCCGAATCCAGGGCGGTGGTCGGCTTGACCGACATCTCGGCGCGGTTGTATCTGCGCAAGCTCCTGGGCCGGGACCTGGTGTCCTTCGCCCTGCCCTGGGCATTTTTTCAGGAAATGGAGGAAAACGCCCCCCAGAGCTTCCTGAGCCGCCAGGCCTGGCGAAAGCTGCGTCAAGTGCGGAGTTGAAAAAAATCAATATTATGGTAACATGTGTACTTTACACGGCCTGGCCCGAAGTTGAAATTACGAGGCCGGCGCGAAGAGCACTTAACAACAAACCATAATAAATCAAGGTAGATGCGCATATGCCGATGGATTGGGAAGAGTGGCAGAAAAGCCGCCAGAAAAACAAGGGCCCGGTGGGCAACAACCTGCCCAAAGTGGGCGAGGCCTTTAAAAACCTGAAACTGCCCGGCGGCGGCCGCCTGTTTGTGGTGGTCGGCCTGGCCCTGGTGGTGCTGTGGGGCGTCAGCGGCTTTTTCACGGTGGAGGCGGCCGAGGTCGGGTTGATCAAACGCTTCGGCGCCTATGTCCGCCTGGCGGAGCCCGGCCTGCGGTACCACGCCCCCTTCCCCATCGAAGACGTCGTCAAGGTCAACGTCAACCGGACCAACCGCGTGGAGATCGGCGGCAGCGCCGGCACCAGCGAAGAGACCATGATGCTGACCAAGGACGAGAACATCGCCGACATCAAGTTCGCCGTCCAGTACCAGGTGTACAACGCCCAGGATTACGCCTTCAAGGTCTTCAACCCGGAAAAGGCCATCATCGACTCCGCCACCAGCGCCATGCGCGAGGTCATCGGCCGCAACACCATCGACGACGCCCTGACCGACAAGCGCCTGGCCATCCAGGACGATACCCGGCAGACGCTCCAGGCCATGTTGGACAAATATGAAGCCGGCGTGCGGGTCCAGAACGTGGAACTCCTGGACGTCCACGTGCCCCGGGAGGTCAGCCAGGCCTTCCGCGACGTGACCTCGGCCAAGGAGGACAGCGTGCGTTCGGTCAACGAGGCCACCGGCTACGCCAACGAGGTGGTGCCGCAGGCCCGGGGGCAGGCTTTCGCCATCGAGGCCTCGGCCAACGCCTATGCCGCGCAGCGCATCAACCTGGCCCAGGGCGAGGCGGCCCGCTTCAAGGCTTTAGTGGCCGAATATAAAAAGGCCCCGGACATCACCCGCCGCCGCCTGCTTCTGGAAACCATGGATCAGGTCATGCCCGGGGCGGAAAAATTTTTGCTTTCCGGCGAGTTGGGGCGGTCGCTTCTGCCCCACCTGGGCCTGAAGCCCGCGCCCGAAGCCCCCTCCCCGACCCCGAACGGCGATGCGACCAGGAGATAAGACCATGAACAGAGCCTATACCGCCATCGTCATCGTCGCTCTGGTCGCCATCGGCTTGGCCAACGCCCTCTACACCGTCGAGCAGACCCAGTACGCCATCGTCCTCCAGTTCGGGGAGCCGGTGGAGGTCCAGACCTCGCCCGGGCTGCACCTGAAGGTGCCTTTCATCCAGAACGTCATCCGCCTGGACAACCGGCTCATGGAATACGATGTGGCCTCGACCATCATCTATACCAACGACAAGAAAAATATGGTGGTGGACGCCTTCGTGCGCTGGCGCATCGCCGACCCGCTGGTGTTCTACAAGCGGTTTAAAAGCGACAACAGCTTTTCCATCATCGAGGACGCCCAGAAGCGCCTGGGAGACATCATCACGGGCGAGCTCAAAAACACGCTGGGCCACCACGTCATGAGCGACGTCATCTCCCAGAGCCGGGGCACGATCATGGAGGCGGTCAACGTCGGGGCCAACGGCAAGCTCATGGGCGAAGGCGGGCAGTCCTCCGGGCTGCGGGTGGTGGACGTGCGCATCAAGCGGGCCGATCTGCCCCCGGAAAACCAGAAGGCGGTTTACGAACGCATGAAGGCCGAGCGCGATCAGCAGGCCACCAAATACCGCAGCGAAGGCAAGATGAACGGCCAGGAGATCCGGGCCCGGGCCGACCGTGAACGGGCCGAGATCCTGGCCCAGGCCAACCGGTCCAACCAGGAGATCCGCGGCCGGGCCGACGCCGAAGCCGCGGCCGTCTATGCCGAGGCCTACAATCTCGATCCCGAGTTTTACGCCTTCACCCGCTCCCTGGAATCGTATCAGGCGGCTTTCAAGGATAAGAGCACCATGGTGCTTTCCCCGGAAACCATGGACTATCTGAAGTATTTCGGGCAGGAGGGCGCCGGACGCTGACGGCCCGGGGCGATTGCATTTTGCCCGGCGTCGGGGGTCTTTTTCGGCGGAGGCGGCCATATGGGGTATTTTTATCTGGGATTGGCCTTCCTGGGGGCGGTGGCTCCCTATAGTTTCATGGGTCAGTTTCTGCTGACCCATGGGGTGAATTACGTCGAGTTCCGGGCCCAGATGGGAGCCAGCCCCGCGGCCAGCTTTCTGGGGGCCTCGTTTTTCATCGCCGGTCTGGTCACGCTCTGCTTCATCTGGGGTGAAGGCCGTCGGCTGAAGATGAAAGGTCTGTGGCTGCCCCTCCTGGCCACGGCGGTGGTGGGGGTTTCCTGCGGGCTGCCCCTGTTTCTGTACCTTCGGGATATGGCCCTGACCCGTCAGAAAGAACGGGCCCTGGCCGACGAGGCGGCCCAGCTGCCGGCGGTGATCAAACGCTGACGGTGACGATGAACGACAACGCGACCTGGAGACGAAGATGGCTGAGAACATCAATGATATCACTGTAACATACGAAGAAGAAGGCGAAGTTCTGGTGGAGGAACTGGAAAAGGTCATCCTCAACCGGGGGGCCTGGACCACCATCCTGTTCCGATATCGCGAGCGGGACCGGCAGAGCGGCCAGATGGGCCCCTCCAAGGCCACCTTGCGGCGCTACCAGAAATACCAGGGCGTCTTTAAAAAGCGCGACGCCATCAACCTGTCCGCCGACACCGCCCGGACCCTGGTCACCACCCTGGACCAGTGGCTCAAGGACGGCCTCCTGGGCAAGGGGGCCTCCGAGGAAGACGAAAGCTGACCCGCCCATGACGAAGTTGCGGCGGCGCATCGCCCCCCGGGCGACGATGACGAACGTTTCGCCCCGGCGGCGAATCGGAGAAAGATAATGTACGAACTGAAAGTCACCAAGCACTTCGCCGCGGCCCACAACCTGCGCGAGTTTTACGGCAAGTGTGAAAATCTTCACGGCCACAACTGGTTCGTCGAGGTTCGGGTTCGGGCCCGGGAGCTGGACCGCATCGGGCTGGTTATGGACTTCGGGGTCATCAAGCGCCACCTCGACGGCGTCCTGGACATCATCGACCACCAGTATCTCAACGAACTGCCGGCCTTCCAGGCCGACAACCCCTCGTCGGAAAACATCGCCCGTTTCATTTTCAACACTCTGGCCACCCTCATCCGGGAAGAATCCTCCGGACGGGTCTGGCTCCACTCCGTCTCGGCCTGGGAAAGCGAAAACGCCTCGGCCACCTACCTGGTCGACGGAGATTAAGATAATCCGGGGCCGGCGGCGTTCCCCCGGAGCCGGTTGACTTTTTTTCGTAAAACCGTGATAATAATTCAAGAAGGCGCAAAATTCGCGCCAGGCGGAAAAAATCAATGGCTTGGCGGCCCCGGTTATTTCAAAAACCCGGCAGGATTCAAACGGGGGCATTGCTTCTGGCGGCTCTTTTGACTGTCGCGGCCGGTGTGGCGGCCTGCACTTCCGACCAGCCGGAAAGTCCGCCGGCGACGGCTGACGCCCCGCGCCCCCCGGAAGAAGCCGGGGCGCCCCTGGTCACCCTGCGGCACTGGAAGGAATCCACGCCCAGCGAACGCTATTCCTTCCTGATCGGCTTCGTGACTATGCTGGAACTGGAAAAGGAATGGCAGGGCAAGGATGGCCGGGCTCTTTTGCCTTTTGACCAGAGCCTGACGGGTTCCTGGGTGCGGGGATTCGAAAATCGCCCTTTGAATGAGTTATATAACGGCCTCAACCAGTATTTGGCCGCCCACCCCGGCGACCTTAAGCGTCCGGTGGCCGAAGTGATGTGGTTTCTTTTTGTCCAGCCCAGGCTGGACGACAAAAAGGCCGACGGCGATTGAGTCCCGATCAAGGTCGGTCAGTTCGATGCCAGGACGGCGGTTTTCAGGCCTTCGCTCCGGCCGTCCATCGCGATTCGCCACCGGCGGTTCACGGTTCGCCCCTCCGGGGTGAGGCCAAGATGTTTCAACGGCGCAACGCCCCCGCGGGGCCCGAAGAAAAAAACCCAAGCGGAAACATTCGCTTGTTATTTGAGAGGTGTCAGATGAAGAAGCTTATTGGTGTCTGCATGTTGGCCGTCCTGATGGCTATGCCCCTGGCCTGCACCAACATGTCCAAAACGTCTCAGGGGGCCTTGAGCGGCGCGGCGGGCGGCGCCCTGGCCGGCGCGGGCATCGGAAAACTCTCCGGCGGTTCCGGCGGCACGGGGGCCCTCATCGGCGGCGCCCTGGGCGGCGTGGTCGGCGCCATTTACGGCGCGGCCGAAGAACGCAAGGACAACGATTACTACTACCACAACGACGGCTACCGGGGCCCGTCGCACTAATTCGGGCCACGCCCGAAGCGGCCTTCGCCAAGCCCGCTCCTCACGGAGCGGGCTTTTTTTATCCCGAAAGACTGTCGGAAAGCCGGAAGTCGGTTTGACAAGCCCCAACCAAGTAGGATACCCTGAACATACCAACTACTTTCGGCTTTTATAAGCCAGTCAGGAGTACCAAGTATGAGCCAGTGGATCAAAACCAATGATGTCCTGGGCACTTTCAATCGCGGCACACCAACCGAGGCCGGGCTCTGCACCCTGTGCCGGGCCGACTGTCAGGGAAAATGCGAGACGTGGCTGTCATGTCTCACCGGCCGGGAAACGCTGTACCCCCGCGATTTCGGCCTGATCACCGCCGGCAGCGGCAACGTGACCCCCATCGGGGTCAGCTACAACGCCCTGCGGATCATGGGCTACCATTACGGGGCCAAGGGATCGCCGGAGTCAGCCGCTCTGGGCGACTCCATGTTCAACGAGGTGGATCTGGCCACGGAGTTCGGCGTCGGCGATCACATTCGCTGCCGCTACCCCTTCATGACCGGCGCGCTGGGCTCCACCTTCATCGCGGCCAAGTATTGGGATTCCTTCGCCGCCGGCTCGGCCATCTGCGGCATCCCCATCGTGGTGGGGGAAAACGTGGTCGGGGTGGACCGGGAATCGGCCATCGAAAACGGCCGGATCCGGAAAGCCCCTGAGATGGAGCGGCGCATCGAAAGCTATCTGCGCTATTTCGAAGGCTATGGAGCCATCATCATCCAGTTGAACGTGGAGGACACCCGCAACGGGGTGGCCGAATTTCTGGCCGAAAAATACCCCGAACGGGTCATCATCGAACTCAAGTGGGGTCAGGGGGCCAAAGACATCGGCGGGGAAATCGAGGTCGGCAGCCTCGACTACGCCCTTTTCCTCAAAGAACGCGGCTACCTGGTCGATCCGGACCCCTCGCGGCCGGATGTCAAAAAAGCCTTTAAACACGGGGCCATTCGCAGCTTCGCCCGCCACAGCCGGCTGGGATATCTGGAAATCAGCGGGTATGAACAGGTGCGGGAAAAATTCCTGGACCAGGTGAACCATCTGCGGTCCTTAGGCTTCCGCCACATCACCCTCAAAACCGGGGCCTACGGCATGTTGGCCCTGGCCCAGGCCCTGCGCCTGGCCACCGAAGCCCGGCTGGACCTCCTGACCATCGACGGCGCCGGCGGGGGCACGGGCATGAGCCCCTGGGACATGATGGAGCAGTGGGGCATCCCCTCGATCCTCCTGCACGCCAAGGCCCGGGAATACGCGGCCCTCCTGGCCTCGCGGGGGCACCGGGTGGTGGACATGGCCTTCGGCGGCGGGCTGGGCCGCCCCAGCCAGATAGCCAAGGCCCTGGCCCTGGGCGCCCCCTATGTCAAGCTGGTCTGCATGGGCCGGGCCATGATGATCCCCGGGTTCCTGGGTTCCAACATCGAAGGGGTGCTGCGGCCGGCCAACCGGGCCAAGGTCAACGGCAACTGGGACAAGCTGCCGAAAACCGTAACCGACATCGGCCAATCCCCGGAGGAAATCTTCAGCGGCTACCACGCCGTGGAACAGAAGCTGGGCCCGGAGGCCATGAAAGAACTGCCCTTCGGCGCGGTGGCCATGTGGACCCTGGTGGACAAGCTGGCCTGCGGCCTCCAGCAGCTTCTGGCCGGGGCCCGCAAATTCAAAGTCGGGGAACTCTCCCGGGACGATCTGGCCGCCGCCAACCGGGAAACCGCCCGGGAGACCGGCCTCCCCTTCATCACCGAAGCCCAGGACGAAATAGCCCGCCAAATCCTCCAGGGCTGAGCCCTGGACCCACCGGATGCGCCGCGGGCGCATCCTCACCGAACCCGCTGCGCTGGGCTTCGGTGGCCGCAACGTCTGGGCGGCCGAGACCATCTTGGTCGTCCACAGGGCGGGCGCTGAAGCGCCCTGGTCGCTGACCGAGGGCCTTGGGCTTCGTTGAGCCGCGAAAACTGGCGTGGCGGTTTATGAAGGCATGAATCCCGGCTGAAGCCGGGATGACGATAAGCGTTGGATTGCAACGAAGTTCGTCATCCCGGTGGAAACCGGGATTCACGCTTTTGGGGGACGCTTGGTGGCGGGAAAAAATCGAAAGGAGCCGAGCGGCAATCCAAAGTGCTGAATCATCTTTGACAAGTTTTTGAAAAATCAGTCTCCGCCTGTTTTTCAAAAACTTTGGCGTCTTGCATTCAATGCCCATTGAATGCAACTTGGTAATAAAAGGCCTCCCGTATCAATGCCGCCCGTGGCGGCCGCCCACTCGCATCCCGCACCGGTCGCCGCCGCAGCGCCACTTGTTCGAGCCGGTCATCGCCCCACCGGGCGATAGACTGAGATTGCCCGGCAGGGCAATGATGGCGAGTTGTGGCGCTGCTTACGGGTCATCGCTGCAACAATGGAACTCCGAAGGGGGTCCAGGGGGCAAGGCCCCCGGCGCGGGTAGGTCCAGGGCAGGGCCCTCGCAGGGCCCTGCCCTGGCGGGGCTTGTGGCGGAGCCCCATACTTTTAATACGCGCCCCTTTGGGGCGCACCAATAAAAAACGATCGCCTCACCAGGGCCACCGCTTTGACAGGCTGCGGGCCAGCTCGTCGGTTTGGGCCAGGCTGTCCCGAATCAGTGTGCGCCCCCAGAGTGAGAGGCGAGTGGTCAACGGCAGGCCGGCAGCCCGCCGGTTGAGGCTGGTTCTGATCTCCAGGGCCGAGGCCAGAAGGCCGGGAATCAACCGGGCCACGAGGGCCAGGGCCAGGGCCAGTTTCTGGCTGCGGGGCCGGCCCAGAACCGGGGCCAGCCGGCGGGCCAGGGTCAGGGCCAGATCCAGAGGGGTTTTAGCCAACAGGAGGTTGAGCCCCAGGGCCAGCCAAGCCGACAGGTTGAGAATGGGCCGCAGGGAAGAGGGATAGGCCAAATGGACCAGGAGCAGCAAAACGCTCCAGGCCGCCAGAAAACCGGCCGCCAGCCCCATCAAACGGCGGCCGTGATGGCGGCCGGGGGCCAGGGCCAGGGCCGAAAGCCAAGCCAGCCCACTGAAGCCGGCCAGCCAGCGGGGGGTCACAAACGGCACGGCCAGGGCCGCCAGCCAGATTCCTCCCCACAGGAGCCCGGTGTCTACTTTCCGCATGGCCTGACGCCAACGGCGGATCATGTCCGCTCCGTTTTCCGGAAGAATGGAGGCGATGGAATTTCCGGCCCGGCCGGCGCAATCCGTTCACGGCGCGGTTGCGGCGGCGCATGGCCCCTTCGGGGCCCGGAGACGGAGCGGGGGGGCGGCGACCAGGTCAATGTTCGCCCCGGCGCAGAGCCTCCTCGGCCGCCTTGACGTCTGCCGGCACGTCCACCTCCGGCGACAGGCCGCCGGCGATGAGCACCTTGATGCGGGCGCCGTTTTCCAGAGCCCGCAGTTGCTCGAGCCGCTCGATCCGCTCCAGCCGGCCTTCGGGCAGGGTCACGAAGCGCCGCAGAAAGCCGACCCGATAGGCGTATATGCCGATGTGCTTGTAATAATCCTCTTCCCCGTCGCGGGGCCAGGGGATGGGGGCCCGGGAAAAATACAGGGCTTCATGTTCGCGGTTGAAGGCCACCTTGACGTGGTTGGGGTTGCGGATGTCCTCCGGGTCGGTCAGCGGCAGAGCCAGGGTGGCCATGGCCAGATCGGGGTCGTTTCGCAGGGAGAGGGCCAGGAGGGCCGGGTGCTCCGGGTCGAAGGCCGGCTGGTCGCCCTGGATGTTGATGACGATATCCTGGTCGTCCAGGCCCAGAATGTCCGCCGCCTCGGCCAGGCGGTCGGAGCCGGAGAGGTGATGGGCGCCGGTCATGACCACCCGGCCGCCGAAATCCAGCACGACCCGTTGGATCTCGGGGCTGTCGGTGGCCACCAGCACTTCATCCACCCCCGCAATGGCCAGGGAACGCCGGTAGACGTGTTCGATCATGGGGCGCCCCAAAAGAGGCACCAGGGCCTTGCCGGGAAAGCGGGTCGAAGCCCAGCGGGCCGGAATGAGAGCCACCAGTTTCACAGGCCGCCTCCCGGGCGCGACTCCGGTCCGAAGCCGCGCGATTCGCTCGAAAGATCCAGCATCGCCTTATTCATTGGAGCAATCAGCCTTCCCGCCGGGCCGCCAGATCGGCGACCAGCCGGCCGACACTTTTTGACCCACCGTGACCATGACTTCGGAATCGGGCGGCAGATAGAGATCCACCCGGGAGCCGAAGCGGATCATGCCGAAGCGCTGGCCCCGCTCCAGGGTCTCCCCTTCCCTGACCCAACTGACGATGCGGCGGGCGATGAGGCCGGCGATCTGGACCATGGCCACCGGGCCGTGCTCGGTTTCCAGGACGAGGGCGTTGCGTTCGTTGTCCTCGCTGGCCTTGTCCAGGCTGGCGTTGAAGAAGAGCCCCGGGGAATAGACCTGGCTGAGCAGGCGCCCGCTCACCGGCGCCCGGTTGACGTGAACGTTGAAGACGTTCATGAAGATGCTCACCTTTTTTGCCGGGCCGTGGGTGTGGGGATTGTCGCCCAGGTCTTCAATTTTGATGATGCGGCCGTCGGCCGGGGCCAGGCCGAAGCCGGCCGGCGGAGTCGGCCGTTCCGGATCGCGGAAGAACCAGGTCACGAACAGGGCGACCAGAAAGAAGATATGGCCGAGGCAAAACCAGCCGGCGGCCAGGGTCAAAAGAAACAGGACGATGGCGATGATGATGAAAACCAGGCCCGGCCTGGCCACCGGCAAAGTGTTGTAAATATTGGCCGCCGGTTCGCGGGTTCGAAAGTAATCCTGCATTTTCATTCTCCTGATTGATCGGCCGGAAAACCAGGCCGGGCAGTGGCCGGGAGTCGTTTCGGGCAAGGCCCATACATTGATCCAGCGTCATAGTATATCAAATTTCTTCGCCGAAAAGGCGCCATTAACGGCCGTACGGCGTTGCGGGCGGGTAAAACTTCTCCAGACGGCCGCTCTCCCACCCGCGCCGCCGGTAATGACCGCAGAAGGCGAAATATCGCGTCGGCGACGCGGTCGGGGCCCACGCGTCCGTCTTCCGAAGTATTACCCGCCCGCAACGCCTGACTGTCTCAGCCCCGGGTTGGAACGGCTGAAGAGCACCGCAAGCAAACAGGCCCTTTTCGTCCCGGAAGGGCAATACGGCGCCGCACTGACGGCCGGGACGAAAGTTCAAATCGCTTCCAGCCTTATATTCCATAGGGAGAACGAAGTTCTCCCCTCACCCCAAAACGACCAAGATGGTCTCGGCCTCCCAAACGTTGCGGCCACTGAAGCCCAACGAAGTGGGTGCGGGGAGGATGCGCCGGTAGGCGCATCCGGTGGGTCCAGGGCTCAGCCCTGGCTATTCGAGGCCGGCGCGGAGGCAGTCGTGGATGTGGATGATGCCGGCCGGCCGGGGGTCGTTTGGGTCGAGCACGAAGATGGCGGTGATGGACCGACGCTGCATCAACCCCAGGGCCTGGGCGGCCAGGGTGTCGGGGGTGACGGTCACCGGCCGGGGGGTCATGATGTCGCCGGCGGTGAGGGTCAGAAAATCCGGGGTCATGTGCCGCCGCAGGTCGCCGTCGGTGATGATGCCGACAAGCCGCCCTTCCCCGTCGACGACCCCGGTGCAGCCGAGACTCTTGCCGGTGATGGTGTAGAGCACTTCGGGCATGGATTGGCCCGGGGTCACCAGGGGTATCTCCGCGCCCCGGTGCATGACGTCGCGCACGGCCAGAAGCCGGCGGCCGAGGCTGCCCCCGGGGTGGTATTGGTGGAACCGGTCGGCGGTGAAGCCCTTGGCCTCCAGCAGACACAGGGCCAGGGCATCGCCCAGGGCCATCATCATGGTGGTGCTGGTGGTGGGGGCGCTGCCGAAGGGACAGGCCTCGGGGAGGTCGGGCAAGACGAGGGTGACCCGGGACTGGGAGGCCAGAAAGCTGCCCGGATTCTTGGTCACCCCGATGACCGGCACCTGGTGGCGGGCACAGTAAGTCAGGATGCTGACCATTTCGTCGGTCTCGCCGGAATTGGAAAAGGCCAACACCGCGTCGCGAAGGGAGATCATGCCCAGGTCGCCGTGGCTGGCCTCGGCCGGATGGATGAAATAGGCCGGGGTGCCGGTGGAGGCCAGGGTGGAGGCCACCTTGCGGGCCACGTGGCCGCTCTTGCCCATGCCCGTCACGGCCACCCGGCCGTCGAGACGCCAGAGCAGTTCCACGGCCTGGACGAACTCCCGGCCCAGGGAGGCGGCCAGGGCGTCCAGGCCCCGGGCCTCGTTGGCCAGGACTCGGGCTCCCCCGGCCAGAATGTCGGCTTCGGCCATCATACCATCGGTCATCTGTATTTGCGCTCCTGAAACTATTTGGATTTATTTATTTTATAAAATCATCACATCACAAGTTTGGATTGAGGTCCCGCAGGCGGCCGCACGGGTGCGCGGCGGGGGGATTCCTTCTCCGGTCGGCCGCTGCCCAACCACGTCGCCGGTGATGACCCCGGCATTCGCGGTTTCGCGTGGGCGACGCGGTCAGGGCCCACGCGGCCGCCCTCCGAAGGAATCCCCCCGCCGCG
>JAVBLB010000040.1:0-14240 GCA_031553735.1 Candidatus Adiutrix sp.
AGCGGCGGCCAATCTGATCAAGGCCGCCGGCCGGCTTGCGGCCGCCCAAGCCCCGCCCGCCTCCGAACCGCCCATCCGGGTGCGGGCGGTGCCCTCGACGCCGTGGGGCTCCACCCAGCGGCATTACGTCAACACCCAGGGGCCGGCGGCACGGTACGACGAGACGGGGTCGGCCCAAAACACATCCGGGCCGCCGCCGGATGAGGCGATGGAAACACCTGCCCGGGCGGAGGCGGGCCGGGCTTCGTCGACCTCCCGGACTGTGCGGGACCTGGGCCTGGGCACGCGCGGCGTGTTGGACGGCCTTTTGGGGCTCGGCGACCTGGCCGCCGGCCCGATTCGCTGGGGGATGAACGGGATCGCCGAGTTGCTGACCGGCAATCCCGAACTCATCCGGCCCATGGCCGGGACCGTTCCCGACGCCCTGGGGCTGCCCCGGCCGGAAACGGGCGCCGAAAACCTGGCCTATCAGGCCAACGCCGCGCTGGCTCCCCTGCCGGTGACCTACGGCGCCGGGAGTCTGTTGGCCGGGCCAAGGGCCGCCGCCGTGGCCCGGCCGACCCTGGCCGCCGAGGCCGGCCGGGTGCTGACCGAGGCCCCGGTGGCCCAGGCGGTGAGCGCGGCCGGCTCCGGCCTGGCCCTGGGCGCGGCCCAGAACGCCGGGGCCGGGCCGGCGGCGCAAATGGGCGCGGCCCTGCTCGGCGGTGCCGTGGCCCCGAAAGGCGTCCGAGAGGCCTGGGCCGGGGAACCGCCCCCGCGCGTGACGGCGCAAAGAGCCGGCCTGGCGATCGAAGAAGCCGAAGTGACCGCCGCCCGGCCGGCCGGGGAACGCCCAAACCCAGCCGCGAAAAATAAAACGCCGGGTGGCCCGGATCTCACCGATTACCGCTCTGGTGCTGAAATGGAGGCGTTGCATCAAAAGCTGTTGGACATCAAACCCCAGCCCGAAAACTTTTTGTATTCGCCGGGTGACAGCTGGGTAACAAGCTCTTTAAAAGCGATGGAAAAATATGCCAGAAATCTGGACAAAAGTTTGGGGGTGGTGACTCGCCCTGTGGAAATCGCCCCGGGACAATGGCGACTGCGGGTAGAGGCAATGCCACCGCCGACGCCATTGACTGAACTGAAGCACCAGATGGGAGAGTTGTATGATGCTTGGCAGCGCGGCGAAAAGGGACGAATACGGCTAGGGATAATCGGGCCAGAAGAAGCCGCCAAAATAAAAGCCGCCACAGGTCTGGATGCCCTGCTCAACCGTCGAACTTTAGACACTGGCGATATAAAACATGCGTTCGATATACATGGTCACGAAACAAAACGCGGCCAAATTTCAATCGTCAGGAGCGACTTTGAACGTTACGCTGAAATTCTCACTGATCCGCATTGGATAGAGCTAGGCACAACTCCAGGAAGCTTGCATTATTTACGCCGTTATCCCGACGGTACAATGTATGCACTGGAGCATCAGGTAAAGGGGAAAAAGCTGGAATTTCGCACTATGTGGAAGGCGGCGGTGGGCGGGATAATGATACCCATTCTCATTGCCACAACGGGAACGGGAAAAGACGAAAGCAACGAGAGAAGAAAATGAAGCCGCTACTTCCCTCGTACTACGTGCGAAACGGGTGCCCAGGTGCGCTCTCGTGACGAGATAGGCACCAGGCCTTAGGAGGGTGTTCTGGCGGCTTCACTTTTAGAATAACGAAAGAGAGGCGGAAAGTCAAGGGCGGGGCAATGTGGCGACGGCCGGGTGAGAATATGCCGCCGCCAACCCCGCTGCCGGAACTGAAGCGCCGAATGGGAGAGGTGTATGATGCCTGGCAGCGCGGCGATGAAGGGCCGCAGGTTTCACTTGGTTTGATTGGGCCGGAAGAAGCCGCCAGGATTAAGGCCGCCACCGGCATGGATAGCCTGCTTAACCGCCGCGAGCTGGTTGCGAAGGATATCAAGCACGCTTTTGATGAGCACGGCCAGGAAAAGATTCGTGGTCAAATATCGATTCTTCGGGAAGACTTTGAGCGCTATGCTGAAATAATTACCGACCCGCATAGTATTGAACCCGGGACGAAGCCCAATAGCATCAGGTATCAGCGTCGGTATCCCGACGGCACAGTGTATGTGATAGAACAACAGTTGAAAGGGAATAAACTGGAATTTCGTACGCTATGGAAGCAAGCGTTGGGAGGCGTTATGGTACCCATTCTTATCGCCAAGACAGCAGCAGATGAAGATGAAAGCGGCGGTGAGCACAAAAAATGAGGCCGCCACTTCCCTCATGAACGTCCGAAACGAGGGCCTGGCATGGCTCTCTTACATAAGAGAACGGCTCCAGGCCTTTGGAAGGTGTGATACGGCCTCATTTTCAAGATAACGAAAGAGAGGTGGAAAGTCAAGGCCGGCAATGGCGGTGGCTGGAAGAGGTGCCACCGCCAACCCCGCTGCCGGAACTGAAGCGCCGAATGGGAGAGGTGTATGATGCCTGGCAACGCGGCAAAAAACGCGTGGTTTCACTTGGCCTGGTTGGGCCGGAAGAGGCGGCCAGAATCAAAGCTGCCACCGGACTGGATACCCTGCTCAATCCTCGGGAGCTGGATACCGGCCAAATAAAGCATGCTTTTAAGCAGCACGGTCAGGAAAAGAAGATTGGCCAGATATCAATTACCCGGGAAGACTTTGAGCGCTATGCGGAGATATTAACCGACCCGCATTGGGTTGAACCAGGGCAGCCCAACAGTTTTCGATATTTACGCCGCTATCCTGACGGCACAATGTATGCGGTGGAAAGGCAGATGGAGGGAGATAGGTTGAAGTTCTTCACTATGTGGAAAAAAGTGGTAGGGGGGGCAATGGTGCCCATTCTTATCGCTACAGGGGGAACGGATGCAGGTGAAAATGATGAGAAAAAATGAGGCCACCGTCCCCTCCCTAACGTCCGAAACGAAGGTCTGCGTACTATGTCCCTCCAAAAAGAGGGAGAGCACTAGCCGTAGAAGATTCACCGGTGGCCTCAATTATTAAGATAACGAGAAAGCAATAGAAAGTCAAGGGCGGGCAACGGCGGAGGCGGGTTAGGGCCCGTCGCCGCCGACCCCATTGTCCGAATTGAAGCGCCAATTGGGGCAGATGTATGATATCTGTCAACGCGGCGAAATACGCGTGGTTTCGCTTGGCCTGGTTGGGCCGGAAGAGGCGGCCAGAATCAAGGCCTGTACTGGATTGGACACCCTGCTGAATCGTCGGGAGTTGGACATTGATTGGATAGATCACGCTTTTCAAGGGCATGGCCGGGAAACAAAGATCGGCCAGATATCGATCGTCAAAGAAGACTTTGAACGCTATGCGGAAATCATAACCAACCCGCACTGGATTGAACCGGGACAACCCGGAAGTCTTCGATATCTACGCCGTTATGCCGACGGCACCGTGTATGCGGTGGAGAGACAGGTGGAGGGAAATACGTTGTCGTTCCGCACCATGTGGAAAAAAGTGGTGGGGGGGCAATGCTGCCCATTCTTATCGCCACAGAGGGGACGGATGCGGGTGAAAATGATGAGAAAAAATGAGGCCACCGTCCCCTCCCTAACATCCGAGACGAAGGTCTGAATGCGGTGTCTCTCAGATGAAGCTTCCCTGGGTCACTCCGAAATCGTCCGTTTGGGGGCGATTTCGGCATCCTTCAAGCCTATCAGCTTGAATCTCAACACATCGCAAGGTGTTGCGATTTGGGGTCCATGGGACTTCGGCCCCTGGCGGGGTGGAGGGGCGGAGCCTCCCTCTTCTAACGGATGCTGGTGGGGAGGTAGGCGTCCGCCAAGGCGCGGAAGTGCTCCAGGTCTTCGGCGGTGGGCTGGGGGTGGCGGGCCAGGAAGTCCGGATCGAGAACGTTTTGAAGGCGCAGGGGCTGGAGGAACAGGGGAGCCGTGCCGGCGGCCGCCCGGGCGATGGCGGTGACGCTCTCGGCGTTGACGAAGGGGGCGGCGGCGGTGGTCCGGAATTCGTGGGGCAGGCCGGAACGCTTGAGGAGGCCGATGGATTCGACGATGGCCGGGCCGGGGTCGTGGGGCGCGATTTCCGGGGGATAGCGGTGCGGGTCGGCCTTGAGGTCCAGGGCCAGATAATTGACCAGACGGCGCTCGATGAGATCGGCCAGGACCGCCGGGGCGGCCCCGTTGGTGTCGAGCTTGACGGCATAGCCCAGGCCGCGCAGTTTTTTGCAGAAATCGGCCAGGTCGGGCTGAAGGGTCGGCTCGCCGCCGCTGATGACCACGCCGTCCAGAAGCGGGCGACGGCGGCGCAGGAAATCGAGGGTCGCCTCTTCGGCCAGGGGCGCGCCGAAGAGGCGGATCACATGGGGGTTGTGGCAGTAAGGGCCGGCGAAGCCGCAGCCCTGGGTGAAGACCACGGCGCTGATGAGGCCGGGGAAATCCAGGGCCGTGGCTTTGACCAGACCGCCTAGGCGCAAAGGACCGCCCTCTGCCCGTCTTCGTCGTCCTCCGGCTGGGGGGCCAGGGTGGGGGTGAAGACCGGGACCTTGTAGGCCACCCGCTGGTCATATTCCGCCTGCTTGCCGTCGTTCCAGCGGCTGACCGGCCGCAGGTAGCCCACCACCCGGGAATAGACCTCGGTTTCGGCCGCGCAGTGAGGGCAGACCGGGGTTTCGCCGCTGAGGTAGCCGTGGTCGGCGCAAACGCTGAAGGTCGGGGTGATGGTGAAATAGGGCAGCTTGAAGTTGTTGGTGATCTTGCGCACCAGCGACCGGACGGTCCGGGTGTCGGTGATTTCCTCGCCGATGAAGGTGTGGAGCACCGTGCCGCCGGTGTAGCAGCACTGGAGGTCGTCCTGCAGTTCCAGGGTCTCGAAGACGTCGTCGCTGTGGCCCACGGGCAGGTGGCTGGAGTTGGTGTAATACGGGGCCCGCCCGGCCTCGGATTCGCCGTTGGCGAACTTGATGCCCGGACAGCGGGTCTGGTCCAGCCGGGCCAGGCGATAGGAGGTGCCCTCGGCCGGGGTGGCTTCCAGGTTGAAGAAATCGCCGGTCTCCTCCTGGATGGCGGCCAGGCGCTGGCGGATGTGTCCCAGAACCTTGAGCATGAAGGCCTGGCCCCGCTCGGTGGCGATGCCTTCGCCCAGAAGGTTCAGGCAGGCTTCGTTGCCGCCGACCACGCCGATGGTGGAGAAGTGGTTGGTCCAGTAATGGCCGCTGGCCTCCCGGACGCTGCGGAGGTAAAAATTGGTATAGGGGTACAGGCCGCCCTCGGTGAAGCGCTCCAGCTCCTTGCGCTTGATGACCAGGCTTTCCCGGGCCAGCTCGATCAAGTCGTCGAGGCGGGTCATGAACTCGTCCTCGTTCTGGGCCAGATAGCCCAGGCGGGGCAGGTTCAGGGTCACCACCCCGATGGAGCCGGTCAGGGGGTTGGCCCCGAAGAGCCCGCCGCCGCGCTTGCGCAGTTCGCGGTTGTCCAGCCGCAGGCGGCAACACATGGAGCGGGCGTCCTCCGGCGACATGTCGGAGTTGACGAAGTTGGAGAAATAGGGGATGCCGTAGCGGCCGGTCATGCGCCAGATGGCCTCGAAGCGGGGGCTTTCCCAGTCGAACTCCCGGCCGATGTTGTAGGTGGGGATGGGGAAGGTGAAGACCCGGCCCTTGTTGTCCCCCTCCATCATCACCTCAGCGAAAGCCTGGTTGATCATGTCCATCTCGGCCTGATAGGCGCCGTAGGCGGTGTCCATCTCCCGGCCGCCGATGACGACCGGGGCGTTTTTGAAGATGGAGGGCACGTCGAGATCCATGGTGATGTTGGTGAAGGGGGTCTGGAAGCCCACCCGGGTGGGGATGTTGATGTTGAAGACGAATTCCTGGAGGGCCTGCTTGACCTCGCGGTAGCTCAAGGCGTCGTGGCGGACGAAGGGAGCCAGGAGGGTGTCGAAGCTGGAGACGGCCTGGGCCCCGGCCGCTTCGCCCTGAAGGGTGTAGAAAAAGTTCACCAACTGCCCCAGGGCGGAACGGAAATGCTTGGGCGGGGCGCTCTCGACGTTGCCGGAGACTCCCTTGAAACCCTCCCGCAGCAGGTCGGCCAGATCCCAGCCCACGCAGTAAACCGACAGCTGGTTCAGGTCGTGCAGGTGCAGGTCGCCGTTTTTGTGGGCCTCGCGGATGCGGGGGGTGTAGATGCGGTTCAGCCAGTATTCGGACGTGACGTCGGAGGAGATGTAGTTGTTGAGCCCCTGGAGGGAAAAGCCCATGTTGCTGTTTTCCCGGACCCGCCAGTCCAGCCGCTGGAGATAGCCGTCCATCAGTTCCACGTGGGCCCGGGCGGTGATGCTGCGCATCTGGGCCCGCTGCTCGCGGTAGAGGATATAGGCCTTGGCCGTCCGCCGGTAGGGGGAATCCAGAAGCACATATTCCACGATGTCCTGAACTTTTTCCACTTCGAGGGCCGGCCCGTTTTCCAGAATCTCGGCCCGGTCGATGGTTTTCAGGGTCAGCAGCAAGGCTTCCTTGTCCCCGAATTCGCCGGTGGCCTGTCCGGCCTTGGCGATGGCCCGGGTGATTTTGGTGGCGTCAAAGCCGGCCGTCCGGCCGTCCCTCTTTCTGATGGTGGTGAACCGCATGTACTCTCCTGGTTGATTGTTGTTGACGAGGGGAGCCATAAAAAAAATCGAATCCCGGAACCGGCGCCTGTGAAATCCTGTCGGCATTCTGATGCAGGTGTGTCATTTCGAGCCCCGCGAGGGGCGCCCCAAAAAATATACCAATGCAATGCGAACAGTGCCGAACGGCGTCGATGCCGGGAACCGATCTCCTCAAGGGCTCCCAGATGCGTCCGCCGGTCCTGCCCGGGACCGGCGTTGCATAAAAAAGATCCAGATATATGAGCAATTTGGGAGCACGGATGAATGGGGGGCTCCCGAAGAATTATGACGGAACTATCCCCGGCCGCCAACTGGAACGGCCCGGGCGAACTCCACATATTGTATCGACCACGTTGCTCATTATCCATAAACCGGGGGGAAAGTCAAGCCCTATTTCCGGGGGCGAGATACAAGATGTAGTGTTCTAGGTTGAAGTACCCCCAAGATGTTCAACTTTAATTTGGGTCGTCCGCTTCCGGTATTCTGAGCCGCTCACCACAAGATGTCGGGATAATGATAAAAAAAGGGCCTTTCAAATGGCTCCGGCGGGTTGGCTCCAATGGACGCCTGAGCCGCGATATTGGGGGCGGACAAAGTGTGGCCCCATATCTTGTGGTCGAGCCGGGACGATCTCCCAATGAAGGTCAGGGACGGCGACATCGGCCCCGCCGGGTGTTCGCGGTCATCGTGTTCGAGGGTATCGTTATTGAAGTCATCGGGCGCGGGTACGCTTGCTGGAGAAGCGTCCTGTACGTCGCCGCGATTCGTCCCCGATGGAGACGGCCAGGGTTCTCCGGGATCTTGTCAGAACGGCCGGCTCTGGTGTATTGTGTCGGTTGGTTGTGCGTGAGAACTGATTTTTTGCCGGCGTATCGTTACGTTGGCGAATTCCCTAAATAATGCGGCCGGGCGTGGCCTCGGCCTTTCGGAGGAATGGACATGAAAAAACTGGGCATTGTCGGCGCGGCCGGGGGGCTGGGTTCCACCATGGCTTTCTATCTGGGGCTCCAGGGTTTTTTTGAGGAAATCGCCCTGGTGGACGTCAAGGAGAACGTGGTCGGCACCCACGTCATCGACCTGACCGAGTGCTTCAGCGAAGAGAGCCCGACCCGGGTGACCGGCGGCGGCTGGGACAAACTGGCCGGCTGCGACCTGGTGATCATGGCCGCCGCCGCGGCCGGGGGGCCGGTCAAGTCGCGCAACGAATACCTGGCCGCCAACCTGAAGGTGGTGCGGGCGACCGCGGCCCGCCTGAAGGAATACTGTCCCGAGGCCCCGCTCATCACCGCCACCGCCCCGGTGGACGTGTTCAATATGGTTTTCCACCGGGAGATGGGCGGCGACCGGCATCGTTTCCTGGGCTTCTGCCGCAACGATTCCCAGCGTTTTCGCTGGGCGGTGTCCGCGGTGCTGGGGGTGGACGGGCGCCGAGTGGGCGGCCTGGTGCTGGGCGAACACGGCGACACCCAGGTGCCGATCTTTTCCACCGTCACCCTCGACGGTCAGCCCGCCAACCTGACCCCGGCCCAGGTGGCGGCGGTGGAAAAAATCCTGGGCGAGTGGTACGGCCGCTGGCAGGCCCTGGAGTCCGGCCGCACCACCACCTGGACCTCGGCCACTTCCATCCGGCATATGATCGCGAGCCTGCTCGTCGGTGACCCGGCGAACCCCACCATCGCCTCGGTCATTGCGGAGGGGGAATACGGGCACCACGGGGTCAGCCTGGGCCTGCCGGTGGCCGCCGGCCGCGACGGCTGGCGCCAGGTGTTGGACATCCCCCTCACCGACCGCGAGCGGGAGGCCCTGGCCGCTTCGGCCGAGCGGGTCCGCTCGCTCTACGCCCTGACCTGAGCCCCGAATGGGGCAAAGCGCCGCCGTGATTTCGTTATGCGCGTGTCGCCGCGGCCGAGACGGAGGTTCTATCGCCTCCATCCTTATACCTGATTGAGAGCCGATCGGCTCCACTTTCAAGCAACGAGCATGCATGACGATAAGGGCGCCGACTTTTCACCAAGTACAGCGCCCTTCAATCAGAGGGTATGGGAGGCGGTACATGCCGGCCAATACAACCCGGAAGAGCATAAGAATTTTGAAATCAATCACGGAGGCCCTTAAGCATTTTTGTTCAGATGAATACACGAATCCAGACCTCAATACACTGAAAGACTCCCTGTTGGCTCAGGATGAGTCGGTCAGGCGCCAGGCCTTGGATGCGCTGTCAAATCTGGCCGATCTCTCCAGGCCCGCGCCGGTTGATTTTGAAGATTTCGTCGATGTCTTGCTGAATAATTTAAGCGTTGAATATGATTTGATACAATACAAGGGGGATCACCGTAACTTCATCGATTCCCTGGCCGTTCTCAGCGATATACTTATGATTGCCAAATTGAAAAACGAACATGACTTTGAAAGAGTGCTGCCGTATTTCGATGAGCCGGTCAAAAATGGAGAGTTGGAATATTTGCTGGTCATATTGAGCTATGCCCATAATACTGAACACCTGCCTGTTTTTAAAAAATATCTCGAACACCCGTCTCCATTTGTGAGGGCTGAGGCCCAAATGGCTATGGATGATATAAATTATCATGTTTACGGGATAAAGCCTGAAAACCAAATCGTTGTTTCACCTGAGGATGTTGCGAAATATGAAAATTATCAGCAAAAAAAGAAAATGTTTTAATCGACCCTATCCCGATTGTTGAGCCACCATTGCCCGACCGGGTGATCTGGTGGGGTGGCTTGGTCGGCAATCTGACCCGGCCTCTCCGGGCCGGGCCGGCCGGGAGAGGCCGGGTCGGAAATGTTTTCGTTGAAATGAAAGCCGCCGGGGATGGGTCGGGCGTCGTCAGGACAATTGTATTTGAAAGACGGGATTATGAATCGCGGCGGTCTCGGCGTCCGCCGGGGCGCTGCCCCGGACCCCGCCAGGGGAGGGTGCTGCGCGCACCCTACCCTGGACCCACCCGCGCCGGGGGCTTCCGCCCCCTGGACCCCCGAAGGAAATTCCGTTGTGTCAGTTACCGCCCGTAAGCATCGCCACAACTCGCCTGTACGGCTCAAACAAGTGGCGATGCGGTGAGGGTATAGGTCTTGACGCCGCCCTTTTCCCGCCCGCAAGCTTTTGCAGCTGCGGCTTGACTCAAATGTTTCCGCAGCGCCAGGTGTTTGAGCCGTTCAGGCGAGTTCTGGCGCTGCTTACGGGGACTTACTGACACAACGGAAAATTCTTCGGGGGTCCAGGGGGCGGAAGCCCCCGGCGCGGGTGGGTCCAGGGTAGGGTGCGCGCAGCACCCTCCCCTGGCGGGGTCCGGGGCAGCGCCCCGGGCGGGCGGCCGAGACCACCGCGATTCATCATCCCGCTAAGAGGCGATTGCGCCTGAAGGCATCACCGTGGGTAATGACAATCGAACCGCCGAAGGCTATAATCAGCGAAGAGGAAGACGGGGCATGGACGACCGATTGAAGGACAAGCTGACCAGCCGGCAGGTATCGTACGCCAAAAGAGGGATGGGCACGGCCCTGGTGGCCGCTTCGTTTTGGGGGCTGAACGGCATATTGTTGGGCATAGTCTTCCTGATGGCCCCGTTTTCCACGGCCGCCGGAGTGTATGCGCCTTCGCTGGTCCAGGCCGCTGTTCACGACGGATTCGGCTGCCTCTGGGTTTTTCTGAAGAACATCTGGTCAGGCAAATGGATCGAATACCTGCGGGTTTTGAACACCAGGCCCGGAAAGATCATTTGCCTGGGGGCCGTCTGCGGGGGACCGCTGGCCATGTCGGGCTACGTGCTGGGCATAAACCTGGCCGGGGCGCCTTATGCCCTGCCCATTTCGGCCCTTTGCCCCTGCGTCGGGACGATTCTGGCCGCCATCTTCCTGAAGGAGCGAATCGTGCCCCGGGTCTGGCTGGGCATAGTTCTCAGCATTGTCGGCGCGGTTATCGTCAGCTACACCCCGCCCTCGGATGAAGTGTATCCCCACTTTTATCTGGGCATCGGCCTGTCGCTGGTGGCCACCTTCGGCTGGGGGCTGGAGGGCGTCCTGTCGACCTACGGCATGGACCTGGTCGATTCCAGCGTGGCCGCGGGCTTGAAATACCTCACCTCCTTCGTGGTCTACCTGGCGGCGGTTCTGCCGCTCTTCGCCGCCTTTCCCTTCATGTTCGAACTGTTTCTGGAAGGCCGGACCATGCTGCTGCTGGGGGCCACGGCCATGACCGGGGCCGCTTCCTTCTTTTTGTGGTACAAAGCCCTGAACATGACCGGCGTCAGCCGGACCATGGCCCTCGACACCACCTACGTGCTGTGGGGCATGCTCTACACCTGGCTCTTCAGCAAGCTCGGCGCCGTGGAATTTGAATTCACCCCCACCCTGGTCATCGGGGCGCTGATCATCGTGGCCGGGGTCACTCTGGTGGTGGCCAACCCCAAAGAAATGCTTAAAATGCGCAACGTCTGAGGAGGTGAATCATGAAAGCGCCTTTGCGATTCAGCATCCTCCGCTATCTTATCGACCGTTCCGCGCCGGCCGCGGCCCAGGATGTCTTTTACGCTCTCCGGAAGCAATACGGCCTCGAACGGCAATTCAGCCTGCCTTGTATCGAAGAGCACCTGGACTCGCTGAGAGGCGTGGGCATCTTACAGGTGGCCGATGTCGAAGAACAAGACGGCAAGCTGATAATATTCTATAGCGTCACTGATTACGGCCGGAGCCGGGGCCGCTGTCTGCCCCGGTTGGAAACGGAGTAAGGCAGGCCCCGGAACCGGCTTGCCCCCCGATAATGATCCCGCTCCCCATGAAGGGGCGGCCGCTCAGGCGCGCAGCGGCAGTTCGATGATGAACCGGGCCCCGCCGTTGGCCCGGTTGCGGGCTTTGATGAAACCCCCGTGGTCGCTGACGATGGTGCGGACGATGGCCAGCCCCAGCCCCTGCCCGCCGCTCTTGGTGGTGACGTGGGGGTCGAAGAGGCGGTCGAGAATGAGGGGGTCGAGGCCCGGGCCGGTGTCGGCGATGGATAGGCGCAGGCCGGTCAGTTCGTCGACCTCCAGGGTCACCTCGACCCGGCCTTCCTCGTTCATGGCCGCCACCGCGTTGTCGAGAATGTTGGTCAGCACCCGCCGCATCTGCTCGGGGTCGAAGGAGAAGGGGGGCGGCTCCTGAAGGATTTCAAGCTGGAAGTCGACCTTCTTGTGGGCCTGGCGGAAAAGGGCCAGGCTTTCGGTCAGGAATTCGGCGAAATCGCCGGGCCGGGGCCGGATCTCCGGCAGGCGGGCGAAGCGGGAGAATTCATCCACCAGCTTTTTCATCTCCTCGACCTGGCGGATGATGACCTCGGTGCATTCCTCAAAGACCGCCACATCGTCCTCGCCGGCCAGGCGGGCCTGGAAGCGGCGCCGCAGGCGCTGGGCCGAGAGCTGAATGGGCGTCAGCGGGTTTTTGACCTCGTGGGCGATGCGGCGGGCCACCTCCCGCCAGGCGGCCAGGCGCTGGGCTTTTTCCAGCTCGGTCAGGTCGTCGAAGGCCAGGAGATAGCCGAAGGTCTGCCCCTCCTCGTTGCGCAGGGCGGCCAGGCTGACCTTGAGGATCAGGGCTGTCTCACCCTCGGTCAGGTGGATGCGGCGTTCCACCACCCGGCGGCCGGGTTGGGGGGCCTTGACGACTTCCTCCACCAGGGCGGCCAGGGGGGCGGGCAGGGCCAGATCCTCCAGAGGGCCGAAAGTCGAGGCCGGGCGGTTCCGGTCGGTCTCGGGGCCCGGCTCCAGGGCCAGGATGGCGGCGGCGGCCTGGTTGAGGTGATGGGCCCGGCCGTCGATGCCCAGGACGACCACGCCGGTGGAGACGTTTTTCAGCACCGTTTCCAGGAAGCGGCGCCGGCTGTCCAGTTCCAGATACAGCTTTTTCAGCTCCCGGGTCATCAGGTTGAAAGAGTTGACCAGTTCGAAGAATTCGCCGGAGCGCCCGTGGGGGGTGAGGGTGAAATCCCAGTCGCCGGCGGCCACCCGTTTCGTGCCGGTGACCAGGTCCAGAACCGGGCGGGCCAGCGACTGGGCCAGGTGGGAGCCGATCCAGACGGTGATGAAAACGGCCAGGATGGCCATGGCCGTCAGGGCGGTGAGCTGGGTGACCCGGAAGGGCCGCTGCACCTTCAGGGCGTCCTGGTAACCCACCAGGGCGTGCCGCACGTCCTCCATCTGGGAGCGGATGGGGGCCAGGGTCAGCCGGCCGATGACCAGAAATCCGGTGGGGCCGCCGGCCGCCTCGATGCTGGAGGGGAAGAGGGGCCAGACCAGGCGGGTCAGGTCGCCGGATTCCGTTTCCACGGTGTTGATCCAGGGCGGGCCGGAACTCAACTGGCTGTTGAACCAGTCGTGGTAGATGGGGGGCAGGGTCTCGGGCCCGGCCCGGGTCACGAGCTGCCCCTGGGGGCCGTAAAATTCCGCGGTGGTCAGGTGGAAGCGGCGGCGGTGGGCCTCCAGAAAATCCGTCAGCTCTTGGGCCTTGATCGGGGCCTGGAGCTGGAGATAGTCATCCATGATATCGCCGCCGTAGCCGGTCAAGAGGTGGTTGTCCAGGGCCAGCATGGCCTCGGTGAGACCGATGGAGTCGCGCAGCGCCTCCTCGATCTGGGGGCTGAACCACAGATCGTGGCCCCGGACCAGTTGGCGGTAGGAATAGTAGAAAATCAGGATGGTCGGGAGCAGCGACAGGCAGATGAAGGCCACCACCATCTTGGTCTGGAGCGAGCCGTAGCCCTGCTTTTCGAAGAAAATGCGATAGAGGTGGCGCAGGATCAGGATGATCAGGACGGTGGTCAAGAGGACCGAGACGTTGATGGAGACCAGGGCCACCAGACCCTGGCTGCCGGAGAGCCCGGGGCCGAGGTCGATGACTTCGCGCTGGACCAAGGTCAGGGCCAAGAGGCCGATGGCCACCAGGATGATGGCTCCGCGTTCCAGCCGATGCTTGCGCTGCAACTGCCCGGGCGACAGCTCGGGGCCGTTGTCATTGCGGTCGGCGGGCTCCGGATCGGGTGATGGGGACGGCGGGGAAGTCCGGTCCCGGGGTTCGGATGTCAAAAGAGGCCTCCCGATGGTTATGTGGGATCACATAATAGGATCTCACATAGTACCATGATCGGGAGGCCATGGAAAGGCCGGACACTTGTCCGCCTTCGGCTGATCCGGTTTTGTGCGCCCCGATGGGGCGGGCGATTTGGAGTATGGGGCGCTGCCCCATGCCCCGCCAGGGGAGGGCCCTGCGCGGGCCCTACCCTGGACCCACCCGCGCCGGGGGCTTCCGCCCCCTGGACCCCCTTTTGGCTGGGTGCCAATGTCGAGGCGACCCGTAAGCAGCGCCACAACTCGCCTTCGGCTCAAACAAGTGGCGCTGCGCGGGGGGACCGATGGGACGGCGGCTTGGACGGTGGGACGGTGTTGCGTGCTACATCAACAGTTTGATGGCGGTCGCATAGTGTCATTAAGAGCAAGCGGGTTCCCGAACCAACCATCTTCGTGGCGGCCGTCTCAATCGCATCCCGCACCGGTCGCCGCCGCAGCGCCACTTGTTCGAGCCGTTCAGGCGAGTTGTGGCGCTGCTGACGGGTTGTTTCG
>JAVBLB010000097.1:0-18259 GCA_031553735.1 Candidatus Adiutrix sp.
CCGACCGCCGCCACCGGCGACAAGAGCACGGTCAGCTTGGCATTGGCATGGCTCGGCCCGGGATGGCGACCGTTGAAATCATCGCTGAGAATGCAACCGGGGGTCTCGACGGACATGATTACTTCTTCCGGGCCCTGGAGGGACGATGCGCCGCCGCGTCATGGAGGGGTTGCTCCGGCCGAGATGAAGATTCAGCCGTTTCCATTCCGTTATTGGGGGCGGCTTTTCGGCCGGTCAGCAGCCGGACCATGGCTTTCAGCGGCCGTCGGGCCGGGCAGACGGCCGCGCAGACCCCGCATCGATAACAGCCCTCGAGCAGGGCGTCGTATTTTTCATTAAGCCATTCGGCCGGGTCGAGACGGGCCGCCCGGTCCACCCGCAGCTTGGCGGGGCAGATATACGAACAGGCGCCGCAGTGGCGGCAGGGCTGAAACGCTTCGCCGGCCGCCGCCCCCCGCAGAAGGTGGAGGGCCGAGGCCGACTGGTTCAGCCCCCGGGTCAACCGGCAGAGAGTGGTGCCGGTCTCCAGCCCGTCCCGCACGACCGCGTCGTTCGGGCCGGGGACCAGGTTGGCGAAAGTCAGCAGATCGATCACCCGGCCGCCTAAAGGTACGAAATAATTGGCCCCGCCGAGAGTCAGGACCAGCCGGGTCAGCGGCAGGCCCGTCCGCCAGATCCGGCCCAGAAAGTACAGCTCCCGGGCCCCCAACACGCCGCTGGCTTCCGGATCCTTGCGTCCGGTCACCTGTTTTTTGATCAGAGCCGGCAGGCCTCTTGGAAAGGTGCCGACCACCTCCGACGTGTCGGCCTCGGGGGGGGGCGCGCCGGCCCGGTCCACCGCCCAGATCACTCTATGGCCCGGCCACAAGTGGCCGGCCGCTTCCGCCCCGGCCAGCATGGTTTCCCGGTGTTCGTCGAACAGGGCGACCGCATATCGCGGGCCCGGCTCCGGGTTCAGGGTGCTGAAAATCAGGGGGTCGCCGGGGTGGACCAAAGGCTGGTCCAACCCCAGGCTTTTGAGGGCCGCGGCCAGGGCGGCCGGGGTCAGCCCGGCCAGGCGCCGGGGCGGGGGAGGCTCGCCGACGGCCTGGTCGTCGCGGCGGATGACGATTTCAAATTCGTTGATGTCTGCCACCAGGCCGTTGACGGGGGCGTGAATGTCGCCCTTTCGCGGATCTGGATGGCGGGCCAGCAGTTCCCCGGCCGAGACCGGCCGGCCCCGCCTGAGGCCTTTGACCGTCTCGGCCCCGTTCAGGGGCGGAGCCACGAATTCGAAGGCGTCCCAGTCCTTGATGGTTTCGGCCATGTCAGTCCCCGGCCTCTCCGGGCCCGGGCTCGTCGCCGTCCGGTTCGGCCTGGGCGCGGCGGGCGGCGACCAGCAGTTGGTATATTTCGCTGCGGCCGCGCCCGGTTTCGGCGGCCAGTTCGGCGGCCAGCACCCGGGTCGGCCGGGGATCGGTGCGGGCCAGTTCCGCCAGCCGGGCCGGGTCAAGTTCCCCGGCCGGCCGGTCGTCGCCGGTCCAGCCGGCCACCACCAGGGTCATTTCGCCTTTGCGGGGCCGGGCGGCCGCCTCGGCGGCCAGGGCGGGGAGGTCGGCGGCCAGGTATTCCTCGTGCAGCTTGGTCATCTCCCGGGCCAGGAGGGCCGGGCGGGAGCCGAGGATTTCGGCCAGGTCGGCCAGGCTTTCGGCCAGGCGGTGGGGAGCCTCGAAGAAGACCAGGGTCCAGGGATGCCGGGCCAGGCCGGCCAGAAACTCGCGCCGCTCCCGGGCCCGGGCCGGGATGAACCCGGCGAAGGTGAAGCGGTCGGCCGAAAACCCGCAGGCCATCAGGGCGGTGACCACCGCCGACGGGCCGGGCAGGGGCACGATGTTGAAGCCGGCCTCCCGCGCGGCCCGGACCAGTTCGGCCCCGGGGTCGGAGACCCCCGGGGCGCCGGCGTCGGTGAGCAGGGCCACCCGCCCGCCCTGGGCCAGGGCGTCGGCTATTTTGGGCCAGGCCCGCTGGTGGTTCTGCTGACGATAGCTCAACAGGGGGCGGTGGATTTCCAGGTGGTTCAAGAGCTTCACCGTCCGCCGGGTGTCCTCGGCCACGACCAGGTCGGCGGCCCGCAGAACTTCCACGGCCCGGGCGGTCAGGTCGCCGAGGTGCCCCAGGGGGCTGGCCACCAGATAGAGCCCCCCGGCCGGGCCGGAAGCCGCCGGGGCGTCGCCGTCAGGGGCCGCACCCGGACGCGGCCGGGGCGAATATTTCGATGTGGATTTCATGCTCAATACGCCACCGCGTCGAAGGCGCTTTTGATGTGCCGGATCAGCGGCGCGCCCTCGGCCGGCCAGACGATCTCCACCACGTCGAAGCGGGCCGGCCTGTTTCCCCAGCCCCGGCTTTGCAGGAACAGAGCCCCGGTCAGGGTCAGCTTGCGCTGCTTGCGGAAATCCACCGCCTCGGCCGGGGCCCGTCCGGTTTTGCCCCGGGTTTTCACTTCCACCAGCACCACCGTGCCGCCGTCCAGGGCCACCAGGTCCAGTTCGCCCACGGCGTTGACCAGGTTCCGCTCCACCACCCGGTAGCCTAAGCCCTCCAGGTGGCGGGCGGCCAGTTCCTCGCCGCGTCGGCCCAGTTCATGGCGTTTATCCATGATCGGCCCCCGTATCGAAGCCCCGGATGGGGCAACGCGCCGCCGACCGGAGGTCCGGCTGAAATGGGCCGTCCGGGAACAGGCCTCGTTGTCCCCCCGCCTCGTTCAGCGTCGGCTGTTCCCCGGCCGGAAGGACTCCGCGAAAGGTCAGCCGGTGGCAGGGTGATGGCCCGTGACGGCGCAGAGCCTCGTAGTGAGCCGCCGTGCCGTACCCTTTGTGCCGGTCGAAGCCGTATTGGGGATGGCGTTCGTGCCACTCCAGCATGATCCGGTCCCGGATGACTTTGGCCATGATCGAGGCCGCGCCGATGGATTGGGACCGGGCGTCGCCCCGGACCACGGTTTCGGCCGGCATTTCCAGGTCGGGCCGGGTGTTGCCGTCCACCAGCACCAGGGCCGGGCGGAGGGGCAGGGCGGCCACCGCCCGGCTCATGGCCAGCATGGCCGCGGCCAAGGGGTTCAGCCGGTCCACCTCCGGGGCTTCTATCGCGGCCCAGGCCCAGCCTAAAGAGCGGGCGACGATGAGGTCGAAAGCCCGGTCCCGGGCCGCCGGGCTCAGTTTTTTGGAATCGCCCAGGCCGGGGTATTCGACCCCCGGATCCAGAATGACCGCCGCGGCCACCACCGGGCCGGCCAGGGGGCCGCGCCCGGCTTCATCGGTGCCGGCCAGGGGCGAGGCGGATTCGCGGAAAAGGGCGTCGAAGACGGCGGCGTCCGGGGCGCCGGAGAGGGCGGCGCGGTCTTTGGCCGGGGTTTTGAGAAGCGGGGTTTTCAAAATATGCTTTCCTTGATTGACAAAAATCGGTTCATTATACAATAATTGAAATGCATCGCCAATCCCGGGCGCAGGAAAGGGGGCCGGCCATGGAGGAAATAACGCTCAGTCAACTGGACGGGGTGCAGGTGGGCCAGGCCGAGAACCGGGCCGCCGGCACCGGCTGCACGGCCGTCGTGGCCCCGGCCGGGGTCACGGCCTCAGTCTGGAGCCCCGGTTTCGCCCCCGGCAGCCGGGAGCTGGAACTCCTGCGCCCCGAAAACACCGCCCCGGCCATTCACGGGCTGCTCCTGGCCGGGGGCAGCGCCTTCGGCCTGTCGGCGGCGGCCGGGGTGGTGCGGCACTTGCGGGAACTGGGGGCCGGGTTCGACACCGGCTTCGTCCAGGTGCCGCTGGTGCCGGCGGCGGTCATTTTCGATTACCCCGGCAACCAGTCCCACGGCGCCCTGCCCGACGAAACCCTGGGCTACCAGGCGGCCCTGGCGGCCAATAACGACCCGGTGAAGAGCGGCCCCTTCGGCGCGGGCCTTTCGGCCACCGCCGGCAAGGTGGCCGGCCCGGAGTTCGCCAGCCCCTCGGGCCTCGGCTCCCACGGGCTGGCCGTGGGCGGCCTTCTGGTCGCGGTCCTGGCCGTGGTCAACCCTTTGGGCAGCATCGTCGATCCCGACAGCGGGCGGATCGTCTCCGGGCTCCGGCGGCCCGACGGCACCCTGGCCGGAAAAAGTGAAATTCTGGAGACGATGCGGGTCCGCTCCCTCGGCCTGACCGCTCCCGATCCCGGACACACCGTCTTGGTGGTGGTGGGCACCAACGCCCGTCTGAGCAAGCTCGGGGCCTACCGCCTGGCCCGGATGGCCGGGGTCGGCCTGGCCCGGACCATCTACCCGGCCCACCTGATGTATGACGGCGACACCGTCTTCGCTCTCACCACCAATACCGGCCCCCTGGTCGACGACAGCTGGCTGGGCGCCCTGGCCGCCGACGTCGTCAGCCGGGCCATCCTCAATTCGGTGCCGGGGTCCGGCCATGACTGAGAAGGCCGTCGCGAAAAAATCGCCGGCGGCCGGGTCTTTGCTCCGGCCGCGCTCCGACCATGATGCGGACGGGGCCCTGGCCGGGCTTTTCGAAAACGCCCTGGACCTCTACCTGGGCCACCTGCGGGTGGAGCGCAACCTTTCCGGCCACACCCTTCTGGCTTACGGCCGGGACCTGTCCGCCTTCCTGGCCTGGCTGACGGCCCGGGGGGCGACCCGTTGGGAACAGGTGGACCGGGGACGCCTGATGGGCTACTTCCTGGAACTGTCCGACCGGCTCTCCCCCCGCAGCCGGGCCCGGAGCCTGTCGGCCATCCGGGCCTTCTTCCGGTTCCTGGAAGAGGAGCGGATCGTGGACCACAACCCGGCCCACAACTTCGAAAGCCCCAAACTGCCCCGCACCCTCCCCAAGGCCCTGGGGCCGGAGGACATCCTCCGCCTGGTCACCGCCCCGGAGACCGACACGCCCCTGGGACTGCGGAACCGGACCATGTTCGAACTGATGTATTCCTCGGGTCTGAGGGTTTCGGAACTCCTGGATCTGACCTTGGCCCGGGTCAACCTGGAAGAAGCCTTCCTGCGGGTGCGGGGCAAGGGCGACAAGGAACGCCTGGTGCCCATGGGCGAAGTGGCCGCGAATCTCCTGACCCGCTATCTCAGGGAGGCCCGCCCCCGGCTGGCCGGCCCCAAAAGCGGGGCCCTGCTCTTCCTCAACCATCGGGGCGGCCGCCTCTCCCGCCAATATTTCTGGCGGGTGCTGGGCGAATATGCCGGGCTGTTGGGGCTGCGGGGGGTGACGCCCCACGTGCTGCGCCATTCCTTCGCCACGCATCTGGTGGAGGGCGGGGCCGACCTGCGGGCCGTGCAGATGATGCTGGGGCACGCCAGCCTGGCCACCACCGAGATCTACATCAAAGTCGGGGCCGAACGCCTGGGGCGGGTCCACCGGCAATACCACCCCCGGGCCGGGGCGGAGGCGGACCGGCCGAAACCCCGAAAGAGCGAGACGCCGGCGGCCGGCGGCAGCGCCGCAACCAAGACCGACCGGGAGGCGCCATGACCAGCCGGGAAAAGCCCCCCGCCTCCGATGGCATTATCGAGTTCCCCGGCCGGCCGGAGGCCCCGGCGGCGCCCCGGCCCGCCGGGACTCCGCCCAAAAAACGCCGGAAGCTCAAGCGGCCCCTGACCATCATCACCACCCACTTCAACCCCGATTACGACGCGGTGGGCTCCATGGTGGCCGCCCGCCGGCTCTATCCGGAAGCCCTTCTGGTCTTCCCCGGCGGCTCGGAAAAAAACCTGCGCCACTTCTTCATCCAGTCCCTGATCCACATGATCGACCCGGCCTGGGCCAAGGACGTGGACTTGACCCGGGTGGGCCGCCTGGTGGTGGTGGATACCCGCCAGCCCGGCCGCCTGGGGGACCTCAAACCGGTGCTGGACAACCCCGATCTCGACATCCACCTTTACGATCACCACCCCAACGCCCCCGGAGACCTGTCCGGCTCGGTGGAAGTGGTGGAGCCGGTGGGGGCCACGGTGACCCTGCTGACCGAACTCATCGGCGACTGCGGGCTGGAACTGTTGCCGGAGGAGGCCACCATGATGGCCGTGGGCCTCTATGAGGACACGGGCTCCTTCACCTTCAGCTCCACCACCGAGCGCGACTACCAGGCCGCGGCGGAGCTGTTGCGGCGGGGGGCCGACCTGAGCGTGGTCTCGCAGTTGACCGTGCGGGAACTGACCACCGACCAACTGGCCCTTTTGAACGCCCTGATCGATTCGGCCGAGACCCGTCAGGCCCGGGGCCTGAGCTTCGTCATCGCCACCGCCCAGACCGAGCACTATGTCGACGACGTGGCCGTGCTGGCCCACAAAATGATGGAGATCATGGGCCTCAGCATCCTTTTCGTCCTGGTGGGCATGGACAACAAGGTGCTCCTGATCATCCGCTCCCGCCTGGGCACGGTGGACGCGGCGGCCATCGCCCGGGAGTTCGGCGGCGGGGGCCACCCTTCGGCCGCCGCCGCCAGCATCAAGAACATGAGCCTGACCCAGGCCAAAAAAAGGCTGGACGCCATCCTGGTGGAAACCCTGGGCTCCTTTTACCGGGCCCGCAACCTGATGGTCTATCCCCCCATCACCATCGGCGAATGGCAAACCCTGGCCGAGGCCCGGGAAGTGCTGATCAAATTCAGCATCAACGTGCTGCTGGTGGTGGACCAGCACGAGCGGGTCATCGGCTTCATCTCCGAACACAATGTCTCCAAAGCCTTGTATCACGGCCTTTTGGACTATTCGGTCGGCGCCTTCATGAATACCGAATTCAAAGTCGTCGAGCCGGAGTCCAGCTTCGCCGAAATCAAGGAAATCATCGTCGACCGCAAGCAACGGGTGCTGCCGGTGGTGGAGAACCAGCGGGCGGTGGGCGTCATCACCCGGACCGATCTTCTGCAAGTGCTGGCCGGGGCCGACGGTGAACTCGACCGGCCCGGCCGTTCCTCGCGCCCCGATCAGGGCCGCCGCAACGTGGGGGCCCTTTTGCGGGAGAAAATGGAATCAGGGCTGATGGCCTTTCTGGAGCAACTGGGCTATCTGGCCGATCAGGCCGAGGCCAACTTGTACGCCGTTGGCGGCTGCGTGCGCGACCTGCTCATGCGCAAGCCCTGTCACGACGTCGACCTGTCGCTCGACGGCGACATCAACGATTTCGTGAACCGGGCCACCCGGGCCCACCGGATCACCAAGGTCGTCCGCCATCCCCGCTTCAAAACAGCCACCCTGGAGACGGCCTCCGGCTACAGCATCGACATCTCCACCACCCGCCGGGAATATTACGAGCACCCCGGGGCGCTCCCGGTGGTCCAGACCGGCTCCCTGCGGATGGACCTCTATCGGCGCGACTTCACCATCAACAGTCTGGCCGTGGCCCTGAACCCCGGAAATTTCGGAGAATTGATCGACTATTACCGCGGATATCAGGACATCCGGGACGGCTATATCCGGGTGCTGCACAATCTCAGCTTCGTGGAAGACCCCACCCGGGCCTTCCGGGCCGTCCGTTTCGAAGCCCGGTTGGGCTTCAAAATCAGCAAGATGACCGCGAGCCTCCTGGAAGGGGCGGTGCGCAACAACTTCCTCACCAGCATCGACCGCCGCCGGCTGCTCCACGAGTTGCGGCTTATTCTCAGTGAAGATGATCCCGGGCCGGCCATCAAACGTTTGAACGATTTCGGCCTCCTCCCCTACGTCCACCCCCAGATCGTCCTCTTGCCGACCCACGCCCAGCTTTTCAACCGCGTTCGCCAAGTGCGCGACTGGCTGGCCCTGACCTTTCCCCAGGAACTGCCCCAGGCCTGGTTCGTTTATCTCCTGGCCCTGACCGACCGGCTCCGGCCGCACGAACTAGCCGAGCTGGCCGGCTCCCTGACCCTGAAAAAAAAGGAGGCCCAGATCCTGACCCAGGAACGCCTGTGGGCCGACGATATCCTGGCGCAATACCGAAAAGTCGTCACCCACCTGCCGCCCAGCCGGATATACGATCTGTTCGTCGACCTCAGTTGGCCCACCATACTTTTCATCATGGCCAAAACCGAAAACCGGGATCTGGCCCAGGCCGGCGTGGCCTATCTGACCTCCTATCGGCACGTCAAGCCCCTGTCTTCGGGCCGCGATCTGATGGCCGCCCTGAACCTGCCCTCCGGCCCGGCCATCAAAACCGCCCTCGACACCCTCCGCCAAGCCCGTCTCGACGGCCTGGTCAAAACCAAAGCCGACGAAATCACCTTCCTCCAAGGCCAGGGCTGAGCCCTGGACCCACCGGATGCTGGCGCATCCTCCCCGAACCCGCTTCGCTGGGCGGCTTAGGCCGCAACATTTGGGTGGCCTATACCATCTTGTTCTTTTACATAACGAACGGCAAAAGTGTGGGGAGGAGCTTTGCTCCTCCCCACTCTTTTGTTATATAACCAACTAGTTATAGAAAATACTTTAATGAGAATGATACCGGCTTTCCGCCTTCGGGAGAGAGCGACGCTCTCTCCCCATTTTTTGCCCTGTAGACGGCCCCGATGGTCTCGGCCGCCCAGACGTTGCGGCCCCCGCCGCCCAGCGAAGCGGGTGCGGGGAGGATGCGCCAGCATCCGGTGGGTCCAGGGCTCAGCCCTGGAGGGAGGAGGTGCAGTGGGGGCAGCGGGTGGCGGGGATGGGGATGTCGGTGAAGCAATAGGGACAGGATTTGGTGGTCGGGTCGGCGGCGGCCGGTTCCCGGCGCAGACGGTTGATGCCTTTGACCAAAAGGAAGACGGCCAGGCCGACGATGAGCAGGCTGATGACCATGTTGATGAACAGGCCCACGTTGATGGTGACCGCCCCGGCTTTCTGGGCCAGTTCCAGGGTGACGTAGGGTCCGGGGGTCAGGCCGTCCTTCAGGGTCAGGAAGAGGTTGCTGAAATCGGTTCGGCCCAAAAGGAGGCCGATGGGGGGCATGAGGACATCTTTGACCAGCGAATCCACCAGCTTGGTGAAGGCCGCTCCGACGATGATGCCCACCGACATGTCGATGACGTTGCCGCGCAGGATAAACTCTTTGAATTCTTTGGCCAGGCTCATTGGAATCTCCTGTTGATGGTGTATTGTATGGCGGTATTATATCAGGTCGGCAAAGAAAAGGTCATCAAAAAATCAAGATTATCTGCGCCCCGAATGGGGCAATGCGCCGCCGAAAAGCGGTCTGGCTGAAACTGATCGTCCGGGAACAGGCTCAATCGCCTCCCCGCCTTTGTTCTTCGGAAGAGCGAGGCGGCGTAGCGACCGCGCCGGGGCGGGCTGAAGATTTACCCGGCCTCGGATGGTTCGTTTTGGCCACTCTCCCGGGCCGCCAGGCGGGAGGCCGGGGAGAGCAGGAGGGCATCCCGGGTGACTTCGGCCCGAAGGCCGCCGGGCAGGTCCAGGCCGGGGTGTCGGGGTTGACGGAGCATCTCCAGCACGGTTTCAACCCCGGCGAAGGTCAGGGGTTCGGAGCCTGTGGTCGCTGGCGAAGGCGTTTCGGTGGAGGGCGGTCTCCGGAGTCGAGCGGTCTGGATGTGCAAAAGGGCCCGATAGATCAGGCGCCGGCGCTCGGCCGGATGCAGGGACTCCAGAACCCGGCGGTCCAGGCGCAGGCGGGTGGGCCCGTCTTCGGTCACCGCTTCGGAGTGGAGGCGGGCCAGGTGGTTTTGCCAGAAATCTTCTTCCGTTCGAATGATGGCCGATGTCCGGGTCAGGGCTTCGACAAGCCGGGGATTGAGGTTCAGCAGACGCGGCAGGAGGTCGTGCCGAACGGCGTTGCGCAGGTACCGCCGGTCCTGGTTGGAGTCGTCTTCCACCCAGGGGAGGCCCCGCTCGAGCAGCCAGGCCTGAAGCTCGGCCCGGCGAAAGGGCAGGAGGGGCCGCAGCAGTTCGACCGCTCGCCCGGGCGCGTTCGGGGATGTTTCCAGGGGGCGCCGTGGATGGATGCCGGCCAGGCCGCCGGCCCCGGCGCCCTTGATCAGGTTCATCAGAATGGTTTCGGCTTGGTCGTCGGCCTGGTGGGCGGTGAGCACGAAGTCGGCCTCGAAGGCTTCGGCCGCTTCCCGCAGGAAGGCGTAACGGGCCCGCCGGCCGGCTTCCTCCAGGCCCTGGCGGCGCTCCCGGGCCAGGGCGGCCACGTCGCGGCCGGCGGTGAAGAAGGGCAGGTTCAGGGCGCGGGCCGTCGCTTCGGCGAAGGCCTGGTCGGCGGCGGCCTGTTCGCGCAGGCCGTGGTTCAGGTGGCCCACGCCCAAAGCCCCGCCATCGGCCGGCAATACCCGGGCCATCAGATGCAGCAGGGCGGTGGAATCGAGCCCCCCGGAATAGGCCACCAGGAAGCGGGCCCCGGCCTCGTCGACGCGGAGCGACCGGAAGTGGTTTCGAAATTTCTCCAAAAAGGGATCGGCCATGGCTCCGGGTCTACCGCCGGCGGTGACGGCGAAGGTAGAAAGCCAGCCAGACGCCTAGCACCAGGGCCGGCCAGACCACGGCCGGCAGCCAGAAGACCAGGCGGCCGGAAATACGGTTCAAAATCAAGCTCGGCGGCTGGGCGCCCGGGCCCGGGGGAGCCGCCGACTCCCCGTCGAGCAGCCAGTGGACCGAGGCCGCGGTCAGTTGGCGATTGCCGGGGAAGCCCCGGAAGCCGTTGGCGGCCAGGTCGGAATCGGCCAGGGCCACCAGTCGGCCGCCGTTATCCAGTTCGGCGGCCACGCCCAGGGTCAGGGGGCCGGGGATGTCCTGGTCCGGTTGATAGCGGATGGTCTGGGTGTTGAAGGAAGCCGGGTCGGTCTCCAGCCAGGCTGAGGGGGAGGACAGGGCCACGGCGAAGATGGTGGCCGGAAGTTCCGTCCGCCCGTCTTCCCGGGCGGTGAGGAAGGCCCCGACCAGAGGCCAGACCACGGGGCTGGCCAACCCCCGGGTCAGCGGGTGGGCCGGAAAATCGTGACTGACGACGAAACCGTCGCCGGTGCCGGCCAGATTGGTTTCGGGGTCCACCACCAGGCCGTCGGCCAGCTTCAGTCCCCAGGGAGTCCAGAAATCCGGGCTCACGGCCACGGTCAGGGGGTCCACCAGGATCAGAAGGCGGCCGCCGCTCCGGACGTATTCCAGAAGCTCTCTTTCCCGATCCTCGCCCAAAGGGGCCCGGGGGCCGGCCAAAACCAGGGCCGAGGCTTCCAGGGGCAGGGGCCGGCCTTCCGGCCAGTGATAATCCAGGGCGATGAGGCGCCGGCCGCCCAGATCCTCGGCCCACTGGCTCAGGCCGCCGGGGCCCCGGTCCTGGACCAGCTTCTCGCCGAAGGTGTTGAGAAAATAGATCAGCCGGCGCTGCGGATGCAGAAGGCGGGTCAGGGCGCCGTTCAAGGCCTCTTCGCTGACCGGCGAAATATTTTCCCGGAACCCTTCGGCCGCCACCTCGGCGGTGTCGGGCGACACCAGGCGGGGCCCGTACCCATCGGCGGCCGCCTGGGTCTGGGGGTTGAGGTAGGTGATGGTCAACCGGTTCCCGGCGGCGGCCAGATACTGGTCCATCAGTTCCCGGACCCGGGGCCAGCGGGGGCTCTGCGGCCCGAGGTTGACGGTGACGGCCACCGGACGGTCCAGCTTGGTCAGGAGCTCCAGGGTTTCCGGGGCCAGGGTCAGGAGGCGGTGCGGGCTGAAGTCGAAAGCGGGGCCCGGCCGCGACTGGCCGATGGCCAGGGCCAGCCCGAGGGTCCCCGCCAGGGCCAGAGCGGCCCACAGCCGCCCCCGGCCGGCCGGGGAGGTCAGGGCGGCCCAGTCGGCCCGCCACTGGGCGGGGCCGGCCAGCAGAATCAGCACCAGGGCCGCCGCCAGGGGCAGAACGGTGAATCCCAGAAAGGCGGGTGCGGCCAGGCGGCCGAGAAGGGCGGCGACCAGGGCGGCCAGGGCCAGGCGGCGATATCGGTGTCCCCGGGCCATCAGTCGGCTCCGCCGGACCGGCGCAAGTTCAACCAAAGTCGGGCGTTGGCCAGGGCCAGAACCACCAGGGCGCCGAAAAACAGAAGGTCGCCCGGGTCCACCAGCCCCATGATGAAACGCTCCACCCGCGGCGAGAAGGCCAGGCCCCGCCAGATAAGGCCCAGCCCGTTATCGGTATAGGGGGCGGCCCAGCCCAGCACCCACATCAGCCCCAAAGCGCCCAGGGTGCCCAGGCCGGCCCCCACCGGAGAGGAAAAGGCGGCCGAGGCCCAAAGCCCCACGGCGGCGAAAAGCGCGGCCAGGGCCAGCAATCCCAGGGCGGAGGTGAGGAGCAGGGCCGGCGACCCGAGGCCGGCGGCCAGGAGACAGGCGAAGGGGACCAGGGCCAGCAGCGACAGGCCGGCCAGGCTGGCCAGAGCGGCCAGAAACTGGCCCAGTATGAGCCGCCCGCCGTCGACCGGCAGGGTTTGGAGAAAATCCAGATCGCCGCCCCGGCGGAACGGAGCCAGGGCGCGCATGGTCACCAGGGGGGTGACCAGCATCAGCACCAGGGGAATGTGGGTCAGCCCCTGGGCGAACAGGGCCAGGGAGGCGTCCAGGGCCAGCCCCCGGGCCGCCGCCCCCAGGCTGTCCAGGACGTAGGCGGCCACGCTGTTGTAAAAAAAGAACCCCAGGAGCCCCAGAAAAACCAGGAGAGCCACCCCGGCCGCCGCCCCGCTCCAGAAGCTTTTGAGTTCGGCCAGCATCACCGCCAGAACCGGCCGCCAAAACCGCCGGACCGTGCGCGGGCGCGGCGTCCCCGAAGTCGGGGAGGATGGCGCCTCGGCTTTTCGCACCTTGGTCATGCCCTCACCTCGGCCCCGATCAGGGCCAGATATTCTTTGCGCAACTCGAACTCATCGAGGCCGCTTCCGGGCCAGGGGCCGAAAGCGGCCCGCCGGCCGTGGGCCAGCACCAGAACCTGATCGGCCAGTTCGTGGATTTCCGCCAGGATATGGCTGGATACCAAAAGGGTGGCCGACTCGGGCAGGGTTTTCAAAAGGGCCAGCAGGCGGGATGCTTCCTCGGGGTCCAGGCCGCTGGTGGGTTCGTCCAAGATCAGGAAATCGGGCCCCCCCAGCAGGGCCGCGGCCAGGGCGGCCCGGCGCCTCTGCCCCTGGGACAAAACACCCGCCGGCCGGTGGTAAAAAGCGGCCAGGCTCAAGGCGGCCGTCAGCCGCTCCGCCTCGCTTTCCGACTCCCCGCGGGACAGGCCGCGCACCCGGCCGGCCAGCCGCAGATGCTCCCGCACCGTCAACTCGGCCATCAGGGGCGCCCCCTCCGGCAACAGCCCCAAACCGCTCCGAACCCGGTCCGGGTGCCGCCAGGGCGCCAGCCCATCCACCAGCACCTTCCCGGCATCGGGGCGCAACACCCCGGCCAACAGCCGCACCAAGGTGCTCTTTCCGGCCCCGTTGGGGCCCAGCAAACCATAACGCCCGCCCCGCCGCAACTCAAACGACAGGCCCTCGAAGACCACCCGGTCCCCAAACCACTTGCCCACCCCCTCAAAAACCGCCCGAGTCATGCCCGCCTCCTTGGGGGCTCCGCCCCCAAACCCCCGCCAGGGGGAATCTCCCCCTGGACCCCCGCCGAAACCGGCCGGGGACGGCCGGTTTCGGATGGGAGCAAGGGGGGAGTTTCCCTGGCCGGGATTGAGTGGTCGGCGCGCCTAAAGGCTGGACTGGCCCTGCTGGTCTTTCGACCAAGGGCCAGCGGTCTGGTGTCGATGTATCCAGGGTTGAAAGGCGCTCTTTGAGCCGAGGTGAGGAATGGCATAGCCACCTCTCCGGGAAAAATTTGTTCGTCAGCCAAAACTGTCAGGGAGGCGGGGCCGGTAATACTTCGGAGGGCGGCCGCGTGGGCCCCGACCGCGTCGCCAACGTGAAGGTTCGAATTCCAAAACCGTTGCCGGCGGCGCGGTTGGGCAGCGGACGCCCGGAGAAGTTTTACCGGCCCCGCCTCCCGTGCGGATATCAAACAGACTGGCCGCCACTCGTACTGAATTAAACCCGATCGATGAGAATCGGCTTTTCTACACGTCGAGTTCCCGCACGTTCAGGGCGTTTTCCTGAATGAAGTCGCGGCGAGGCTCGACCTTGTCGCCCATCAGGATGGTGAAGATGTCGTCGGCCTCCATGGCGTCGGACACCTTGACCTGCAGGAAGGTGCGGCGCTCGGGATCCATGGTGGTTTCCCAGAGCTGGCCGGGGTTCATTTCGCCCAGGCCTTTGTAGCGCTGAACGCGCAGGCCCTTCTGCCCGGCGGTTTCGACGTCGGCGATCATGGCTTCGGCGCTGTCGATCTGATAGCTGCGGTCCTTCTGGGTGATGGTGTAGGGCAGGACGGCCTGACTGTCGATCTTCCGTTTGAGCCCCAAGAGTTTTTTGACGGTTTCGCTGGCCAGAAGATCCCGGTTCAGGGTCAGCCGCTTGTGTTTGTTGTGCACCGAAGTGACGGTCAGCTTATAGCCGGGGTCGACGGCCGGGTGGTCCTCGTCGCCGTTTTCGCCGATGGCCTGGTCGTCCGCCGGGAGGGCCGCCTCGGGGAAGTCGGGGCCTTCGATGTCCAGGCCGTCGGTTCGCAGGGCCTCGGCCAGGCGAACGGTCCAGTCGCGGCTGTCGAAGCCGGTCTGGTCGTCAGCCAGGGCCGCCCGCAGGCGCGGCCAGATGGCCGGGGGAAAGCCGCGCCGCTTCAGGTGGTCGATCTGGTCGCGGAAGGCGGTGTGCGAGGCGATGAAATCCTCCAGCTCCTGCCCTTTCAGGGTGTTCCCGGCCGGGTCGCTCAGCACCCGGTCCTCCAGGTAGCGGTTCATGGTGAAACGCCGCATCTCGGTTTCGTTTTTGATGTAGAACTCGCTCTTGCCCGCCTTGACCCCGTACAGGGGCGGCTGGGCGATGAAGAGGTGCCCGCGCTCGATGAGTTCCGGCATCTGGCGGTAGAAAAAGGTCAGCAGGAGGGTGCGGATGTGGGCCCCGTCCACATCGGCGTCGGTCATGATGACCACCTTGTGGTAGCGCAGGTTGTCCATCTTGACGTCGGCCGCCCCGGCCGGGCCGATGCCGGTGCCCAGGGCGGTGATCAGGTTGCGGATTTCGTTGGAGCTGACCATGCGGTCGAAGCGGGCCCGCTCGACGTTGAGGATCTTGCCGCGCAACGGCAGCACGGCCTGGAACTTGCGGTCGCGGCCCTGTTTGGCGCTGCCGCCGGCCGAGTCGCCCTCCACGATGTAGATTTCACATTTGGCCGGGTCCTTCTCCTGGCAGTCGGCCAGCTTCCCGGACAGGGAGTGGCCGGAGAGGGCGCCTTTGGAACGGGCGATCTCCCGGGCCTTGCGGGCCGCCTCCCGGGCCCGGGCCGCATCCACCACCTTGGTGACGATCTTCTTGGCCACGGCCGGGTTTTCCTCGAAGAAGGTAGCCAGGCGCTCATAGACCAGAGTATCCACCAGGCCCTTGACCACGGCGTTGCCCAGCTTCCCCTTGGTCTGGCCTTCGAACTGGGGTTCGGGGATGCGGATGGAGATGACCGCGGCCAGGCCTTCGCGGATGTCGTCGCCTTCCAGGCCCGCGATCTTTAGGTTTTTCGGGAGGTTGGCCGAAGCCAGGTACTGGTTCACGGCCCGGGTCAGGGCGGCCTTGAAGCCGGAGAGGTGGGTGCCGCCCTCGACGGTGTTGATGTTGTTGGCGAACGACAGCACCTGTTCGGTGTAGCTGTCGTTGTACTGGACGGCCACCTCGACCATGATGTCGTCGTTCTGGCCTTCCAGGTAGATGGGCTTGTCGTGGAGCGGCGTCTTCTGGCGGTTCATGTACTGCACGAACTCGATGATGCCGCCTTTGTAGTGGAATTCCTGAAACTCGTCGGTGCGCTCGTCGCGAATGGAAATATACAGGCCCTTGTTGAGGAAGGCCAGTTCGCGCAGGCGGCGGGCCAGGATGTTGAAATCGAATTCCGTGGTTTCGAAGATCTCCGGATCGGGCTTGAAGTGGACCATGGTGCCGGTCTTCTTGACCTTGTCCCGCAGTTCCAGCCCGGTCGCCGGCAGACCCCGCTCGAAGCGCTGGTAATAGCGCTGGCCTTCGCGCTTGACTTCCACTTCCAGAAATTCCGACAGCGCGTTGACCACCGAAACGCCCACCCCGTGGAGGCCGCCGGAGACCTGGTAGGTCTTCTTGTCGAACTTGCCGCCGGCGTGGAGCTTGGTCATGACCACCTGCACCCCGGGCACCTTTTCGGTGGGGTGGATATCCACCGGGATGCCCCGGCCGTTGTCCTTGACCCGGACCGTGCCGGCCGGGGTGACGGTCACCTCGACGCGGTCACAGTAACCGGCCATGGCCTCGTCGATGGCGTTGTCGACCACTTCATAGACCAGATGGTGGAGCCCCTGGGAGGAAACGCTCCCGATATACATGGAAGGCCGCTTGCGCACGGCCTCCAGGCCTTCTAAAATTTGAATATGGTCGGAGCCGTAATCGTCGACTTTGGCGGGGGTGGTCATTCGTACCTCATGGTCTGTTTAAGTTTTCATGTTCATGAAGTTCAAGCAGCCTTCGGCCGTCTAAATCTTCATGGACATGAAGTTCAGACAGCCTTTAGCTGTCTAAATCTTCATGGACATGATGACTCCGCAGTAGCCGGGGTCTTCGGCGGCGGTCAAAAGGGCCGGCTTTTCGGCGTCGTGAAGGCTGATCTTCACCTTGTCGCTGGCCAGGGCGCTCAGGGCTTCGATGAAAAAGCGGGGGTTGAAGCCGGCTTCCATGGCGGAGCCTTCATATTCCACGGCCAGGACCTCTTCGGCCTTGCCCAGTTCCGGGGTCATGGCCGATATGGTCAGGCTCCCGGATTCGATCTTGAACTTGACGGCCTTGTAGTCGTCGGAACTCATGGTGGCGATGCGCTTCAAAGCCTCCAGCAATTCCTTGCGCCCGGCCCGGAGGTGCTTGTCGTTGTCCTTGGGCAGAACCATGTTGTAATCGGGAAAACGGCCGTCCAGAAGGCGCATGACCAGGACCGAGGAAGGGGTGCGAGCCACCAGGGAACTGGCGGTCACCCCCAGTTGAAGGACGTCCGCGTTCTCGGCCAGCCGTTTCAGTTCGCTCAGGCCCTTCTTGGAAATCAGGACCCCCTTGACCAGTTCCAGCTTCGGCAGGTCCGGGGTCGCCAGGCCGGCCATGTTCAGGCGGTGGCCGTCGGTGGAGACGAAGCGGAGGCTGAGATGCCCCTCGTATTCCACCTTTTCCAGATAGATGCCGGAGAGGTTGTAGCGGGTCTCCTCCATGGCCACCGAGAAGATGGTCTTGTCGATGACCCCGGACAGGACCGGGCCGTCGATGTCCACATACTGGATATTGTCCACGGCGGGCATCTGGGGGAAATCGGCCGGGGAGAGGCCGTACATCTGGGTGCTGAAATGCCCGGCCGAAAGGCCCAGGCTGAAGTTGGGGGCCTCGCTGAGCTGCACTTCCTCGGTATTGAGAAGGCGCACCACTTCGTTGAGCTTTTTGGCCGGAACGGTCAGGCGGCCCGGCTCGGACACCTGCGCGGGATACGATCCCTGGAAGCTGATTTCCATGTCGGTGGCCGTGAGCTTCAGTTCGTCCCCTTCCGCTTCCATGAGAATGTTGGAGAGAATGGGCATGGAACTGCGCTTTTCGGCGATGGCGCTGGTCTGCCCCACTCCCCTGGCCAGGTCTTCTTTTTTGATTGTCAGCGCCAGCATGGCTCTTTGCCTCCTTGCTCCAATGCGTCTTCAGGCCCCGACGGAGCCTGGGCGGAGCCGTCGGCGCGTGTCCGTTGAGCTGGCTCCTTAAATTATTAATTATACCACGAGAGGCCACAAAAATCCACCAGGGCATAGCCCTGGACCCACAGGCAACCGCCTGAAAGACGGATGATGAATCGTGGCGGTCTTGGCGTCCGCCCGGGGCGCCGCCCCGGACCCCGCCACCGGCGCGGCTTCGCCGCCCGGGAGGGGAGGGCCCTGCGCGGGCCCTACCCTGGACCCACCCGCGCCGGGGGCTATCGCCCCCTGGACCCCCAAAGAAATTTCCGTTGTATCAGTAAGTCCCCGTAAGCAGCGCCAGAACTCGCCTGTACGGCTCAGACAACTGGCGCTGCGGTGATCTTTTTGATTAAGCCGTGACCGTAAAAGCTTTCGGATGGGAAGAAGGCAACGTCAAGGTTACACGATTACGGCGCCGCCAGTTGTTTGAGCCGTGCAGGCGAGTTCTGGCGGCGCTACGACCAAGTTGCTGAAAACTACGGAACAGTGGGGGTTCCAAG
>JAVBLB010000016.1:0-9268 GCA_031553735.1 Candidatus Adiutrix sp.
AATATATTGAACTTTTCTACAACCGGCAGCGAATACAGAAAGCCCTGGGCTACCTGTCGCCGGCCGCCTTCAACCAGAAATTACAAGCCGACCACATGCGGCACGCCGCTTAGATGGCGTCCATTATTGACAACCACCTCAGTTCTGGCGGCCTCATTTTCAGAATAACGAAAGAGAGACGGAAAGTCAAGGGTTGGCAATGGCGGCGGCGGGTAAGGAGCTGCCGCCGCCAACCCCGCTGCCTGAAATAAAGCGCCGAATGGGAGAGATGTATGATGCTTGGCAACGTGGTGATGTAGGGCAACGGGTTTCACTTGGTTTGATTGGACCGGAAGAAGCCACCAGAATCAAAGCCGCCACCGGCTTGGATACTCTGCTCAATCCTCGGGAACTGGATACCGGCCAGATAAAGCATGCCTTTAAGTATCACGGTCAGGAAAAGAAAATTGGTCAGATATCAGTCACCCGGGAAGACTTTGAGCGCTATGCGGAGATATTAATCGAACCGCATTGGATTGAACGAGGATCAAACAAAGACAGCGTTCGTTTTTTCCGTCGTTATTCTGACGGCACAATATATGCGGCGGAACAGTACGTTAGAGAGGAAGGCAAGATGTTCTTTCGAAGTATGTGGAAGGCGGCTTTGGGTGGCACGATGATGCCCATCCTTATAGCCGTGCCGGAAGCGGATGAAGAGTGAGCGATACGAAATAAAATGAGGCCGCTACTGCCCTGTCGAACGTGCGAAACGAGGGCCCCAGGTACAGCGCCTCTCACAAATGAAAGGGCGGCACCAGGCCTTAGGAGGGTGTGCTAGCGGCCTCATTTTCAGAATAACGAAAGAGAGGCGGAAAACTGTCCCTGAAAGCCAAATGAAGGATATGGACATCATTGTTCGCGCGCAATCGTTTCTGTATTTCTCTCAGCGCCCGGCGTGAAGATTGGCCGCCCATTTCTTTTAAAGCGAAAATGGCGGCTGATTGCATATTTGAGTGCCCGTTCAAAGCCGCCATATACAGAACCTCAACGGCCGGCTCATAATCGCGGCGGCCAAGCATTGCGCAAAGAGCACCGCCCAACCCGAGCTGAATATCATTGTCGTCACTGTAGATTATGGATTCTAAAATATCGGTCCATTGGCCGTTATCCTCACAAGAGGAGAGATAGAGCGCGAACATGACCGGGTATATGTCCGTCCGACCGCCATCCTCCCATTGCGCGATTAATTTTTTCGATATATCGCCGTCGGCCGGGTCTTCATCTTCCCGCCGCATGGAGGGGTAATCCCACAGTCTCCCGGCGCAACAGGCCGTATAATGAGGCTCTAGGGCCAGCCAGCGGTACAATGAGGCCACATTGCGAAAAGCCGGCACAGGGAAGGTCTCGATTGAGTTTATAATAAAAATTCTATCTGCCATTGGAGGTTCCAAAAAAATCCCGGCGTGATTTTCGCAGCCATCACTCCACAACAAGGCATACTTGCGCCCGTCGTTTGGTAATGAGGAGTCCTCTTTATTTTCTTCTGCCAGGCGGTCTTCTTTGATGCTGACCAGGGCTTTCCGCGGCGTCTTCAAGGGCATGGATACATGGCCGCGGTATTCCTTCATTCCGCCGTGGTGCCGGTAAAGCTCCGCAATCACTTCCGGCAGGCCGCCGTCAAAAACAGCGGCCAAAGCCCGCAAGTCTTCTTCAGAAGCGGGGGGCAGCAAATCCGGCTTGGGAAAGCTTTCCAAAGCGGAAGCCAAACTGGAGGCTCCGGATGACTGGTTTTTTGAAAAACCTTTACGTTGCCGGCCAGATACATGTGGCGGCCCTTCAGCCTTGGAGGCCGCAATAAGGCCTCGAAGCATTTCAGGACTTTTGGGCGTCAAAGCGGCGTCCAATGGAATCAGCCCGTCTTTATTGCGCGCGTTTTGATCAGCGCCATGGTCTATCAGGCATTGCGCAACCGCAGAGAGGATAGACAGTTGCGCTTCATGACCGGCCTGAGTTCGTTCCACCAGATCATCATAATCGAAGCCGCGCTCACCTCTCAGTTTCCGGCGGTCGATATGCCGCAGCTCCACCGCCAGACTCCATTTTACTCCTTCGCTTTCGTTTAAAACACAATGCAGAGGCGTGTTGCCGCGCGTATCGGCGCAAACCGGGGTGGCCTCATGACTTAAAAGCAGGCGCACTTTCTCCAGATAGCTTTCATCCACAGGGCAGCCAATAAGATGCAGGGCCGACTGGCCATTTCGATCTCGATGGTTCGGATCAGCTCCGAATTCCAGAAAGAGACGCATTGTTTCCAAATGCCCGAAAAGGCTATCCATGGCGACCATAAGAGGGGTTCGGCCTAACGAATTAACAGGGACATCAGGCCGATGGCCGGTTCTGAAGATTGTTCGGGCTAAAACCAACGCCGAGTTTACTTGATCGTCCGAAGCTTCGGCGATTTTATGGAGGACATTGGTTACAGGAACACGAGTTGTTATTCTGGCGGCAAGTTCAGGTGCTTCGGCTAAAATTTGTTTTAGCTTCAGCCAGTCCGCCTTGCGACCGCAAAGCGCCTGGTCAAAGCTGAGAAGCAGGCTGGAGGAGATTTCTGATTTTTCGCGGCTAGCTATCATAACCACGCAACCTTTCAGCTTTTCCACGGTGGGGTTGAGGCCCTCCGGGGCCCTCCCGGCCGAAAGGGGAACCCGGCGCCCGCCGTGGTCCCCTTTCATCGTAAAACAACAACGATAGTCCGACAAAAAAGAAGAGAGCGACGCTCTCTCTTCTCTTTTGTCGTCCAAAACGACCAGGATGGTCTCGGCCACCCAAACGTTGCGGCCACAGCCGTCCAGCGAAGCGGGTGCGGAGAGGATGCGCCCACAGGCGCATCCGGTGGGTCCAGGGCTATGCCCTGGCCCTGGGACAGACCACCACGCACTTGCCGCAAACGTTCGCCAGCCGGCCGTCCAGATTCAGGTATTCATTGTTGGCCTGCAGAAGCTTGTAACACCCGTAGCGATCATAATACCCTTCGACGGTCAGGGCCCCGACCGGACAGGCCCGGACGCAGGCCCCGCAGCGGTCGCCCTTGAGGTGCAGGCAGTATTCCTCTTCGGACCGGGCATCGGCGGCCAGTTTCGGCGAAATGAAAACCGTGCCGTAGCGCCCCGCCCCGCCGGCCGGCCCGATGAGCATCCGGTTGAGGCCAAAACGGCCCAGCCCGGCCACCCAGGCCGCGCTGCGGTGGGACCAGGCGGTCTTAAGGGTCACCTTGTCGAAAGTATGGGTGGCCGGCACCGAGGCGGCCCGGCCGCCGGCGGCCTCGACCAGACCGACCAGGGAAGCGCTGACGCGGTTGATGAGGACGTTGGCCGCCAGATAGGCCAGCCCCCACTCCCGGGAGACCGGGCCGTCGCCCTGGTTGTTCTTCACCACCGGGGCCGAAAAAGGTATAAAGAAGGAAACCACCGTCTCCACTTCGGGCAGGATATCCCGGGGCCGCAAGTGGTGGGGACCCACCAGGCGGGGAATTTCCTCGAACGCGGGATCGTCGGCGCTGGAAAAGCCCACCAGCGGCGGCCGAAAGAGGCCGGCTTCTTCGTCCCCGGCCACGGCGGACTTGATGTGGCCGATTATTTCCGTTCGCAAATCAGGCATCACCTTCCCTCCATTCCGAACTATGGATGGGGCCGGGGGCTCAGCCCCGACCCTGGCAGGCCACCACGCACTTGCCGCAGACGTCCGCCAGCCGCCCGTTCAGATTCAGGCGGTCGCTGGTGGCCAGCAGATGCTCGTAACAGCGGTGGCGGTCATAGCCGTCGACGGTGAGGGCCCCGACCGGGCAGGCCCGGACGCAGGCCCCGCAGCGGCCGCTCTTGAGGTGCATGCAGCGCTCCTCTTCAGGGCGGACATCGGGGGCCAGCTTCGGGGAGATGAAGACCGTGCCGTAGCGTCCCGCGGCGCCGGCCGGTCCGATGAGCATCCGGTTGAGGCCGAAGCGGCCCAACCCGGCCACCCAGGCCGCGCTGCGGTGGGACCAGCCGGCCTCGAGGGTCTTTTCGTCAAAAGTGTGGGTGGCCGGCACCGAAGCGGCCCGGCTGCCGGCGGCCTCGACCAGGCCGATGAGAGAAGCGCCGATGCGGTTGATGAGGGCGTTGGCCGCCAAATAGGTCAGCCCCCACTCCCGGGAGACCGGGCCGTCGCCTTGGTTGCTCTTCACCACCCGGGCCGAAAAGGGCACGAAAAAGGAAACCACCGTCTCCGCTTCGGGCAGGATATCCCGGGGCCGCAGGTGGTGGGCGCCCACCAGGCGGGGGATCTCCCCGAACCAGGGATCGGCGGCGGCGGCGAAGCCAACCAGCGGCGGCCGAAAGAGGCCGGCCTCTTCATCCGAGGCCACGGCGGCCTTGATGTGGTCGATAATTTCCGTTCGCAAATCAGGCATCGGGTCCCCTCCCTCCAAAACCGCCGACGATCAGATGCGCAGCCCCGCGTCCAGGGCCTTGAGGTTGAGATCCCGGGCCTTTTCCGGCACGTGGGCGGCCACCAGGGCCGGCCAGTCCACCGCTTCCAGGCCCATGGCCTTGACCAGGGCCCCCAGAAGGATCACGTTCTGAACCCGGATCTGACCCAGGTCCAGGGCCAGGCGGCCGGCGGGAACCACCACGGTCTCAGGCGCCAGCCGCTTCAGCTCCTCGATCACCCCCCCGGGATAGGTGGCCAGACCGGCGGCCACCGGCATGGAGAGGATCTCGTGGTCATCGACCACCAGGGTGCCCCCGGGTTTGAGATAGGGCAGAAAGCGCAGGGCCTCCACCTTTTCGAAGGCGGCCAGGTAGTCGGCCTCGGCCAGCCCGATGTTGGGGGCATAGACCTTGGGGCCGAACTTGATCTGGGTGCTGACGCTGCCCCCCCGCTGCGACATGCCGTGGATTTCCGACATCTTCAGGTCGTGGCCCAGGCTCATGAGGCCGGCGGCCAGGATTTTCGAGGTCAGGATGGCCCCCTGGCCGCCCACGCCCACCAACAGAACACTGGTCGTCATCTGGCGGCCTCCTTCTTCGCGACGGTCTCGATGGCCTCAAACGTGCAGACCTGCCGGCAGTAGCCGCAGCCCAGGCAGGCCGGCTCGTCAATAAAGGAATGGCCGTCCTTAAAGGAAATGGCCGGGCAGCCCACCTTGAGGCACATCTTGCACTTGCGGCATTTTTCGGCATCCACCCGGCACACGTCGGTGAAGGTGCCGCGCAGTTCCCGGATCAGCACGCAGGGCCGGCGGGCGATGATGACCGAAAGCCCCGGTTGTTTCAAGCCGTCCTCCACGGCCGTCAGCACGGCCGTCCGGTCCAGGGGATCGATGATGGCGATCCGGTCTTCCTCCACGCCCAGGCCTTTGACCACGGTCACCAGGTCCAGGGGACGGGCCGGGCGGCCCATCAGGTCCCGGGCCGTGCCGGGGTTTTCCTGGTGCCCGGTCATGGCGGTGATGGAGTTGTCCAGGATGCAGAGGCAGAGATCGGCCTGGCTGTGCACCGCGTCCACCAGCCCGGTCAAACCGGAGTGGAAAAAGGTGGAGTCGCCCAACAGTCCGAACACCCGGCGCGAATCCCCGGCCGCCCGCAGGGCCTCAGCCAGCCCGATGGCTCCGGAAAACCCGGCCCCCATGCAGATGCAGGCGTCCAGGGCCTCCAGCGGCGGCTGCACGCCCAGGGTGTAACAGCCGATATCGCCGAAGACGGCCAGGTCTTTTTTCTTCTGCCCCAGAACGTGCAGGAGCCCCCGGTGCGGGCAGCCGGGGCAGAGCACCGGCGGGCGCGGTGGAGGCATGATCGGGCTGAGCAGGAACTGGGCCGAATCCTCCGGCAGGAAGGCCCGCCGCAGCAGGCCGGCGTCCAGTTCGCCCAGGCGGGGCGTCAATTCCTTGCCCAGGCAGTCGAGGCCCATGGCCCGCACCGCGTTTTCCAGGTAGGGGTCACCCTCTTCGATGACGTAAAGCTTGTCCACGGCCCGGGCGAAGGTGGAGATCAGCCGGCGGGGCCAGGGGTGGGTCAGGCCCAGCTTGAGATAGGAGACCGAGTTTCCGAAAGCCTCGCGGGTGTGCTGGTAGGCCACGCCGTTGGTGATGACCCCGATCCGCTTGTCCTCGCCCCATTCGATGCGGTTGAAGGGGCAGTCGTTGCCGAACTCCTCGAGGTCCCGGAGCTTTTCCTCCACCGCCGCGTGGCGCAGGCGGGCGAAGGCCGGGAGCATGGCGTATTTGCGGACCTCGCGCTCATAGAGGCGGACCGGGGGACTTTCCATCCGCCCGCCCGTCTTCACCAGCCCCTTGGAGTGGCAGACCCGGGTGGTGAGCCGCAAGAGCACCGGGGTGTCGAAGCGTTCGCTGAGCTCGAAGGCGGCCCGGGTGTATTCGAGGCACTCCTGGCTATCGGCGGGTTCCAGCATCAGGATTTTGGCCAGGACGGCGTAATGGCGGTTGTCCTGCTCGTTCTGGGAACTGTGGCAGCCGGGGTCGTCGGCGCTGACCACCACCAGCCCGCCGCGAACGCCGGTATAGGCCAAGGTCAACAGGGGGTCGGCGGCCACGTTGAGCCCCACGTGCTTCATGGCCGCCAGGGCCCGGACCCCGCCGATGGCCGCGCCGCCGGCCACCTCCAGGGCCACTTTTTCATTGGTGGTCCAGCGGGAACTGACTTCCGGGTATCCGGCCAGGGCTTCCAGAATTTCCGTCGACGGGGTGCCGGGATAGGCCGCGGCCACCAGGCAGCCGGCCTCCCAGGCCCCCCGGGCCACGGCCTCGTCGCCGCTCAACAATACTGTATCCATGCTTCGCCTCAATATAATACCAATGTAGCATTCAATGGGAATTGAATGCCGGACGCCAAAGTTTTTGAAAAACAGGCGGAGCCTATTTTTCAAAAACTTGCGGGCGGCGGAAGACCGCCGCCATACCAAGCTGCAATCAAATTCAAAGCAATTTGATTGCAGCTTGGTATAAAACGTTTGTTCGGCTTTTCCAACTCAACTTCAGCGGCCCAGCGGCCCCCGGGGCTTGGCGCTCTGCTTGCCCAGGCGGTGCCCACTCTCCGCTTCGCCGGGAGGGGCCAGAAGCCCCTCCAGCACGATGGTTTTGACGGCCTCGAAGTAATCCCTCTCCGTCGCTCCCGGCGCGTCCGGAGATTCGAAAACCCGGGCGGCGGCCAGGCCGTTCAGCATCAGGCCCACCACCAGGGCCAGATGCTCGGCCCGAGGGCCGGCCCGGAAAACGCCCTGGCGCTGCCCGTTCCGGATCAGTTCGGCCAGCCGCCCGCCGGGCCCGGCTTCGAACTCGCGGGCCACCTGCTGAAATTCGGGGCCGGGTCCGCCGCTCTCCCGGGCCAGGAGGGCCGAAAAGTGAGGATGCTCGGCCTCAAGATCCCGCATCGTCTCGCACAGGGCGGCCAACTGCTCCCGGGGGTCGGCCGACCGGGCGACCGCCTGGTCCAGGGCCCGCCCGCGGGCGGCGAACTGTTCCCGGAGCACCTCCAGATACAGCCTCCGCTTCCCGCCGAAATAATAAGAAATGGTGGAACAGTTGACCGACATTTCCGCGCAGATGTCCCGCACTGAGACCCCGTCATAGCCCCGCCGGGCGAACAGCCGGGTGGCCACGGCCACGATTTCCAGGGCCCGGGGCCGGGCGCTTTCGCTCATACCTCCCCCCCGTCCAAATCCAAACGTTTGACCGCATCGGTTTGTCCTTATCATGAACCTTCCCATAAAACCCGAGCCGTGTCAATGCTTTTATCCAGCAATTCTCAATGTAGAAGAAATGGGGCTCTGCCCCAAACCCCGCCAGGGGGAATTTCCCCCTGGACCCCAAATCGCAACACTTTGCGATAACTGAGATTCAAGCTGATAGGCTTGAAAGATACCGAAACCGCCCCAAAGCGGGCGGTTTCGGAAGGGTCACGGATGGAAATCACCTCTTGGCGGGGGTTGGAACAGGACCGCACTTCTACATTGAGAATTGCTGGCTTTTATCATGCGGCGCCTCACTTTTCCGGGCCGGGTTCCAGTGTGGTCGATATTTTTAACCAGAAATTAAAAATATAAAAATGCAAACTTTAAAAATATTAAATACAATATTTACTATATATTATCTTCGAGCGCCTTTTTGTAAGCATTAAATATTCGCATTTATATTTATTATTTCTGCATATTCTTGTTTACTTTCCAGCTTAATTCAGATACAACCATTCCACCGCCACCGAAACGTCCGGAGGCGGCGGCCGGCTTTCGCCGACCGAAACGCGCATCACCTGGAGGTACTCGACATGAAAAAAGAAACCCGCTCCCGGGGACCGGCCCCCCAAACCAGCTCCCCGACGGCCACTTTCAAACACAAGGGGGTGAACTAATGGGAGGCTTCGCCCTGATTCTCGGCCCGGCCCTGAAAGTGCTCAGCGGCCTGACCACGGTGGCCATGAGCGTCCAGAACAACAAGGCCGCGGCCGAGGAGGCCCGCAACAACGCCAAACTGGCCCAGATCAACGCCGACATCACCCGCAGCGAAGGCCGGGTGGCCCAGGCCCGGGCCGCCGAAGAGGCCCACCGGGCCCTGGGACGCCAGCGGGCCGGCCAGGCCGAAAGCGGCATCCTGGGCAGCGCCACCGGCGCCCTGCTGCTGGACCAGACCCAGGCCAAAGCCGCCCAGGAACAACTGAACATCATCAACCAGACCGGCCAGAAAGCCCAGGGCTACCTGGAGGAAGCCCAGAGCCGGCGCAACGCGGCCAACCGCTACACCCGCGCCGCCGGCCAGGACATCCTGGGCGGCGCCATCGACACGGGCCGCTCCGTCCTGGGCACGGTGAGCCAGGCCTATTCCGGATGAAGAGCGGGGCTTAGGCCCCTGCACCCCGCCAAGGGGCTGTCGCCCCCTGGACCCCAAATCGCAATACTTTGCGATAAACAGAGATTCAAGCCGACAGGCTTGAAAGATCCCGAAACCGGCCGGGGACGGCCGGTTTCGGGCTGGCTCAAGGGGCTGCGACCCCTTGGACGGGACCAAGGTCGGAGACCGTTCTTCTCCGTATTTAGGCCTGTTCATCCTCCAGATGGCGTCATCCCGACTCACCACCAGGCTAACGAGAACTAACCACGCAAGCAACCAATTCCGGCGAGGCTGGCCGGTACCGCGTCGGAAGGCGGCCGCGTGGGCCCCCACCGGGTCGCCGCCGTGAAGTCGCGCACACAAAGGCCGCCACCCGCGACGCGGTAGGGAAGAGGCCGACCGACGAAGAGGTAC
>JAVBLB010000095.1:0-6820 GCA_031553735.1 Candidatus Adiutrix sp.
TGCGCAATGCATCAGCATGGTGCGCAAAAGGGCGTCCGGTGGTTTGTCCTGGCGCAGCCCCTTGAGAGCGTTATGTGTTCCGGCGGACTCCAGCCAGGTGGCGGGGAGGAGGCTGATCAGTTCGGGCAAATCGTTGACTCGGAATTGCTGTGCTTTCGGCGTTGGGGTTCTCTTTTAAAAACCGCCTGATAGAAAATAGTGTTTTTTATGTCCGGTCTGATCTGATATAGTGCACTGGACATATTGATGACGGATGGGGGCCGCCGATGAATAGACGGATGCTGTTGACGTCCCTGGGGATCGCTCTCGGCCTGGGCCTGGCGGTGCTTCCGGGCCGTTTTTTGCGGGCCGAAGACGGATGCTTCCCGTTTGAGATCGACTGGCGGGCCGCTCCCGCCGACCTCCGGGCCCGGCTGGGCCCGCCGGAAAAAACCATCGGTCCCACCGGCGGCCCCGCCGAACCGGAGGCGAAGCCGGCTCCGGGGGAGGCCGCCGCCCTGTACTATTCGGCGACGATTCAGGGCCTTCGCTGGGAGCTGGCCCATTATTTCAACGGCGGCGCCTATGAGACGGCCGTCTGTTCGGCGACTCCGCCCGAAACCACGGACCGCGACCGGGAAGCCCTGGTCGAGGCCGTGACCAAATCACTCAACTGTTTGTTTGACCGGAACGCCCGCGAACAGGACCTCGAAGAGGACGGCCGCAAGACGATCATGATCCGCACCTGGCTGGATGACGACACCTTCGCGGTCCTCCAGAGCCCCTTCGGGACCCACCCGGGCCTGGCGGTGCTCTTTTTGAACCGCCGGGCCGAATCAACCCGGCCGGTCATCGAGTTTTATGACCTGAATTATGCAATACTTCAGGAAAACCGGGAGCGGGCCGCCCGGCCCCTCGACACGGACGGCGGGGAGGGCGGGTTGGAGTGAAGGCGGCGGGCCGTTTTCGATGCCCGGGCCTCGAAACTTCTCAAAATTAATAATTGTAAAATGACGCGTCCGGCTATACAATCACTAAAATTCTCACGGAGAGCGAGGGGCTCGATATGTTTCAGAATCTTCATCAGGCCAATACTTTTTGCGGTGAAAACGGAATAAAAATGGTCGATTTCATGATGATCGACTTAAACGGGCGCTGGCGGCACCTGACCATCCCGGCGGACCGGCTCACCGAGCATACCTTCAAGCACGGCATCGGGTTCGACGGCTCCAACTACGGATTCGCGCCGGTGGAAAAGAGCGACATGGTGTTCGTCCCCGACCTGTCCAGCGCCTATGTGGACACCTTCGCCGAGATTCCCACCTTGGCCATGATCGGCGACGTGTACGTCATCGACCTCCCCGAGAACCGCCGCTTCGACCAGGATCCGCGCAACGTGGCCTATAACGCCCAGGAATATATGAAAAACCTGGGGCTGGCCGACGAAATGCGCATCGGCCCCGAGTTCGAATTCCACGTGTTCGACCACGTCAGCTACTCGGTCGCCCCCAACGGGGCCAAATTCAAGGTGGACACCAGCCAGGCCGAGTGGAACACCGGGGCCGAGGGCCACAACCTCGGCTACAAGATGGCCAAGAAGGGCGGCTACCACATGGCCCCGCCCCTGGACCGCTTGAGCGGCTTCCGCTCCCGGGTGACTCTGCTGATGGAAAAGCAGGGCATCCTGGTCAAGTATCACCACCACGAGGTCGGCGGGCCCGGCCAGCTGGAGATCGAAGTGGAATTCGGCTCCATGCTGGAGATGGCCGACAAGACCATGATGACCAAGTATCTCTTGAAAAACGCCGCCGTGGCCGAAGGCAAGACCGTGACCTTCATGCCCAAGCCGATCTATGCGGAGGCCGGCAACGGCATGCACGTCCACATGCATCTTTTCAAAGACGGCCAGCCGCTTTTTTACGACGCCGACGGCTATTCGCAGCTCAGCGAGACCGCCCTTCATTTCATCGGCGGGCTTCTGACCCACGCCCGGGCCCTGTGCGCCTTCACCAACCCGAGCACCAATTCTTATAAGCGCCTGGTGCCCGGCTATGAGGCTCCGGTGACCATCGGCTACGCCACCTCGAACCGCTCGAGCGTCATCCGCATCCCGGCCTACGCCAAGGATCCCCGCGACAAGCGCTTCGAATTGCGCTCGCCGGACGGCACCTGCAACCCCTATTACGCCTATTCCGCCATCCTCATGGCCGGGCTGGACGGCATCCAGAAGAAGATCGACCCCGAAAAGGAAGGCTTCGGCCCCTACGATTTCAACCTCTTCAACCTGTCGGCCGAAGAGCGGCGGCGGATCAAGCAGCTGCCCCGGTCCCTCGACGAGGCCCTCGACGCCCGGGAGGCCGACCACGAGTTCCTGACCGCCGGCGGCGTTTTCCCCCGGCGGCTCATCGACATCTGGATCGAGAACAAACGCGCCGACGCGGCCCGCTACAACCTGCTGCCGCAGCCGGTGGAATTCGAAATGTATTACGACCTGTGATCGTGCGCGGCGGTCATGTTCCGCAAAAACGCCCGACGGTATCGCCGCCGGGCGTTTTTGCGATTCAGCCCTGAAGATTCTCTCGTCATGATCGTGCCGCGATATCCGGGACGATAGCTCAGCATCCATCGTACGGGAGCTATAACGCTCCCGCTCTGGCCTCCGTCTTTTTTTGAGGTTGCCTCACCACCGCGCCCTGTGGTATCATTTTTGTTTGACGTTTCGGGACGTCATTATATTATCCAGTTTGAGGTTCCGCCCATGCGCCAGATCATGGTCACCATCGTCAGTCACGACCGACCGGGCATCATCCACCAGGTCAGCCGGGCCCTGGCCGACAACCACTGCACGGTTCTGGAAGTCAGCCAGACCACTTTGATGGGCGAGTTCGCGGGCCTGTTCTCCTGCGGCCTGCCGGCCGGGACCGACCTGGCCGAACTCAGCGAGGCCCTGGGCCAGGCCCTGGCCGGCAGCGGGCTGGCCCACTGGGTGGCCGAGGCCAACAACGGCCCCGACCACCCTGAAACCCGCGACCGCGAACCCTATGTGGTGACGGTCCGGGGACGGGATCAGCGGGGCATCATCCCGGAATTTTCCGGGGCCATGGCCGTCTTCGAGGTCAACATCGACAACCTGCGTGCGGTGGCTTTGCCGGGCGAACCGGGCGCGACGGACCACCAGGTGGTGATGTTCTTCGAGCTTTCCGTGCCCCGGTCGGTCAACCAGCGGGGTTTCCGGCAGGCCTTGAACCTCATCGCCGAGGAGATGGGGCTGGAGATGAGTCTGCAGCACCGGAACATTTTCGAGGCCATCCACCGTCTGTAAGTTGGAATCCTGGTGTCTCATTGCACAATATTTTTATGAGTAGACACTAAGCGCCGCCCGTAACCAAAACGGCCCTTAAGCGGCCGCGTCTATTGAACCGCCTGAAACCGGAGAAAACATGCTCACAGATCGCGAAGTCGTCAGTACGCTGGAGATGCTGAAAAACGAACATCTGGACGTCCGGGCCATCACCCTGGGGCTGAGCCTGATGGATTGCGTCTCCGACGACCTGGGCCGGCTCACGGCCAAGATCCTCAACAAGATCACCCAACATGCGGAAAACCTGGTCTCGGTCTGCGACCGGATCGGGGAAAAATACGGCATCCCGGTGGTCAACAAGCGCATCGCCGTTTCGCCCGTGAGCGCCCTGGCCGGCCCCTTCAACGCCGACCAGATGGTCAAGGTGGCCCAGGTCCTGGACCGGGCCGGCCGCGAGGTGGGGGTCGATTTCGTGGGCGGCTTCGGCGCGCTGGTGGAAAAAGGCTTTTCCAAGGGCGACCGGGCCCTGATCGAGGCCATCCCCCAGGCCTTGGCCGAGACCGCCCGGGTCTGCTCGTCGGTAAACGTGGCCTCCAGCCGCGACGGCATCAACATGGATGCCGTCAAGCTGATGGGCGAGACCATCAAGAAGACGGCCGCCCTGACCGCCGGCCAGGAGGCCTTGGGCTGCGCCAAGCTGGTCACCTTCGCCAACATCCCGCCGGACATGCCCTTCATGGCCGGAGCCTACCTGGGCCTGGGCGAGCCGGATGCGGTCATCAACGTGGGCGTCTCCGGCCCCGGGGTGGTCAAGAAGGCCCTGGACCGGGTCATGGCCCAATCGCCCCGGCCCAATTTTGACCAGATCAGCGAGACCATCAAGCAAACGGCCTATAAAGTCACCCGGGTGGGTGAACTGATGGGCCGGGAGGTGGCCGCCGCCCTGGGTCTGCCTTTCGGGGTGGTGGATCTTTCCCTGGCCCCCACGCCCCAGGTGGGCGATTCGGTGGGCGAGATCTTCCAGTCGCTGGGGCTGAAGGCCATCGGCGTTCCGGGTTCCACGGCCTTGCTGGCCCTTTTGAACGACGCGGTCAAGAAAGGCGGGGCTTTTGCCTCCAGCCACGTTGGCGGCCTATCCGGGGCCTTCATTCCCGTCTCCGAGGACCTGGGCATCGGCCAGGCCGCGGAGCGGGGCTACCTCAACATCGAAAAGCTGGAAGCCATGACCGCCGTCTGTTCGGTGGGCCTGGACATGGTCTCGGTGCCCGGGGACACCTCGGCGGCCACCCTGTCGGCCATCATCGCCGACGAGATGGCCATCGGCATGATCAACCACAAGACCACGGCCGTGCGCATCATCCCCGTGCCGGGGAAGAAAGCCGGCGAGAAGGTCCATTACGGCGGCCTTCTGGGCTGGGCCAGCGTCATGGAAGTGGCCGACTATGTCGAGGCCGGGGATTTCATCGCCCTGGGCGGCCGCATCCCGGCCCCGGTGCACAGCCTGAAAAATTGACCCCCCCCTCACGGCGAGGGCGGGACGGGGAAGCCTCGGGCCATGGCGGTCCATCGCTTCGCATTTTTGAAATTAGGATTTGATTTTATGGCTTATACGCGCCCCTTGGATGATATCCGGGTCGGCGGCGAAATCGACGCCGTCTGCACCCGCTGCCGCATGATCACCAACCACCGCATCGTGGCCATGGTCGACGGCCTGGTTCGCCGGGTCATCTGCCTGACCTGCGACAGCCAGCACAACTATCGTCAGCCCCCGGGGGAGAAGCGGCCGGCGGCGGCCACGGTGGTGCGGGTCGGCAAGGAAATGAAAAAGACCAGCGCCCCTTCCGGCGGCGCCCGGATCTTCGCCCAGTGGGTACAGAGCCGCGAGGCCCTGACCGCCGCCGAGCAGACGCCCAGCCCCTATGATTTCAAAGAAACCTTCGAACCGGGGCAGGCCCTCAGCCACCCCAAGTTCGGCCTGGGCTTCGTCCAGCGGGTCATCCCCCCCAACAAGATGGAAGTCATGTTCGAAACCGAAATCAAAACCCTGGCCATGAACATGAACGGCTGAGGCTTTTGTAATCTTGGGGGCGCCGTCCCCAACCCCCCGGCAGGGGACATGGTGGTCCCCTGCGCCCCTCGGCAACCGGCCGGGGACGGCCGGTTGCTGACTGGCGTCAGGTCCCCATGCTCCGACCAGGGTTTGGTGCCGGCACACCAAAGATTGCAAAAGCCTCACTTCAAATATCCGTTGTCCGGCCGCTATACCGCTTTCGCCCTGAACCGTTGCTTCGGCCGCTTGTAAGACCGGTTCAAATGTAGTATAAATTAACGGGGTCCCCTGGTCCCGGGCGCCGGGCCTCACCGGCCCCAGGCCGACCACGATTGAGGGTTGGAAATCGGTTGTCCGTTCAGGGCCGGAGGCGGGTGAGCCTTCGCCCCGCCCGCCGTGATTCCACCCTGGGACGGCTCGCGGCGGCGCATTACCCGCGGGGCCGGGCGGGAGCGGATGATGTCGACGGTGGTCCTCTGCTGCAACACCCTGGAAGATGAAATGAACCTGGCCCTTGCGGAGACGGGGCTCGAGTATCCGGTCCACTGGCTGGAAGCGGGGCTGCACGATCAGCCCGGACGGCTGCGGGCCCATTTGGCCGAGGTTCTGTCCGGTCTTGGCGGCGAGGTGGATCTGGCGCTGGTGGCTATGGGTCACTGCGGCGGGGCCTCTACGGAGTTGGGGCCGTTTCCCTTCCGGCTGGTTTTGCCCCGGGTCGACGACTGCCTGTCATTTATTATGGGCTCCCAGGCCGGGCGGCTCCGGGCTTCGCGTCAGGCGGCCACGTATTTTCTGACCGCCGGCTGGCTGCGGCACACCGAAAATTTGGTGGCCTCCTTCGATCGTGACCAGTCCCGGTTCGGTCTGGAGCGGGCCGAAAGAATTTATAAATTATTGCTGAATCACTACCGGCGTTTCGGCTTCATCGACACCGGAGCCTACGACCTGTCGGTCCAGGAGGACAAGATCCGGCCCCTTTCCGAAAGGTTGGGGCTGGGGCTGGCCCGGCTACCCGGCAATCTGGGGTGGCTGCGGCGGCTCTTGACCGGTCCCTGGGACGAGGCGGACTTCATCTCTCTGGTTCCCGGGCGCACCCTCACCGCCGAGGGCTGGCGCTGGCCGGCCGATCCAGCCGGATCCCGCGACCCTGTCGAAAGAAGCGAAGCCGGAGACGATTGACACCGGGTCGCGACTTGGTTGGAGAGACTTGCCCCGCCCGGCTTCGTCATGGTCGGCCCGGCAGGGCGATAGCCGGCTGTCGCTCGCAGAGCGATCAGACCGTGGCGAAGGGGCAATCGCTTCCGTTCTTTTTCGGCCCTTCGGGGTTCGCCAACCCGCTCCCGCTCTGGAGGTGGATATACGATGCGCATTCTCTATAAAATAATCTACACCCTGGGCTTTCTGATTACCTGGCCTTTCTGGCTGCTGCGGGATCTGGTGCACCACAAGCCTTACAGCTTCCGGGCCCGCTTCCAGGCCCAGGGCCGGAA
>JAVBLB010000143.1:0-23429 GCA_031553735.1 Candidatus Adiutrix sp.
CAGAATACGTTAACAACCACCGGCCGCCGCCCGGAGCACCCGTTCGACGCGAACGCCGGATGGATGCCGGACCGAAGAGGCCAGGTTGATTGCGGATACGGCAAAACTATGGCTGGTTACATATTAATGAAAGAAATACATCACTTGCGGAAACAATCCGGCCATTCCCAAATGATGGGACACAGTCGGGAGTCAGTGCCCGCGGCTGTCGCCGCCGAAACATGACTACAAAAATAGAACAACAGCCAACGGTTGGCCAGATAAATCATTCCCCGGCAAAAGCCAGGTGGTCGAAAAGACTTACCATAACGTTGACGGACACGATAAACCGGTTAATACCAATGGCCTCCAGCCATCTTTCAACCCGGTTACCAAATGAAATTCATGTTATTTTTGTCGGAACTTCCCTCGTTCATGTTCATGGTGGCATAAACAATATAGGCTGTCAAGGCAAAATTTTAAAATCATCAATGCCATTTAACCTACCGAATGGAGGGTGCGTCTTCCTAATACCGAAAACGATTGTGGTTCAGCCCTTACCATGTCGCAAATATACCGAGTACTTTTTTTGAAAAATCGAGCCGGATCTTCATTTTTTCGGTCATTTTCAAGCCCGAAAAGCCGCATCCGGTAAAAATTTCCGATCCGGAGTCTCTTTAAATTAGCGGCCTTTTCGACCGCGCGCGGAGCAACCCCGTCGATGGCCCTCCACACCGGCTCCGAAACCGGGCCGCTTTTCAACCGGTCGCTGAAAAAGAAAATAGCCGCGTTTAACCTGTCTGAAGCGAATCTGGAAGGCGGGCAACAAATTTTGAAATACATAACAGCAGACCGATCTAGAACCATAAGGGGGCTTTCCCTCCAAGCCAGGAACGATCTGACTAATAACTTTGTTTTATACCCTGACTCTCCTAGAGGTCTTGAGCCGCCAATCCCTTCGGCGGACCGGCCGGGGCTGTGAATTTAATCGCAACAGGCTGAAATAGCGAATTTTTCACCCAAATATCGCAGCCCGGCCCTTACTTAATTAATTATTGCACATTACATTCCTGAATACGGGCGCCCCTGGCATATGCGGCCAGCCTCCACCGGGTCCCGGATTATTTTATCACTTTGATATTACGGATCAAAATACCGCAAGTGATAGCCCCGGGCCTTGAATTTCAGAAAAAAGCCTTCGAATAATTTGCCAAAACCGAAAAAAAGGGGTATGATACTTCCCAGTTATGATGATTGCTCATCCATAATGCAAAAACTTCCTTCACCCCGTTCAAAACCGCATTGTATAAGCGATCTTTTGCGTCTGAGCCCCGTCAACCTTTTTGAGGATAATGGACCTGGAGCGGCCCCGAGCCGAAGAGAACCATCCGGACCGACCAGGCCGATTTGACTGTTCATCACCAAAAGAAAGCGCGGGATACGTCCCTTCGGTTTTCGCGAAATTTCACAAAGCATCCGCACCGCGCCGTCTCCGGAGCCTCATCGGGGCTATGTATCCGCGAGCCCCGCACCGCGTGGCCGCGGCCTGGCTGTAATGGGACAGCGGCGGCGCTCCGCCCCTTCGGGGCTCGGAAGAAGACGGCGACCGCCGAAAGTGACCAGGGCATCATGACGGAACTGGAAAAACTGCGCACCATTCAGGAATACGTCCCCGGGAAGCAAACCACGCTGGCCCACCTCATCGCCCATCCCGGGGCGGAACTGTGCCAGCAGATCGGGGTGACGGAGAGCCGGGCCATCGGCCTGATGACCATCACCCCCGGAGAGGGCGCCATCATCGCCGCCGACGTGGCCTCCAAGTCCGGGGACGTCAAGCTGGAGTTCGTCGACCGCTTCACCGGCTGCCTGGTCTTCACCGGCGACGTGGCCGCGGTGGAAAGCGCCCTTTCCGGGGCGGTGGAGGCCCTGACCCGCATTTTGGGCTTCAGCCCGGCCCCGGTCACCAGGACCTGAGATGACCGCCCCGAAGCCCCTGATGCTGATCGGCCCGGTGGGGGCCGGCAAGAGCACGCTCCTGAAGGCCATGCACCTGGCCGGCCCGTCGGACGAAGCCGCCCCGGTGAAGAAAACCGAAGCCATCGTCTACCTGGACCGGGCCATCGACACCCCCGGGGAGATGGTCACCATCCCCCACTTTTACAACGCCCTGCTTCTCAACTCGGTCAGGGCCGGGGTGGTGCTCTTTTTGATGGACGGCCAGCGCCCGTCGTCGCTCCCCTCCCGCCTGGCCCTGGCCATGAAGGCCCCGGTGGTGGGGGTGATCAGCAAGGTGGATCTGGCCGGCCCGGACACCCTGGCCCGGGCCAGGCGGTCGCTCGGCGAGGCCGGGGTCAAAACGATATTTGAAGTGTCTTCGGTCACCGGCCAGGGGCTGAAGGAACTGAACGAATGGCTGGCCGGCTTTTCCGCGCCCGCGTCGGCCTGAAACGGTTACGGCGGCGCATCGCCCCTAACGGGCCTTGAAAATAGCAAAAACAGCCGGGCGACCGATTTCGGTCCCCGGCGGAATCTTGGGAATACATTCGCGGCCGGGTTCTGAATACCGACGGAGGCGACCGCGCCTTCGCCACGGCCGTCCCGATCCGCCAGACGCGGTCGCGGCGCCGCCACGCCCCACAGGGGGCCCGGACGCCCTCCATCGCCAAAAAATCAGGGAGGTAGACCAGTGATACTGAAAACCACGCTCTTTGGGAAAACCTACCAGTTCAAAGACGTCAAGGACGTCCTGGCCAAGGCCAACGAGGACCGCTCCGGCGACCACCTGGCCGGCGTCGCCGCCGAAACCATGGCCGAACGCATCGCGGCCAAGCAGGTCCTGTCCGAACTGACCATCGGCGACCTCCGGGAAAACCCGGTGGTGCCCTACGAACAGGACGAAGTCACCCGGGTCATCCAGGACGCGGTCAACGAATCCATCTATAAAGAAATCCGAGCCTGGCGCATGGCCGAATTCCGGGAGTGGCTCCTGTGCAACCACACCGGCTCGGAGGCCATCCGGCGGGTCAGCCGGGGCCTGACCTCGGAAGTGGTGGCCGGCCTGGCCAAGCTGATGACCAACATGGACCTGGTCTACGGGGCCTCCAAAATGCGGGTCACCGCCCACTGCAACACCACCATCGGGCAGCCCGGCAGCCTGGCCATCCGCCTCCAGCCCAACCACACCACCGACGACATCGAAGGCATCACCGCCTCGGTCTATGAGGGCCTGTCCTTCGGTTCCGGCGACGCGGTCATCGGCCTCAACCCGGTGGACGACACGGCCGACAACATCAAGGCCGTCCTGGAGCGCTTCACCGAGATCAAGAACCGCTTCCAGATCCCCACCCAGGTCTGCGTCCTCGGGCACGTCACCAACCAGATGGCCGCCATCCGCAAGGGCGCTCCCGCCGACCTGATCTTCCAGAGCATCGCCGGTTCCGAAAAGGGCAACGCCGCCTTCGGCATCGACATGAAGATGATGGACGAGGCCTATGACCTGGCCCTCCACGAGGGCACCGGCTGCGGCCCCAACGTCATGTATTTCGAAACCGGCCAGGGTTCGGAACTGTCTTCCGACGCCCACCACGGTGCCGACCAGGTGACCATGGAGGCCCGGTGCTACGGCTTCGGCAAGCGCTACAGCCCCTTTTTGGTCAACACCGTGGTCGGCTTCATCGGTCCGGAGTATCTCTATGACTCCAAGCAGATCACCCGGGCCGGCCTGGAAGACCACTTCATGGGCAAGCTGACCGGCATCTCCATGGGCTGCGACGCCTGTTACACCAACCACGCCAAGGCCGACCAGAACGATGTCGAAAACCTGGCCATCCTTTTGACCACCGCGGGCTGCAACTATTTCATGGGCATCCCCCACGGCGACGACATCATGCTCAACTACCAGTGCACCAGCTACCACGACGGTCCCTCGCTGCGGCAGCTCCTGGGTCTCTCCCCCATTCCGGCCTTCGCCAAGTGGATGGAAAAGATGGGCCTGTGGGAAAACGGCCGCCTGACTGACCGGGCCGGCGACGCCTCGATATTCGCCTGACCGGGCTCGGCCCCGGGGCACAGACATACGATTTGACTGACGGAGGAGAACCTGTGATTCTCAAAACCAAACTGGCCGGGCAGGTTTACGCGTTCAAGGACCTCACCGACGTTCTGGCCAAGGCCAACGACGAAAAATCGGGGGACGTCCTTCTGGGGCGGGCCGCCCACACGGTCACCGAACGCACGGCCGCCAAGATAGTGCTGGCCAACCTGAAGCTGGCCGATTTTTATGAAAATCCGGTGCTGCCCCCGGAAAAGGACGAGGTCTCCCGGGCCATCCGGGAGGACCTGAATCTCGGCATCTACTCGCGGGTCAAGAACTGGACCATCGGCGAACTGCGCGAGTGGCTCATGCGCCATGAGACCACCGGGGAGGACATCGTCCGGCTGTCGCGCGGCCTGGAAGCGGAAGTGGTCGCCGGGGTGGCCAAAATCATGACGGCCATGGACCTGGTCTACGCCGCCTCCAAGATCACCGTCGCCGGCACCTGCGCCACGACCGTGGGCCTTCCGGGCACCCTGTCCTTCCGCTGCCAGCCCAACCACCCGGCCGACGATCTCGACGGCATCCGGGCCTCGCTGTGCGAAGGGGTCTCCTACGGCTCCGGCGACGCCGTCTTCGGCGTCAACCCGGTCGAGGACAACGTGGAAAACACCCGGGCCATCCTGGATTTGTTGTGGGAATTCATGCAGAAGTGGTCCATCCCGACCCAGAACTGCGTCCTGGCCCACATCACCACCCAGATGGGGGCGGTGGAGAAAGGCGCGGCCTGCTGCTGCCTGTTCCAGAGCATCGCCGGCACCGAACCGGCCAACGAGGGCTTCGGGGTCACCACCAATCTGCTGCACGAGGCCTATGACCTGATCCACAAGCTGGGCCAGGCCCCCGGGCCGAACCTCCTGTATTTCGAGACCGGCCAGGGCTCCGAGCAGTCCATCGACGCCGACCGCGGCGTGGACCTGATGACCCTGGAGGCCCGCTGCTACGCTTACGCCCGCATCTTCAAACCCTTCATGCTCAACAACGTCTCCGGCTTCATCGGCCCCGAGACCCTGTACGACGGCCGCCAGATCATCCGGGCCAGCCTGGAGGACCACTTCATGGGCAAGCTTCTCGGCATCCCCATGGGCATGGCTCCGTGCTACACCAACCACACCAAGATCAACCAGGACGACCAGGAGATGGCCACCATGCTCCTGGGCCTGGCCGGGGCCAACTACTACATGGGGCTGCCGATGGGCGACGACATCATGCTGGCCTATCAGGACACCAGCTACCACGACGACGCCACCCTGCGCGAGCTTTTGGGCCGCACCCCGGCGCCGGAATTCTTCGAGTGGATGAAGAGGATGGAGTTGATGGACGAGAAGGGCCGCCTGACCGCCAAGGCCGGCGACGCCTCGGTCTTCTTTTGAAAAACGCGGGCCGCCGGCCGGTCGGCCGCCGGTTCGTTTGAGAAAATACATAACCCGATGCAACCCGTAAAATAGTATGACCAAGGGGGTAGACCATGGTTACGGAACACGAACTGAAAAAAGCCGTCGAGGCCATTCTGATGGAAATGGGCGGAAAGATTCCGGCCCCGGCCGCGTCGCCCGACCGCCGCAACGGCAACGGCAAGAGCTCTTCCGCCGTCAGCGGGGAAAGCCTGCCCGACCTGGGGGCCATCGACCTCCAAGAGCGCATCTATGTGCCCAAGCCGCAGAACCTCGACGCCCTGAAAGCCATGAAGAGGAGCACCCCGGCCCGGATCGGGGTCTGGCGGGCCGGCCCGCGCTACCTCACGGAAACGCTCCTGCGCTTCCGGGCCGACCACGCCATGGCCATGGACGCCGTCTTCACCGACGTTTCGGAGGACTGGATCAAGGAACACAACCTGCCGCACTTCAGAACCCTGTGCGAGAACAAGGACATCTACCTGACCCGCCCCGACCTCGGCCGCAGGTTCAGTGACGAGGAAGCCAAGAAAATCAAGGCCCACGTGGGCTCGAACAACAAGGTGGTCATCTACGTGGCCGACGGCCTGTCCACCACCGCCGTCACCACCAACGCCATGGACACCTTCAAAGCCATCGTCGACGGCCTGGCCCGCAACAACCTCAAGCCCTGCGCGCCCTTCTTCGTTCAGTACGCCCGGGTGGGCACCGAAGACGCCATCAGCGACATCACCGGAGCCGAGGTGGTCTGCACCCTGATCGGCGAGCGCCCCGGGCTGATCACCGCCGAAAGCATGAGCGCCTACCTGGCCTACAAGGCCACCGCCGACATGCCCGAAGCCCGCCGCACCGTGGTATCCAACATTCACCGCCGCGGCACGCCGGCCGTGGAAGCCGGCGGCTACATCGCCGACATCATCAAGATGATGCTGGATAAAAAGGTCAGCGGCCTGGACCTGAAGCTTTGAGCCGCACTACTTCACACGAGAGGGTAACAATATGGCTAAGAACGATCCTTTGAAGACAACCATCCTGGCGGCCAAGATCATCCCCAATGTCAGCCCTGACATGGCCAAGGATCTGAACCTGAAGGCCGGCTTCAAGAGCCTCGGCCTGGTGACCGCCGACTGCGACGACGTCACCTACACCGCCCTCGACGAAGCCACCAAGATGGCCGACGTGGAAGTGGTGTACGCCAAGAGCTTCTACGGCGGCGCCGCCAACGCCAACACCAAGCTGGCCGGTGAAATCATCGGCATCATCGCCGGGCCCAACCCGGCGGAGGTCAGAAGCGGGCTCAACGCCATCCGGTCCTTCATCGAAAACGAGGCCTGGTTCGTCTCGGCCAACGAGGACGACACCATCCCCTACTACGCCCACTGCATCTCCCGCACCGGCAGCTACCTCTCGCAGGTGGCCGGGGTCGGCGAGGGCGACTCCCTGGCCTACCTGATCGCGCCGCCGCTGGAGGCCATGTACGCCCTGGATATGGCCCTGAAAGCGGCCGACGTGCGCCTGGCGGCCTTTTACGGCCCGCCGTCGGAAACCAACTTCGGCGGGGGTCTTTTGACCGGGAGCCAGTCGGCCTGCAAGGCCGCCTGCGACGCCTTCGCCGCGGCGGTGGTCTTCGTGGCCGAAAACCCGACCGCCTATTGAGATACAGGGGTAAAGAGCCTTGGACCTGATGAACCTGAGATCGGCCCTGGGCGTCATTGAAACCAGGGGCTACACCCCCCTGGTCACGGCCGTGGACGGAGCCGTCAAGGCCGCCCGGGTGAGCCTGATCACGGCCCACCTGGTGGGCGGGGGGCTGGCCGCGGCCACGGTGAGCGGCGAAGTGGGCGCCGTCCGGGCGGCCCTGGACGCCGCCGGAGCCGTCATCGCCGGTCTGGGAGCGGAGGGAATGACCCACATCATCGCCCGACCGGACCCGGCCGTCTGGGCCATGCTGGCCAAAGACGGCCTGGCGACCGCCGACGAACCCGGCCCGGAAACGGGCGGCGGCCCGCCGAAGGCCCGCCCCGCTTCCGAGGTTCCGGCCGTTCGGCCCGCCGCCGAAGCGCCGGCGGTCAAGCCGGAGGCCCAGGCCCCGGCCCGGCGGCCGACGCCGGAGGTGCCGGCGGTCAAGCCGGAAGCCCCGATGCCGGCGCTGCCGGGCGACGTCGCGCCCGCGCCCCCGAAAAAACGCCCGGTGAAAAACGACCCGCCGGCCGCCGAAGCGCCGAAAGCTCCGCCCAAGGCGAAGAAGGCCCGCAAGCCGGGGAAGAAATAGGATGCCAGGACCAATGGAGCCCGCGCCCGTCCGGGCGGCCCCGTCGCCGTCCGCCGGTTCCGAACCGGTGGGGGAGACGAGGGGGTTCCGATAAGGAGATCCGATGACCATTGACGTAAAAGACAGAGACCTGATATCCATCCAGGAGGCCCGCAACCTGGTGGAGCTGGCGGCCGAGGCCCAGGCGATCTATCGGGAGCTGGACCAGGAGACCGTCGACCGGGCGGTGGCGGCCGTGGCCAAGGCCACCGAAGCCCAGGCGGTCAAGCTGGCCAAGATGGCCCACGAGGAAACCGGCTTCGGCAAGTGGCCCGACAAGGTGGTGAAGAACCTTTTCGCCTCCCAAAGGGTCCACGAATACATCAAACCTTTGAAAACCGTGGGTCTCATCCGCGAGGACCGCGAGAACAAAATATTCGAAGTCGGGGTCCCGGTGGGCCTGGTGACGGCCCTGGTGCCCTCCACCAACCCCACCTCCACCACCATCTTCAAGTCCCTGATCAGCCTGAAGGCCGGCTGCGCGGTGATCTTTTCGCCGCACCCCAGCGCCCGCAACTGCATCATGGAAGTGGTCAAGATCGTGCGCTCGACGTTGGGCGAGCTGGGCCTTCCGAAGAATCTGGTCACCTGCCTGACCATGACCACCAAGGAAGCCACCGACACCCTGATGCGCCACCCCAAGATGAACATCATCCTGGCCACCGGGGGCAACGCCATGGTCCACGCGGCCTACAGTTCCGGCACCCCGGCTTTGGGGGTCGGCCCCGGCAACGGGCCCTCCTTCATCGAGCGGAGCGCCGACATCCCCCTGGCCGTGAAAAGGATCTTCGATTCCAAGACCTTCGACTGGGGCACCATCTGCTCTTCGGAACAATCCATCATCACCGAGGCCCCCATCCGGCAGAAGGTGATGGAGGAGGTCCAGAAGCAGGGCGGCTATTTCCTGCCCCCGGGCGATTGCGAAAAGGTGGAAAAGATCCTCATGGGCCCCGGCGGCACCATGAACGCCAAGCTGGTGGGCCGGCCCCCCGAATACATCGCCCAGATGGCCGGGATAAGCATTCCCAAGGGCACGCGGGTTATTTTGGGCGAAGAGACCCGGGTCGGGGAAAAATTCCCCTTTTCCAAGGAAAAGCTCATGCCGGTCCTGGGCTTCTACGTCGAGGACAACTGGGAGAAGGCCTGCCTGCGCTGCATCGAGATTCTCTCGCTGGAGGGCGCCGGCCACACCATGAGCATCCATTCCCAGGATGAGAGCGTCATCCGCGAGTTCGGGCTCAAGAAACCCGTCTCCCGGCTGATCGTCAATTCGCCGGCCGCCCTGGCGGCCATCGGGGCCACCACCGGGCTCACCCCCTCGCTGACCCTGGGCTGCGGCGCGGTGGGGCACAACGCCACCTCCGACAACGTGGGCCCCTTGAATCTGATCAACATCCGGCGGGTGGCCTACGGCCTCCGGGAGCTGGAGGACCTGCGCCCCGGGAGCCTGGAAAGCGCCGCCGCTCCGGCCCCGGCCGTGAACGAGGCGATGATCGACGTCCTGGTGCAGAAAATAGTGGAGCGGCTGAAAGCCTCGCTGTAAAATAAACACCGGCCCGGGCGTTCATCCCCGCCGGCCAACCCAATATGGAGGAACACATGGCAACCAACATCCAACAAGCCCTGGGCCTGATCGAAACCAAAGGTCTGGTGGGGGCCATCGAAGCGGCCGACGCCATGGTCAAGGCGGCCAACGTCACCCTGATCGGCAAGGAACACGTGGGCGGCGGCCTGGTCACCGTGATGGTTCGCGGCGACGTGGGCGCGGTCAAGGCGGCCACCGACGCCGGGGCCGCGGCCGCCGGCCGGGTGGGCGACCTGATCAGCGTTCACGTCATCCCCCGCCCCCACAACGAGGTGGAGTTCATTCTGCCCAAGGCGCCGACCGACGCCGGCTCGACCATGTAAAGCGCCGCCGCCCCGGCGGCGGCGGAAACGCGCCTAACCAAACGCATCACACATAATAATAAAACTCCGAGGAGGTACTCTCATGGCCAACGACACCCGCGCTCTGGGAATGATTGAAACCAAAGGCCTGGTCCCCGCCATCGAGGCGGCCGACGCCATGGTCAAAGCCGCCAACGTCACCCTGATCGGCAAAGTTCAGGTGGGCGGCGGCCTGGTCACCGTGATGGTCCGCGGCGACGTGGGCGCGGTCAAGGCGGCCACCGACGCCGGGGCCGCGGCCGCCGGCCGGGTGGGCGAGCTGTTGAGCGTCCACGTCATTCCCCGGCCCCACAGCGAAGTGGAATTCATTCTGCCCAAGCTGGAAAACTGAGACCGGCCGCCGCGTTCCCGGCCACGGGATGGAGGCGTTGGCCTTCGTCTCGACCGCCCTATCCGCCCATGACGGTGTTGGGCGGCGCTTTGCCTCTTCGGGGCCGGGAACGGGCGACTGATCCCCAATTCGTATGAATACGCATTCAGTGCATACCCTGGAGTCGGCCGCCCCGGCCGAAGGCCTTGAGTCGGGCGCGCCCCGGCCGCCCCTGGTGGAACCGGAAAGCTTCCTGGCCGAGGTGGAGGCCGCCCTCACCCGCCGTCGCCCGCCCCGTCCGGGCGAGGCCATCCGGGTGGGGCTGGATCTGGGCACGGCTTCCATCGTGCTGGTGGCCCTGGGCGAGGACAATCGTCCTCTGGGCACGGCCCGGCGCTTCGCCCAGGTGGTCCGGGACGGGCTGGTGGTGGATTTCGGAGCGGCCCGCTCCATCGTTGAAGAGTTGAAACAGGAACTGGAAAGGGATCTGGGGGTGGAACTGGCCTTCGCGGCCATCGCCGTGCCCCCGGGCACCTCCGAGCGGGACGCGGCCACCCACCGCTATGTGGCCGCCGGGGCCGGCCTGGAGGTGGAAACCGTGCTGGACGAGCCCGGCGCGGCCAACCTGGTGTTGAACATCGCCAACGGGGCCATCGTGGACATCGGCGGCGGCACCACCGGGGTGGCCGTTTTGGAAAACGGCCGGACGCTCCACACCTTCGACGAACCGACCGGCGGCACCCACCTGACCCTGGTGCTGGCCGGACACCATAAAATCAGCTTCGACGAAGCCGAAGCCATGAAGCAGGACCCGCGCAACGGGCGCAAAATCGCGGCCCTGGTGGCCCCGGTGCTGCAAAAGATCGGCACCATCATCCGCCAGGGGCTGGCCGACCGACAGGTGGAGGAAATCCACCTGGTGGGCGGCACGGCCGCCACCGTGGGCATCGAAAAAATCATCGCCCAGGAAACGGGCCGACCGGTGACGGTCTCCGCCCGGCCCATCCTGGTCACCCCGGCCGGCATCGCCCTGGGCTGCCCGCCGGCGGTTCCGGAGCCTCTGTCCCCCGACCGCCCGTGAAGGCGGGACGGACCAGACGGCGGCCTCCGAATCCAAGGAGACAACGACTATGCAAATCTCCGACGATTTGATCCAACATATCACCCGCGAGCTGATGAAACGCCTGGGGGCCGAAGCCACCCTGGAAGCCCCGGCCGCCTCCCGGCCGCTTCTGCACCTGGTGGGGCGGCGGGACGAACTGAGCACCCCCGCCCTGGCCCGCCTTCAGGAGCAATTCGAGGTCGTCGAGCACCGGCTGTGGGACGACGAACTGCCCCGGGAAGCCGCGGTTCTGATCACCAGCCTGAACATCCAGGCCCTGGTGCGGGTGGCCGAGGGCGACGAAGGCTGCACCGTGGAGGGCCGGGCGCTCCTCGGCGCCCTGTTGAACGGGCAGCCGGTGGCCGCCCTCAAAGACGGGCTGGTCTGGCGCCGCTACCAGGCCACCGCCCCCCGGCCCCTTCTGGCCCGGTACGCCCAGTGCGAAAGCGTGCTGCAGGGCTACGGACTGAAGCTGGTGGATGAGAACCAGATAGCGGAGGCCCTCTCGGGCCGGCCGGCGGCCGGTTTGAAAAATCCGCCGGTCGGCTCCGCTTCGCTGCCGACGCCGGCGGCCGCCCGTCCGTCCTCCGGCCGCCGGGTCCTGTCCGAGGCCGGGGTCATGGCCGCCTGCCCGGCCTCCGGAGGCCCGGGGCAGACCCTGCGCCTGTCGCCCGGCGACGTCTTGACCCCCCTGGCCCAGGATTACATCCTGGCCATGAAGATCAACGTCATCAAAGGCTGAAAAGAGGGGCCCCCATGATCATCTGCAAAGTGCTCGGCAACGTCTGGGCCACCAAGAAGGATGAAAAACTCAACGGCTACAAGCTCCTGGTGGTTCAGGCCAGCGGCCCGAACTGCGACTCCGAGACTTTCGTGGCCGTGGACATGATCGGCGCCGGCATCGGCGAGGACGTGCTGGTTGCCAAGGGCAGCGTGGCCCGCAGTTCGCTTCGGGACAAGGACTGCCCCATCGACGCCGTGGTGGTGGGCATCATCGATTCGCTGGAGGTTGACGACAAGTTCTTGAAATAAAAGACGACCAACCGGCCGTCGGGCCGCCCGCGCCACCGGGAATAATCCCGCGATCCGAATGACGGAGCTCACCGCACCTTCGTTCCGGTTCCGCGACCCGGGTCAGGCGCGGCGGCGGCGGCATATTGCCCCGGCGGGGCAAGGAAGGAGGCTGACCCATGGGAATCAATGACATCATCCTGATCATCATGTTGATCCTGATGGCCATTGCCGGTATCGACCGCTTCACCGGCAACCACGCGGGCCTGGGGGAAAAGTTCGAGGAAGGTTTCAACGCCCTGGGCGCCCTGGCCCTCTCCATGGTCGGGGCCTACTGCATCGCCCCGGTCTTGGGGCGGGTGCTGGAGCCGATCGTCGGCCCCATCTACCAGGCCCTGGGCGCCAGCCCGGCCATGTTCGCCACCACGTTGCTGGCTAACGACATGGGCGGCTATCCCCTGGCCATGGCCCTCTCCGGGGCCTGGGTCAACGGCGCGGCCAACGTGGCGGCCACCCCCGAAATGGTGAATGTCGGCAATTTCGCCGGCCTGATCCTGGGCGCCATGATGGGCCCCACCATCGTCTTCTCCATTCCCGTGGCCTTGGGCATCATCCGCCTGGAAGACCGGCCCTTCCTGGCCAAGGGCATCCTCATCGGCATGATCACCATTCCCCTGGGTTGTCTGGCCGGCGGGGCCGTGGCCGGGTATCCCTTCATCTGGATGGTCAAAAACCTGATCCCGGTGATCATCGTGGCCGCCGTCATCGCCATCGGCCTCAGTTTGGCCCAGAACTTCATGATCACCCTTTTTCTATGGTTCGGCAAGTTCGTCATCGCCTTCCTCACCGTGGCCCTGATTCTGGCCGGCGTGAACGGGGCTCTCGGCGCCAACGCTCCGGGCTGGATCCAGAATATGGGCATGGCCCCCATCAGTGAAGGTTTCGCCGTCATCGGCGGCATCTCCGTGGTTCTGGCCGGCGCCTTCACCCTGGTGCACCTGATGACCAAGTTCCTGGGCGAACCCCTGAGCAAGGTCGGGGGGCTGTTGGGCATGAACAAGGAGGCCGCCGCCGGCATGGTGGCCACCCTGGCCAACAACATCGCCATGTTCAGCATCATGAAGGACATGGATGACCGGGGCAAGGTCATCAACGTGGCCTTCGCCGTCAGCGCGGCCTTCGTCTTCGGCGACCACCTGGGCTTCACCGCCGGCGCCAACAAGGACATGATCTTTGCCGTGGTGGTCGGCAAACTGGTCGGCGGGATCACGGCCGTGATCCTGGCCTATTACATGGCTCCCAAGAGCGACCTGAAAAAGTCCGAAACGGCCTGATTTGAACCGAGAGCCTTTCAGGGGGAGGTCTCCGGCCGCCCCCTGAAAGCCCGAAAGGATTTTCCATGAGCGACATCGATCAAAAAGCCCTTGAAAACATGATCCGCAAAGTGCTGACCGAAATCATCGCCGAAAACGGCTGCGGCTGCGACCGGACCAAAGTGGTCGACAAGAGCGGCATCATGTCTTTCCATACCCCCAACTGGAAGCCCGAGCCCTTCGACACCGGCAAGGCCGGCGACAAGGTCTTCCTGAAAGACATGGTCACCCTGGAGGAAAGCCCCCGCCTGGGGTTCGGCGTCATGGAGATGGACCATTCCACCTTCAAGTGGACCCTCAACTACGACGAGGTGGACTACGTCATCGACGGCACCCTGGAGATCCTCATCGACGGCCGCAAAGTCGTCGGCCACGCCGGGGACGTCATCTTCATCCCGGCCCGCTCGACCATCGAATTCTCGGCCCCCGACTTCGCCCGTTTTTTCTACGTGGTCTATCCGGCCAACTGGTATGAGCAATAATTCGGAGGGTGGCCTATGAAGCCCTTGACCGAACTCGATCTGCGCCTCTCCCTCAAAGACAGCGACGCCCGGATCCACACCGTGCCCGAAGGGACGGTCGTGACCCCGGCGGCCCTGGAATATCTGCGGTCGCGCCGGATCGAGCTGATTTTCGCCAAGAAGGAGAGCGGCATGCGCCAGTCGGAAGTCCCCGGGGCCGCCCCGCCGCCCCTCCCAAAGAAGGAACGCCCGGCCCCCAAATGGGACTTCAGCGATCCCAAGGCCCGCGAAACCACGCCCCCGGGGGAAAAACCCAAAGACCTCTTCTTCGGGCCGGACGGCGGCACCTTCGACCACAAGCCCGAATCCCTGACCCACCTCAAGGGCCGGCAGCTGGTTCACAAGGATCACCCGGTCATCATCTGGCGCGGCCAGCTCGACACCCTCTGCGCCCGCATCATCGAGGCCCAGGTGGTGGGCTTTCAGGTCGGCAACCAGCCATACGTCGACGAACTGGAGGAAATCCTGGGCTTCGTCCGCCGCCTTTTGACCTGTGAAATCCGGGGCCAGGAGGTGGAAGAATTCAACCTCCTGGGCCTCGACGCCGCCGCCCTCCGGGAACAGAGCCACGACCCGGTGAAGTTCTTCGGCCACCGCCACATGCTGGCCACCTATAAAATGGGGCCCCTGTGCGTGGCCCTCAACACCCTGCGGGCCCTGGTGCGGGAAGTGGAACTTTCCGCCGCCGCCGCCTTCAAGGACGCCGCCGGGGGGCCGACCCGGGACGACATCATCCGGGCCTTAAACCGGCTCTCCAGCCTGTTTTACATCATGATGTTCAAATACCTGCCCCCGGGTTTCCAGCCGGAACACTCGGGCATCTGACGGACGGCGCCATGAGCGAATACCTCCTCAGCGTGGGCATCGACCTGGGCACCACCACCACCCAGCTGATCTTCAGCCGGCTGGAGGTGGAGAACACGGCCTCGGCCGCCTCCATTCCCCGCATCCAGATCGTGGACAAGGAGATCATCTACCGCAGCGACATCTATTTCACGCCGCTTCTGAACCGCGCGGTCATCGACGTGAACGCGGTGCGCGGGCTGGTGGAAAAGGAATATAAAAAGGCCGGCATCGAACCCAAGGATCTTTCGGCCGGAGCGGTCATCATCACCGGGGAGACGGCCCGCAAGGAAAACAGCGAGGCGGTGCTGCGAACCCTCTCGGGCCTGGCCGGCGACTTCGTGGTGGCCACCGCCGGCAGCGACCTGGAATCCATCATCGCCGGGCGCGGCGCCGGCACCGCGGCCATGAGCAAAAAGGCCTTCGGCCGGCCTCTGGCCAACCTGGACATCGGCGGCGGCACCACCAACACGGCCGTCTTCCTGGAAGGCGACCCGGTGGACACCTCGTGCCTGGACATCGGCGGCCGCCAGATCATCCTGGAGCCGCGCGACCTGAAGCTGACCTATGTGGCCGAAAAAGTCGGGGAACTGGCCCGGCGGATGAATCTGAGGATTGAAGAAGGCCGCGCGGCCGACCTGGGCGACCTGACCCGCCTGTGCCGGCGGCTGGCCGAAATCCTGGCCCGGTCGCTGGGCCTGGACAATGGCCCGGCCGACGACCTGGACCTGTTCATCACCGCCCACCCCCTGCGGCAAACCTGGCCGATCAAGGGTTTGACCTTCTCCGGCGGGGTGGCCGATTTCATCTATAATGACTACGACCCCGGCAATCCCTTTCCCTACGGCGACATTGGCCCCCTGTTGGGCCACTGTATCCGCGAATGCGAGCCGTTTAAAAAGGTGGAACTCTTAAAGCCGCTGGAGACCATCCGGGCCACGGTGGTGGGGGCCGGGTCCAACACCATGGAGATCAGCGGCTCGACCATCGCCATCAGCGATGCCGGGGTCCTGCCCATCAAGAATATCCCCATCCTGAAGCTGACCGACGACGACGAGGCCGGCGATTACAAATACTTCAGTTCCCGGCTGGCCGAAAAAGCCGCCTGGTACAAGGAGGAAGGCACCGACCGGTATCAGCAGATGGCCGTGGCCTTCCGGGGGGTCTTCAATCCCTCGTTCGACAAGGTCAAATACATCTGCGGCAAGGTCGTCGAGGGCCTGAGCGATTACCTGCGCACCAACGACCTGTTGGTGGTGGTGCTGGACCGGGACATGGCCAAGAGCCTGGGCTATGCCCTGATGAACGCCCTGCCGAACAAGAAGATCATCTCCCTGGACACGGTCAAGGTGGAGAACGGCGACTACATCGACATCGGCGCCCCCCTGGCCAACGGCCGGGTGGTGCCGGTGGTGGTCAAGACCCTGGTCTTCGGGCGTTGATGCCGAATCGCGATCAAATTGCCTTGAATTTGATCGCGATTCGGAATGAAGTGATCAATGACCATCAATTTTTCGTCCCGGCCGTCGCGGCCCGATCAGCAAGACAGCGCGGCGGCCCATCGCCCCTCCGGGGCCTGGAGAGCGTCATATGCTTGACGAGATACTCAGTAAAATCAGAGAGGCCGGCATCGTCGGCGCGGGCGGGGCCGGTTTTCCCACCGCCATCAAGCTCAAGGCCAGCCCGGAATATATCGTGGTCAACGGGGCCGAGTGCGAACCACTGCTCAAAGTCGACCAGCAGCTCAGCCACATCTTCGCCGGCCAGCTCCTCAAGACCCTGGACACCCTGGTGGAAGCCCTGGGGGCCAAGGCCGGTATTTTCGCCCTGAAGGCCAAATACAAGGAGGCCACGGCCGAACTGCTCAAGGAGGTCGGCGCCTTCCCCCGGCTGAGCGTCAAGACCCTGGTCAACTACTACCCCATGGGCGACGAACACGTGCTGGTCTATGAAACCCTGGGCCGCATCGTGCCTGAAGGCGGCATCCCCATCGCCTGCGGCGCGGTGGTCGTCAACGTGGAGACCCTCCACAACATCAGCCTGGCTCTGGAAGAGGAGCGGCCGGTCACCGAAAAATACGTCAGCGTGGTCGGCGCGGTGAAGAACCCGGCCACCTTTTTGGTGCCGGTGGGGGTCAGGTATTCGGAACTGATGGCCGCGGCCGGGGGGCCGCTGGTGAAGGACCCGGTCTACATCAACGGGGGCCCGATGATGGGCAAGGTGGAGACCGACCTGGACGCGCCGGTGACCAAGACCAGCAAGGGCATCATCATCTTGAACCGCGACCACCCCTGGGTTCTGTCCAAGAGCCGCCGGATCGAGGAAATGATGCGCATCGGCAAGACCGCCTGCTGCCACTGCATGCTCTGCACCGACCTTTGCCCGCGCTACCTCTTGGGCCACCGCCTGCACCCGGACAAGCTGATGCGCCTGGCCACCTACAACGACACCTGCGAGAAGGACGAGGCGGCCACGGGGGCCTTTCTCTGCTGCGAATGCGGGTTGTGCGAACTGGCCTGCATCATGAGCCTCCAGCCCTGGAAACTGAACCAGGAGCTCAAGCACCGCATGGCGGCCGTCGGCATCAAAAACCCGCTCCACGAGGCGCCGAAAAAGCCCAACCCCTTCCGGCCCTACCGGCCCTACCCCATTCCCAAGCTGGTGCAGCGAGTGGGCCTGGCCGCCTATGCCCACCAGGAGGCCCCGCTGATCGACTATCCCGGCCGGGTGCGGGAAGTGCGCCTGATGCTCAAGCAGCACCTGGGCGCGCCCTGCGCCCCGACGGTGGCCCCCGGCGATTCGGTCACCCGCGGCCAGTTGGTGGCCCGGCCGCCCGAGGGGGCCATGGGCGCCAACATCCACGCCAGCCTTGACGGGCGGGTAAAATCGGTCGACCAGCAATCGCTGGTCATCGAAGGTTGATTCAAAAACGGCCCCCGCGCGATACCTACGGACCTTAAAGACCACCGGAGACGACTATGAGCACAGCGCTAGGACTTCTGGAATTCAAAACCATCCCCGTGGCCGTGGAGGCCACCGATGAAATGCTGAAGGCCGCCGAGGTGGACCTGCTCCTGTCCACCCCCATCTGCCCCGGCAAATATATAACCATCATCAGCGGCGAGGTGGCCAACGTCACCACCTCGGTGAACCGGGGGGTCACGGCGGGCGGCATTTTCGTGGTGGGGTCCCACATCATCCCCAACGTCTCCGAGGCGGTCATGCCGGCCCTGTCGGGGGCCACCATGATCGAGGAAATGGAATCCCTGGGGGTCATCGAGACCATCGCCGCGGTGGGCGCGGTCATGGTCGGGGACATCGTGGCCAAGGCCGGGCAGGTGCGGCTCATCGAAATACGGCTGGCCCGGGGCCTGGGCGGCAAGGGCGAGGTCTTTTACACCGGGGAACTGGGCTCGGTGGAAGCGGCCACCCGCACCGCGCTGGAGCGGATGGGCGAGGAAGGCGGCATCGTCAGTTCGGCGGTCATCGCCCGCCCCCACAAGGCTCTCCTGAACGCCATCGCCTGAGCGGTGTCAGCCAGGCGAAAAAATACGGCCGGAGTCCGAAGACTCCGACCGTGGCGCTGGGACGGCCGTCTCCGTTTCTCCATCAAACGACTTTGGCCTGGAACCGATTCTCGACGGGAAGCGAAAGGGGCCAGGTCGCCCTTGAGCCGCGCGGGCATTGATTCGGCGGCCGTTTTCCCAGCCGGCCTTCTGACCGGGCTGTTCGCATTGCTTTTTTGCGCCGCCGCCCTGGCCGAGCCCCAAGCGGGGCGAAAACCCGCCAGCGATGGAACGAACACGCCCCTGTATCCTTCCGGAAGCGATGACCGCCCTTTCATAAGCCCTCACCTAAGCATTTCGCCCAAAGCTCCTGAATGCCGGCATAATGCCGAAGCTCTCAAAGATTATACCCACAATGTTGAAAATCGCATTATCGGCCTTGTGCGGTATAAACCCCGGACTGAAAGGACAGTGTGGGGCGAATGCACGGTCATCATCGATGCCGATGGAGCCTTGGACAGCGTCAGCCTGCGCGAATCCAGCGGCGACCCGGAATTCGACCTCAGCGCTTTGGAGGCGGCTCAAAATTCGGCCCCCTTCCCCCCTCCGCCGGAGTCGGCTTTACGTGACGGAAAGGTCAGCCTCCGCATTTTTTTCAGTTTTTCAGCCCTTTTGAACGGACCGATATACAACCCGGATGATGAAAAGTCAGCAGGCGGCCTTTGATGCCGCCGTTCCTTCCAGAAGGCCGCACCATTGATCGAAGTTCAGTTCGCCGTGGGGCGGGATGACCAGGAAACGGCTCGGATCGTCATAGGGGCCGGTCAGGAGGCGCTCCAGCCAACCGCCCTCCCCGGGCAGGGTTTCGATGTTCAGGTCCATCTTCCCGGCCAGGTGGGCGACCCGGGTCGCGGCCCGGGACAGATCATAGGTGCCGGTATCCACCAGGCCGAACCGTTTGTAATTGTTGAGCATCATCTTGTTGATCCGGTCGGCCTTCGCTTCGCCGTATTTGGCCACCATTTCCTGATAGGCGCTGACGATGTTGCTTTCGTGGCGCATCCACCCGGCGGTCAGGAAATAGGTGGGCGGCGAGGATGCGGCCTGGCGGGCGGCCATGGATCCCAGCAGAAGGGAAATGCAGTCGTCGGCCAGGGGCAGCACGGTGATATAGTTCCCCGTGGTCAGTTCACTGACCCCGCCGCCACAGTAGCCCAGGGTCAGCAGCAGTTGATCGCACCGGCCGTCGACCTCGGCCAGGACCTCGCGCAGCCGGTCGCGCAGGCGGTTGACGACGTTGTGCAGCCCCCCCTCCAGCCAGATCACCGGATAATCGAGCTTCAGCCGGGCCAGGGTCTCCTTGACCTCGTCCTCGATCGTCCGACAGGCCACCAAAACCGTTTTCACCGAATCACCCCCGCCATTGCGAATACATCCCGCACGCGGCCGCTCCAATCAGCGTCCGGTCTTCGGAATCTACCGTATCCCCTCTGAATCCACTTGTCAATCCACAAAAATCGCCCCTCACCCACAAGTATCTCCCCGACCCAGCAAAGCTGGGGCGGAGTTGCCCCTGGCTGCAGACGCCCCTGATGGTCTCGGCCGCCCAGACGTTGCGGCCTCAGTCGTCCAGCGAAGCGGGTTCGGAGTTGGGGCCAGGGCTCAGCCCTGGGGGCCAGAGGCCCAAAAGTTCATCGCGGGCCCGCTGGCCGGCCGTGCCTTCGGCCGGGCTCTGTTCCTCGACCCGCCGCAGGGCGAAAACCAAAATCCGCTCGCCTTTGACGCCCCAGCCCACAAACCAGCCGATCTGCCGCCGGGGGTCGCCCACCCCGTCCGTTTTCTGAAAGCTCGTGCCGGTTTTGCCGTGGATCGTCCAGCCGCCCGGCCCTTCGAAAACCGGCACGATCGAACGGGTCGATTCCAGGGCTTCCCGGGAAACGGGCAGATCGCCGGCCAGAAAATCGGCCAGGAACCGAACCTGTTCCAAAGGGGATATCTTGAGGGAGGAACCGAGCCAGGCCTGACTCAAGCCGTTGTTTTTGCCGGGGTCGCCGGAAAGGTCCCGGTTCCCGTATTGGAAGGCGTCCACATATTTCTGGAAGGCGTCCGGGCCCAGCCGACGGGTCAGTTCCCGCGAATACCAGACCGCCGACACGGCCAGCCAGGAACGGGGGCTGATGTCCGTTCGCACCTCCGGCCGGGTTTCGCGGTAGCTATCCTGATAGGCCCACACCGGATGGTCGGCATCCGTCAGCAACCCGCTGTCGAAGCCCATCAGGGCCAGGGGTATTTTAAAGGTCGAGGCCGGGGTGGTTCGAACGTCCACGGCGCCTTCGCGATACGCGGACGCCCGGGCCCCCGGGTCCATCACCACCAGGTCACGGCTGTCGGCCAGGGCGGCCGGGGCGGCCAGAAGCGCAGAAATCAGAACGCCAAGAAGCGATTTAAGCATAATACGATTCTCCACAATAATTTCCGGCAACTCACGGCCGACCGAAACATCATAGCGCCGTTCCGTGGAGAATGTATGGAGACGGGAAGAAAATCAGGCTCCGGGTTTCACATCGAAATCAGGATTGGCTGGCTGGTAAACCGTCCGCCCTTCGACCTTTGACTTCAAATACACCCCTTCGGGTTCGATGCCGACGGCGGCCAGAAGACGCACGGCCGCCGGCAGATCGGCTTGATCGACCCGCAGGCACAGGCCGCAGCCGGCCCCCAGGCTGGAAGGCAGGGCCATCACCCGCACCGCCAGCCCGCCGTCGATGAGGGCCCGCTCCCCGGCCATGGCTCCGTGGGTGGTGCGAAAAGTCAAAACGGCTTCCACGGGCGGCCTACAGATTAATCAGCTTTTGGGCCTGGCCCATGGCGCTGACGATGGCGTACATGTTGGTGACCGAGCCGACCTTCAATTTTTCGGTCAGGCCGTAAAAATTGAGGCAGGCCCCGCAACTGCTGACGGCCGTGCCCTTGGCGGCCAGGGCGGCCAGATCGTCGACCGTGGCGGCCCCTTCCGTGGTCAGGCGGACCCCGCCGTTGAAGAACAGCAGATGGACCGGGGGCGTATCCAACTCGGTCAGGGCGTAGATGAAGCTCTTCATCAGGGTCCGGCCCAGGTCGTCGTCACCGGAGCCCATGGTTTCGCGGCCGATGGCCACCACCAGTTCCGGCGTCTCCGCCGCCAACGGCCGGCAGACGGCCCCCGGGGTGGCGGTCACCAGGATGTGGCCCTCGGCCGTGGTTTCATAGGCGAATTGGCAGCCCAGGCCCTCGGCCATCTTTTGCAGGTTCTGCCGGGCCAGGTCGTTGTCGACCAGGATGGAAACGCTCTCCCCCGCCCCCGCCGTCCGCAGGGCCTTTTTGGCCTCGATCACCGGCAGGGGGCAGGGTTGGCCGACCATGTTGATAACCGTCATCGTCATTACTCCTTGGATGCCGTTATAAAACCACCACCGAGGCCGCCTGGCGGTCCGTCACCTGGCCGATGACGGCGGCGGCCGGGTCCAGCCGGCGGATGGCCGCGCAGGCTTCTCCGGCCCGGGCCGCGGGCAGACTGATCAGAAGCCCTCCCGACGTCTGCGGATCGAACAGGATTTCCTGCCGGGCCGGGGACAGTTGGGCGATATCCACGGTGCCGGCCAGGTGGTTGCGGTTACGCTGCCCGGCGGCCGTGGCCAGATATTCGGCCGCGTAGCCCAGGGCGCCCGGCAGAAGCGGCAGGGAATCGAAATCGATGACCAGGGTGCGGTCCGTCCCGGCCATCTCGGTGGCGTGCACCGCCAGGCCGAAACCGGTCACGTCGGTCACCGCGCTGACCGGGAAGCCGGACAGGGCCTCGGCCGCGTATTTATTCAGCCGTTCCATGGAGGCCGTGGCCGCCTGGTATTCATCCTCCCGGGCCAGGCCGGCCCGCAGAGCGGCCATGACCAGGCCCACGCCCAGGGGTTTGGTCAAAATCAGGGCGTCGCCGGGAGCGCAGGTGTTGTTCCGCCAGATGCGGTCGGGGTGAACCAGGCCGGTGACCGACAGGCCGTATTTGGGCTCGTGATCGTAAATCGAATGCCCGCCGGCCAGCGCCGCGCCCGCCTCCATCACCTTTTCCGCCCCGCCCCGCAGAATCTCACCCAGTTCGGCCTTGTCGCCCTTTTGGGGGAAAGTGACCAGGTTCAGGGCGAACAGCGGCCGGCCGCCCATGGCGTAGACGTCGCTCAGGGCGTTGGCGGCGGCGATGCGGCCGAAGAGATAGGGGTCGTCGACCATGGGCGGAAAAAAATCCACCGTGCCCACCAGGGCCGCTTCCGGCGACAGGCGATAGACGGCCGCGTCGTCGGAGCCCCCGAAGCCGACCAAAAGCCCCGGATCGTTCAGCGTCGGCAGGTTCTGAAGAAATTCCGCCAGTTCCGCCGGGCCGATTTTGGCCCCGCAGCCCCCCGAGGTGCAGGTGGAAAAAAGGCTCACGGTTGACAACCCTCCATATTATAGAATAAACTTATCACAATTATAACTCCGCCCTTCCCCAAGTCAAGGGGTTTGTCGGCGGGGCGTGATTCGTTTTTTGGGTTGGTGCGCCCCGATGGGGCGGGCGATTTGAAGTATGGGGCTCCGCCCCAAGCCCCGCCACCGGCGCGGCTTCGCCGCCCGGGAGGGGAGGGTGCTGCGCGCACCCTACCCTGGACCCACCCGCGCCGGGGGCTTTCGCCCCCTGGACCCCCTTGGAATCGTTGGTGAAGCCGCAATGACCCGTAGGCCGCGCCACAACTCGCCTGAACGGCTCGAACAAGTGGCGCTGCGGCGGCGACCGCTGCGGGATGCGATTGGGCGGCCACCACGAAAATGGTTGGTTCGGGAAACGGCCTGGGGTTAACGACAATATTGGACTGCCGTAAAACTGTTGATGTAGCACTTAATCCGTCTCACTGCCCAGGTCACCGTCCCCATCGGTCCTCCGCGCAGCGCCACTTGTTTGAGCCGAAGGCGAGTTGTGGCGCTGCTGACGGGACGCCCCGACATTGGCACCCAACCCAAAGGGGGTCCAGGGG